>CAYOZW010000135.1:0-8502 GCA_964408495.1 uncultured Eubacteriales bacterium
TATTATTCCCGGAAGGTGTGGGTGGACAAAGAACGGTTCGTCGCCCTAAAGGAAGACCGCTTTGCCAAGAGCGGCAAGCTGTTGAAGCGGACCGAGGTCAAGGACGTCCAATCCCAAGAGGGACGCTGGATTCCCAAGAGGATGGTTTTTAAGGATATGCTCAAGACCGGCGAGGGAACGGAATTCCTGCTCGACGAGGTTAGGTTCAACGTCGATATCCCGGACTATATCTTCTCCAAAGCGTCGTTGAGAAGATAATCTGGGCAAGCCCGGCAAGGGTTTGCATCAGAAGAAAACCTCTTTATTGGATTTGCGCAGCGCGGCAACTCATTGGTTGATAGCCGCGAACAAACTTTCCCGTTGCGCCCGGAGGTGAGCAGCCGCTCCGAGGGCGACTTCATATTTGTTTCTCTTTAACGCGTCGAGGATACCGGCTGCGACTGCCCGGGAAGTCATAATATCCTCATCCTCATCCGGCCTGTGGCGGCTTCCGGACAGCTCGGTAGCGACCATGGGAGGAGCGACCTCAAAGACACGAACGGATGTCTTTTGGAGTTGGTGCCGCAGGCAAAGGCTCAACGAGTGGATGGCCGCTTTGGTCGCGCAATAGACGGGCACGGCGGCCAGCGGGGTGAAGGCCAGGCCGGAGGAGATATTGACGATCGCAGATTCTTTCTTTCGCCTAAGATGAGGGATAAGCAGGGCGCTGAGATGGATGGGAGCCGTTAGGTTGGTAGCCACTTCCTGGTCGGCGTCCGGAAGGTGATGATGGCCCTTCAGGAATTCGATCGGCCGCTGAATACCTGCGTTGTTCACCAGGATGTTGAGATCCTTGAACTCGGAGGTCACCCAGGCCGTAAAAGCACGTCGAGACCGCGGCAAGGAGATGTCGCAAACACGGATGTTCAGCCCCGACAGGCGTTTCTTCGCCGCCTGGAGGCGGTCACGACGACGTCCGCATATGATCACCGTGTTGCCCCGATCCAGCATCGACTCCGCCAAGGCCAGCCCGATGCCGCTTCCTCCCCCGGTGATGAGAATAGTATTTCCTGATGTTTTCATGGTGCGCTCCTTCCAGTTCGTCTGCGATCAACCAGCTGAGTTTGTCTTTGTCTCAAAGCGGCCATCGTGGGATTCATTATACAGCTTTTTTATTAAATAAACGTCACGCTCAAACCGCCGGGGCCCGGGCAGAAATGAATTCGGGATCCCGGAAGAAGAATCAGGCGGTCTCTTTCCCGGCGCCTCTCCTTGTTTTCTTTGCTTTTTTCGGACGCTCTTTCTTTGGCAGCTTGACGACAGTCGTGCCGGCGATTTTATCATGCATGGCCAAGCCCTTCTTGTTCCAGAGAACCTGCCAGAAACCCAGCGAGGCGAACAGCCCCGAGCAGACATAGCCGTGAGCGCGCTCGAAGCACTGGTACCATCCGAGGCGCGGCTTTCCTTCGAGATCGACGACCTTGAGGCGAAAAATCCGCTTCCCCGGCGTGCGGCCGCCGAAACGGAAGAAGAGCACGAAGTAGAGAAGGCTGATGAAATATTCCTTGATGATGTTGAACATCTCGTCGGCTTCGTCCTCTCTCATCCTGATCGAAAAACCGGCCCCTTCTTTGAAGGCCTGGGACGCTTGAGCGATGATCCCGGGTTCCCCAGTGGCCAGGGCTTTGATTTCGACTATCGTCAGATAGATCAAAAGGGAAATCAAACCGATGATCACGGTGTCAAAAGCCAAGGCCAGGCCGCGCCGGACGAAACCGGCCTGATCCGGACGGGCCTTGTGCCGCGGAAAGAGCCGGGACATCATGATCTTCTTTCTGTCAATATGATCGGGATATCTGCAAGCGCAGAATTCTACTTCTTGCTTTCGAACTTCCTGGCGAACGGTAGGACAAGGATGATAACGAAAGATTTCAAGAAAGACATAACGGTCATAATCCCTCCTCCTTCATAAGGCTCCGTCAGTCGCGGTTTTCATACTAAGATGATCGGTCAGGGATTACAAGAAAAATGGGGGGTTAGGAGTCCCCTTTGTGTCGGCTGGGAGCAAAGAGGCCTTTGGCTGTCTGGCATCTTCCTCCGAAAATGATTATTATGTTCGATATTTAAATACGAGGAGGGCGAGAATGAAGAGACGATCCGCCGGGTTCTTCATTATCTCTTTAGCCATCGCCATGTTTTGTTCCGGACTTTGGCGCCAGGAGACGTCCGATCCGTCCCTCCTAACCCTCGATCGGATTTTCGTCTCGAGCGAGTTCGCTCCTGAACGTTTCGGACCGGCCCGCTGGATGAAGGACGGGAAATCCTATACCACGGTCGAGGATTCGGCGACAATCAAAAACGGCCGGGAAATCATTCTGTACTCTGCCGAAGCGGGCAAACGGGAAGTGCTTATCCCAGCGGCCCGGCTGATCCCGTCGGGAGAAACACAACCCCTCGCCATCGATAATTACGAATGGTCGGCCGATGGGAAGAGGATGCTTCTTTTCACCAACTCGCAGCGGGTCTGGCGGCAGAACACGCGGGGAGATTACTGGGTTCTGGATTTAGGCGCCGAAACATTGCAGAAACTCGGGGCCGGCCTCGGCCCTCAATCCCTGATGTTCGCCAAGTTCTCTCCCCAGGGAGACCGGGTCGCTTACGTCTCGAAGCACAACATCTACGTCGAGGACCTCGCTTCCCGCCGGATCACCGCGCTGACAGAGGACGGGACGGAGACTCTGATCAACGGGACCTTCGATTGGGTCTACGAGGAGGAGTTCGGCCTCCGGGACGGGTTCCGCTGGAGCCCGGACGGCACGGCCATCGCTTTCTGGCAGCTCGACAGTTCTGCGGTCAAGGAGTTCCACCTGATCAACAACACCGACGGGCTTTACCCCCGCATCATCACCTTCCGGTATCCCAAGGTGGGCGAGACCAACTCGTCCTGCCGCGTCGGGGTTGTCGGAGCTTCGGGGGGAGAGGTAAAATGGTTCCGAGTTCCCGGCGGACCGAGCGACAACTACATCGCCCGGATGGACTGGGCGGCCAACAGCCGGGAGATCATGATCCAGCGCCTCAACAGGCTCCAGAATAAAAATGGAGTGATGATCGGAGATGCGGCGACAGCGGAGGTCCGAACGATTTTCACCGACAGCGACGACTGCTGGGTCGAAGTCTGTGACAGCGTCCAATGGCTGGACAAGGGGAGCCGATTCACCTGGCTGAGTGAACGGGACGGCTGGAGCCATGTCTATACCGTCTCCCGCATGGGAGAAACGACTCTCGTAACCCCCGGCGACTTTGATGTCCTCAGCGTCGAGGCGATTGACGAGAAGGGCGGCTGGCTGTACTTCATCGCCTCGCCCGAAAACCCGACCCGGCGTTTCCTTTTCCGGACCCGGCTGGACGGCAGCGGGAAGCCGGAGCGGATCACCCCCAAAGACCAGCCAGGAATGCATTCATATCAAATCTCGCCCACCGCCATGTGGGGGTTCCATACGTATTCGTCGTACGGCGTCCCTCCTGTCACCGAACTCGTCCGATTGCCGAAGCACACGGTTGCTCGGACGCTGGTCGACAACGGCGCGCTCAGGGCGAAGGTCAAGGCGCTCAAAAGGCAGGATGGCGAATTCTTCCGCGCCGATATCGGCGCTGGTGTCGAGCTCGACGGCTGGTGCCTCAAGCCTCCCGATTTCGACCCCCAGAAAAAGTACCCCATCCTTATTTATGTTTACGGGGAGCCGGCCGGCCAGACCGTGCTCGACCGCTGGGACGGGAACCGCTACCTCTGGCACCTGATGCTCACCCAGCAGGGGTATGTCGTCGCCAGCATCGACAACCGGGGCACCCCGGCGCCGCGCGGCCGCGCCTGGCGGAAGAGCATCTACCGTCAGATCGGCATCCTGGCTTCGGCCGACCAGGCGGCGGCGGTTAAGGCCCTCCTCCGGAAACGGCCTTATCTGGATCCCGCGCGCGTCGGCGTCTGGGGCTGGAGCGGCGGCGGCTCGATGACCCTCAACGCCATGTTCCGGTATCCCGACCTCTATAAAACGGGCATCGCTGTCGCCTTCGTCAGCGACCAGAGGCTTTACGATACGATTTACCAGGAACGATACATGGGTTTGCCCAAGGACAACGAGGAAGGATTTAAAAATGGATCGCCCATCACCTTCGCCTCAGGGCTCAAGGGCAACCTGCTTATCATCCACGGCACGGGCGACGACAACGTCCACTACCAGAGCTTCGAGAGGCTGGTCAACGAGCTCGTGGGCAACCGCAAGCGCTTCACCATGATGGCCTATCCCAACCGCTCTCATGGGATATTTGAGGGGAAGAATACGACTATCCATCTTTATGAATTGATGACCCGATTTCTCCGCGACAATCTCTAGGTTGAGTTGATTTCCTTAATTTTGACGGCGAGGCGCTTTGGGGAAATCGGGTGGGCCGTTTTGAGCTCGGGGGCGAAAAGGGAGACCTTGAATTCCTCGACCATCCAGCGATACTCGTCGAGCGCGCTTAGCTTTTCTTTTGACGCTTCGGCGTCAATGTCTTCATTCATCCTGTCGAGGGCCTCGGCAAACGGCCTAACCTGTTCCGCTTTTTTCCGGTCCTTCTCGGGATCGACTCTTCCACGTTCCAAACGCATTCGCAACGTCTCCAGGTAACGGGGGAGATGAACGAGCCTTTCCAAAGAGTAGATATCGAGGAAATTCTTGGGCACGAGCGCTTGAAGTCCCTCTCTGATCTCTTCGCCTAAGGTGGGCACGACGCGTCTCGAGGCGGCGGCCTTCCCGACCGGCTGGACCGCGCGGAGTGTCTTTTGGTAAGCATTGAAAATCTTGAAAACCGTTTCCCGCAGGGAGTGGCTCTTCTCAAACAAAGAGCGCATGACCGTCTCGCCGAAGGCTTCGAATTCCTGCCGGCTGCGGAGGTTCTTGCGGAAGATCTCCCGCTGGATGTTTTCCATCATTCCTTTTTCCACGGCCGCCCTGCCGCCGAAAAATAGGGCCGTATTCCCATATTCCTCGAAGACCACAAGATACCGGCGCAAGAATTCGACGTCCTTGGCGAATTTGGCCGTGAGCAGCGCTTCGACTCCACTGAGATGCGAGGAAAGAGCCTCCGCTTCCGTCTTGAAAAGCCGGATGTTGACTCCCTTTTCCCCCGGTTCGAGACCCGGATAGGCGGTCATGAATGTCCCCACGGGAACGCTCTCGGGGAGCGGTCCGAAATCCCAGGATTTCAGTCCCTCTTTTTCCCAAACAGCACGCGCTTCCTGCCAGTCGGTCGATTGCTCCGGGATGAACGAGACGGCTCCGGCCCGGCGGAGGACTTCGATGTTCCGGCTGGCCGCCAACTCCCGGCCCTCCGGGTCGACGACGGCGACCCGCATCTTCAGGTGACCGGGGATATCGGCGCTGGCCCAACGCGAGGCGGGGATGTCCGCCCCGAACCTTTTCTTGATGAACTTGGCCAGCGTCTCGTAAAGCGAAGGCTCGGTCAGGCGCATCTCGCGGGCGATCGTTTGGGCCGTCTCGGCAAAGGGCATCAGCTGCTTGCGATCGGATTTAGGAAGGCCCCTGATCAGGGCGGCGATCTTGTCCTTAAACTGGCCCGGCACTCCCCATTCCAGGGCTTCGGAGGGGATGGAAGCGATCTGGCCGAAAGGGACGCGCAGGGTTACTCCGTCGGCCTCATCGCCGGGAGAAAACCGGTAGGATACTGGAAATCGCCGCGCGCCCAGCGGGAACTCATCCGGGAAACTCCGAAGTTCTTCTTCGTCAGGGGCGAGAAGAAGGAGGTCATTTTCTTTCAACCGCAAGAACTCGTCGCCCCCTGCTTGGCGAATCCTTTTTTCCAAGCCGCGGAGATCATAGACACCGGCCAGGCGGCCCGAATAGAAATCGGCGATGGCCGCTTCGGGGACCATGATATCGCGCCGCCTCATCTTCTCTTCCATCTCCCCTACCTTTTTCTGCAGGTCCAAGTTGTGCTCGAGGAAAGGCGGCGGCTCTGCAACCTCACCTTCGACTAAGCCCTGACTGACGAAAATCCTATGGGCTTCGTCCGGGTTTTTGGGCCCGAAGGCGACATCGCGATCGGTGATGATTTCCAATCCGAAGAGCGAGACTCGTTCCTTGGCGCGGACTTCGCCCCTCTCCTTGTCCCAGCGGGGTTCGGAGTAGGAGTACCGGCAGAGGTCTCCGCCCAATTCTTCCAGCCAGGCAGGGTCGATCTTGGCGGCCGTGCGGGCGAAAAGACGCGATGTCTTAACCACCTCCGCGGCGACGATCCACGGCCGTGACTTGCCGAACAGGGTGGAGCCGGGGAAGATCATGACCTCGCGTCCTTTGGCAGCCTGGTAGAGACTCTTTTCTTTGTGAACGGCGATGTTGGAGAGAAATCCGCTCAGGATGGAGCGATGGACGCCAGCATATATGATAGGTGTCATTTCTCTGCGTTCCGCCCGGCTCAACTTGATGCCCTGCTCCTCCAGGATCGAAAGGATCTGGTCGTGGACAAAACCCCATTCCCGCATTCGGGGATAGGAAAGATAGTTATCGAGGCAGAATTTCCGCCGCTGGCTTTTCGAAGAGATGTTTTCGCCGCCGTGAAAACGGTGCCAAATATGGAGAAGTGTCAGAAAATCTGAATCGGGATGGGCGAATGAGGATTGAGCTTGGTCGGCCAGGCCCGCTT
The DNA here is from genome assembly GCA_964408495.1 of uncultured Eubacteriales bacterium. Taxonomy (GTDB): domain Bacteria; phylum Acidobacteriota; class Aminicenantia; order Aminicenantales; family UBA8522; genus UBA8522. The sequence continues at coordinate 6,682 of CAYOZW010000135.1, forward strand.
TGTCCGGCGGCCTTTCCCGGGGGTCGCGGATACTCAGGACGGAGGCGATCACGGCGACCTCATTGAGGCACCCCTCTCTCTCCGCTTCAAGAAGCATCCGCGAAACCCGGGGGTCGAGCGGCATCGGGGCCATCCGCCTCCCCAGCGAAGTGAGCTCGTAGTCGCGCACCCTTTTCTCGATAGCGCCGAGCTCGAGAAGCGATTCGTAGCCGTCTTTTATGTTCCGAGAATGCGGCCGGTCGACAAAAGGAAACCGGGCCGGCTCACCTAGGTTGAGGTTAATCATCCTCAGGATGACCTCGGCCAGGTTAGAGCGGAGGATCTCGGGAGCTGTAAACTCGGACCGCGCAGCGTAATCGTCAGCGGAGTAAAGCCGGATACAGAGCCCTTCCTGGATCCGGCCCGACCGGCCCTTGCGCTGGTCGGCGCTCGCCTGGGAAATCGGACTGATAGGCAAACTATTGATCCGGGTACCGGGCTGGTACTGGGAGATGCGGGCCAGGCCGGTGTCGATGACATAGCGAATACCCGGAATCGTCAAGGAAGTCTCGGCGACGTTCGTGGCGACGATGATCTTCGGCCCCGAGATCGAATAGACGCGGCCCTGTTGGGCGGCGGGCAGCCGGGCATAGAGGGGGAGGATCGTCGTGCCGGCGTAATGCTTTCCTTCCAGCTTCTCGCAGGTCTCGAGGATGTCCTGCTCGGTCGGCATGAAGATGAGGATGTCGCCGCGCTGCCGGCGTCGCGTGAGCCCGTCGACGGTCCGGACGGCCATATCGACATAGTCGGATTCATCGATGCCGCCCGAGAAAGACTCAGGGGGCATGTATTCGACCTCCACCGGGAACATCCGGCCGCCGACATGGATGACGGGTGCATCATTGAATGCATCGGAGAACTTTTCGGTGTCGAGTGTCGCCGAGGTGATGATCACCTTGAGCTCCGGGCGGTCATCGAGCAGGGTCCGGGCGATGCCCAACAGGAAATCGATGTTCAGGCTCCGCTCGTGGGCCTCGTCGATAATCAGAGTGTCGTATTCGGTCAGGCGGCGGTCGGATTGGGTTTCGGCCAGGAGCATGCCGTCCGTCATGATCTTGATGTATGATTCGCGAGCCGCCCGGTCCTGGAAGCGGATCTTGTAGCCGACCGAACGGCCGACCGATTCGCCGAGTTCCTCGGCGATGCGATGGGCGATGGTGATAGCCGCGATCCGGCGCGGCTGGGTGCAGGCGATCTTGCCGGCGATGCCGCGGCCGGCCTGGAGGCACATCTTGGGAATCTGGGTGCTTTTGCCGCAACCGGTCTCTCCGGAGATGATGACGACGGGATGGCGCTTGATGGCCCGGATGATCTCGTGGCGCTTGGCGCTGATCGGGAGCGCCGGGGGATAATGGACGCGCGGCCGGCGGCTGAGGCGCTCCGAGCGCTCCTGGGCCGACCGTTCGAGCCGCTTTTCAATCACCAGAAGATCAGCCAGGAGCCTTTGACCGCCGCGGCGGGTCTGCTGGAGATGGTGAAGCTTGCGGCTAGCCGCCTCCCGTTCGCGCAACATGGCTTTAGGCAAGAGGGTGCGGATTCTGCTTATAAGCTGGGCTGTTTGCTCCTGCTCTGGCCTAGGCGGTGGCATTTTTTTCTCGATTTGTCTTTTCTACTTCTATTTTAATACAATTGGGTCTGGCTTTCATCGGGAACAAAACAGGAAGGAGACCCTGATCAAAAGCGCTGCCGAGGGCTGCTCGGCGCGCAAGAATGGGCTTTATGAAAGGAGAGAGGCTGATGAGCGATCAAACGTCCATCCGCTGGGGCTGGCTCAAGGCCATG
>CAYOZW010000135.1:8512-8877 GCA_964408495.1 uncultured Eubacteriales bacterium
GTATATTTATACGCTTGTTGTGTCCGGCGGCGTCGGATTGGGGATGATCCTGCTTCCTGACACACTTCAATCTGTTTTTCGTTTTCCTCCTCAAGATCCGGTCATGCTCGGGATGAGTGGAAGTCTTTTTTTAGCTCTCGGACTTGTCTCTATACTCGGGCTTCGCTCACCGCTGAAGTTCGCTCCCGTTTTGTTATTGGAGCTGGTTTACAAGCCGATCTGGCTGGTCGCTCTGGCTCTTCCGCTTTTCCTGAAGGGGCAGTTTCCGTTTTATGTTGTTTTTATCTCCGTCGTCTTTGTCACCTTTATCATCGGGGATCTGATCGCCGTTCCCTTTTCTTACCTGTTCTCGAGGAAGTGAGGGG
>CAYOZW010000136.1:0-8816 GCA_964408495.1 uncultured Eubacteriales bacterium
TTGATCATCTCGGCCAGCTCCTGGGCCCGGCCGTCGGAGGTCCGTTTGCTGTCTTTGACTCCGAACTCCCGGAGAACATCCTCCTGGCCTTCCGGGAGAAAAACCCCGGCGATGACTATAGGACCGAAATAGTCTCCCTTTCCTGATTCGTCCGTGCCGATATGGCCCTTCTCGGCCGGAAACAGTTCGGGTTGGTCCATCGCCGCGACCCCGGGGCTATTTGAGAAGATTCCTGGCCTTGGCCTCCCGGATGAGATCCGGTCGGAATTTGGGGTGGGCGATATTGATCAGCGCCTTGGTCCTCTCGTCGAGGTTCTTCCCCCAAAGATGGGCGACTCCATATTCGGTCACGATGGCCCGGACATCGGCCCGGGTGGTCACGACACCGGCGCCCTTCTTCAGGAACGGGACGATTCTGGTCATTTCTCCGGCCTTGGCCGTCGAGGGCAGGGCGATGATCGGCTTCCCTCCCTTGGAGTGGGCAGCGCCCCTGATAAAATCGACCTGGCCGCCGAAACCGCTGTAGATGAATGTCCCGATGGAGTCCGAGCAAACTTGCCCGGTGATATCGACCTCGATGGCCGAGTTAATGGCAACCATGTTATCGTTGCGGGCGACGTTGAAGGGATGGTTGACGTAGTCAGTCGGATGGGCCTCGATCACCGGGTTGTTATCGATGAACTCGTAAAGCCGGTCGCTCCCCAGGGCAAAAGTGATCACGACTTTGTAAGGATGAAAGGTCTTCTTCGCTCCGGTGACGATTCCGGCCTCGATCGCCTCCATCACTCCGTCCGAGACCATTTCGGTATGAATACCCAGGTCTTTCCGGCCGGACAAGGCAGCCAGGACCGCATCAGGGATCCCCCCAATCCCAAGTTGCAGGGTTGATCCGTCCTCGATCAGTTCGGCGATGAATTTGCCGATCCTCCGCTCGACGTCACTGAAGGGACTCTTCTCGAGCTGGGGCAGCGGCTCAGAGATCTCGACGACTTTATCGAAGCGGGAGACATGGAGGAAGGAGTCGCCCAGGACGCGCGGCATTCGGTCGTTGACCTGGGCGATGACGACCTTGGCCGTCTCGGCGGCGGCCTTAGAGGCCAAAACCTCGACACCCAGGCTCATGAATCCGTGCTCGTCGGGGGGGGAGACATGAAGAACAGCGACATCCAGGGCCATCTGCCCGGAAGTGAACAGAGAGGGAATCTGGTGGAGAAAAATCGGCACATAATCCGCTCTCCCCTCGTTGATGGCCTTGCGGTCGGCCGGACCGACGAATAGGGAATTGTGACGGAAATGCCCTTCCATCTCCGGTTTTGAAAGGGGATCATCGCCCAGAAGAAGAACGTGAACGAGCTCGATGTCCGTGAGCTCATCTTTCCGCGCCGCCAAGGCGTTCATCAAGACGTAGGGCGTGGCGGCGTTTCCGCTGATATAAACACGGTCTCCTCCCTTGATGACGGAGACGGCTTCTTCAGCGCTCACCAGTTTTTTCTTGTAATCATCGACCCAGCTCATCTGAATCCTCCATTCTCTCCAAGTCCAGAGGCCTCATTTTTGGCCGTTTTTTAAGTAGTGATCGATCTTTTCAGCGGCCAGCCGGCCGTCGCCCATCGCCAGGATGACCGTCGCCCCGCCCCGGACGATATCTCCCCCCGCAAACACGCCGGGAATGGCCGTGGCCATCGTCTTCCAGTCCACTTCCACGTTACCCCACTTGCCGACGCGGAGCTGGGGAGTCGTCTGGGGAATCAGGGGGTTGGGGCTCTGTCCGATGGCCACAACAACCAGGTCCACCTCGGTCACGAACTCCGAACCCGGGACCGGAACCGGCTTGCGCCGTCCCGAAGAGTCGGGCTCGCCCAGTTCCATCTTCAGGCACTCCATCGCTTTGACCCGGCCGCTATCGTCACCGAGGTAGCGGGTTGGTGTGGTCAAGAGGTGGAATTCAACGCCTTCTTCCTCGGCGTGCTTAGCCTCCTCCTCCCGGGCCGGCATTTCCTGGCGGGAGCGGCGGTAGATGATGGCTGCCGATTCCGCTCCGAGGCGCTTGGCCGTCCGGACAGAATCCATGGCCACGTTGCCGCCGCCGATAACGGCCGCGCGCTTGCCCCGGACAACAGGCGTGTCGTAGGCGGGAAATTCATAGGCCCGCATCAGGTTGACCCGGGTCAGGTACTCGTTGGCCGAGTAGACCCCGACCAGGTTTTCACCGGGGATGCGCATGAAGTTCGGGAGGCCGGCCCCGGTCCCGATGAAAAAAGCGTCATACCCGTCTTTTTTCAAATCTTCCAGTGTGGCCGTCTTGCCGACGACGAAGTTCAACCTCAGTTCGACCCCCAGTTTCCGCAGGTAATCGACCTCCGCTCTAAGAATGCTCTTGGGAAGCCGGAACTCGGGTATCCCGTAGACGAGGACGCCGCCGGGGATGTGAAGCGCTTCGAAGATGGTCACGGCATGGCCTTTCTTGACCAATTCCCCGGCCGCCGTCAGCCCGGCCGGGCCGGCGCCGATGACGGCCACCTTCTTCCCCGTCGTAGCGGGCAGGTCGGGGATGAACACCTCCCCCTCCCGGCGCTCAAAATCTGAAATGAACCTTTCCAGATTGCCGATGGCGACCGGGACGCCACTGGTCTTCTTGAGGTTGCAGACAGCTTCACACTGGGTTTCTTGGGGACAAACCCGGCCGCAGATGGCCGGCAGGCTGTTGGTCTCCTTGATCTTCCGGACGCTGGCCGGGAGGTCGCGTTTCTCGATGAGCTTGATGAAACTGGGGATGTCAATGGACACCGGACAACCGGTCACACACCCGGGGTTGGCGCAGTCCCAGCAGCGCTGGGCCTCACGGACGGCCGCCCCGAGGTCCAGCCCCTTGTTCACTTCAGCGAAATCGCAGTTCCTCTCCTCGGCTTCGCGCTCGGGCATTTTCTCCCTGGAGATCTTCATCCTTTCCTTGATCGGCAGAGACTTGCGCAACGCTTTCCGCCAGTCCTTATCGAACTCGGCCCGAAGCCTGGCCTTGAGCTCGGGTGAAATTTCCAGTTTCTCGGTCATCCCTTTCTCTCGGCGCGCCCGGCCTCACTCACGGAAACCGTCCTTTTTCCCAAGCGCACAACGATCTCACTTCATCGTCAAAATAGAATTTGCGGCGGGAGAAAAGCTCCTGCCAATCGACGCTATGTCCATCAAAATCCGGGCCGTCCACACAGGCGAATTGGGTCTTCCCCCCCGCGGTCACGCGGCAGGCCCCGCACATGCCCGTCCCGTCGACCATGATCGGGTTGAGGCTGACCATCGTCTTGACTGCGGCCGCCCGGGTCGCCTCGGAGCAGCGGTACATCAGATAGGTGCAGCCGATGGCCACGACACGCTCAATTTTCTTTTCCTCCTTGATCAGAGCGTCGAGTTTATAGGGGATGTATTCTTTGGAATCATAGCGTTTGTCCCGGGCCGAGACGAAGAGCTCGTCGCTGACCTTCCTGAGCTTGTCCTCCCAGTAGAAGAGATAGCTGGCCTTGACATCGATCAGGGTGAGAACGCGGTTCCCGGCCTGCTTCAGAGCCCGGGCGATGGGATAGATAGCCGCGATCCCGAAACAACCGCCCGCACAGACAACAGTCCCGAAATTCTGAATCTCCGAAGGCCGGCCGAGCGGACCGACATAAACGGGGATATCGTCTCCCGCCTTGAGCAGCGACAGCTTCTGGGTGCTCGTGCCGACCACCATGAACACCGAAGTGACCGATCCCCGCTTCCTATCCCAGTCCGCGATCGTCAGCGGGATCCTTTCCCCGCGCTCGTCGGGCATGACGATAACGAATTGGCCGGGGCGGCTCTTCCGGGCCACTTCGGGAGCGTGGACTTCAAGAAGATGGATATTGGGCACCAGTCGTTCTCGGCGCAGGATCTTGGCCATGGTGACTTCTCGCTATTTCTCCTGTTTGTCCGGTTCTTGGTTCGGGGTCCTGTTTCTCTCTCTCAGCTTCTTGAGGCCCTTGAATTCCCGGATGAGGTCCAGGCCTCGGTAGGTGTCAGGGATATCCTCCCGCTGCCCGGGCGCGGGAGTTTTTTCGCAATTTTCTGATCCTCCCTCTGCAGAGGCAAGAGGGAGGAACCGGGCAAAAGGTTGGATCTCTTCCCGGACAAAATCCGGGCGGCCTTTCTTGAGATGGAGGGCCGAGACTTCGTGGAACGATGGAATCGCCCGGCTCATTTCTTCAGTGATCTCGGCCGCACTCTGAAAAGAAAAGTCCCCGCGCCCCATTTTCTCGGCGAGACGGCAGAAAATCCGCCAATCCTGACGGGATTCTCCCAGGGGATCGATCACGCTTCCGAATCTCTGGATTCGTCCTTCGGCGTTAACGAAGGTACCGTCGGTCTCGGCCCAGGTGACGGCCGGCAAGAGGACATCGGCCGACTCCGCGGCAGCACCATGATAACTGCCTTGCACGATCAAGAAGTCGGGAATTTTCACTTGTCCCAGACCGGGAAGATTTCCGGCCAGGTAGAGCGTCCGATAACTCCCCTTCTCGAGCCCCTCGATGAGCCCGGCCTTGGACGCTCCATTCAAAGATCCGGAAGGCCAAAGCTCAATAAATCCCCGTTCGTTGTTCTCCGAGGCCAAGGGAATAACTCTGGCCTCGCAGAGAAGAGCGAGATTCCAGAGCATCTGGACGAGGCGGCGGGCGTCCGGCCCCTGAACCAGCGCCGGCCCTACCAGAAAGATCGCCGGTCCCGCCTCCTGGAGAAGACGGACCGCTGATAAAAGATCTTCTTTTTCGAGCTCGATGGAGGAGGTGAGGATCGCTTGGCCGACGTTCTCCAGGGAGCTTTTCAGCTCTTCCCCGGCGGGGATGGCCGACCACAGGTCCATCGGCCGCTGCTTAAGAAGCTCGCGGCAGAGATAGACGAGGGCGGCCAGTTCGCTTCCCGGCTTCGTTCGCAGGGAGAGAGTCGCCCGGCGCTCGGGGACCGTCTCCGCGCTATTCCAGAAAAGGAGTCTGGCGCCTCGGCGGACCGCTTTGAGGACCTCGAGCCAAAGGATAGGATGAGAAAGGACGAGGTCGGCGCCGGCGACCACGATGATTCCGGCCGAAGCGAGGGAACTCGCCTCAAAATTGAGGGGGAGAGATACCTCCTGTCTCCGGAGTTCCTCCCGGAAGAGGGCCGGACCGGAAGTTCGGGGGAAATCGACCCACGGGTCTGTTCGCAGGATCTTTTGGGCAAAACGCTGAGCGACGTACTGGTCTTCCAAAGCGAGCTGAGAGGAGACGACCATGGCGGACTCTTGATTCCTTCCTTCCTTAAGGCGGCGGGCGACGAAGTCCAGGACCTCATCCCAGTCTGACTCGATGAGCTTCCCGTCCCGGCGGACCATCGGCCGGAGAATCCTCCGGGGGGCGAAGACGGTGTCCCGAACGAGAAACCGCCCTTTGACACAGGCCTGTCCGCCGTTGACCGGGGCGCCCTCTTTGGGACGGGAGCTGACGATTCGTCCTTTCTTCAGGTCGACCTCGAGAGCGCAGCCAAGGCTGCAGAGAGGACAGATTGTCTCGCCGCTCTCCTCGGGCAGACCCTCGCCTTTGAGGCCTCGCTCAGTCAAAGAGCCGGTCGGGCAGACATCGACGCAGGCCCCGCAGAACTGACAGCCGGAATCGGCGAGCGGCTGGTCCAGGGAAGTTCCGATGGCCGCCTGGGGCCCGCGATAGACGACCGAGATTGCTCCCGCTCCTCTGACCTCGCTGCAGACCCTCACGCAGCGGGCGCAAAGGATGCACAGATTGTAGTTCCGGTCAAAAAAGGGATCCTCCCGGTGCACATCGAAATCCCGGTAGGAGGCCGGCCATCGAACCCTCTCGACCTTAAGCTCTGTGACGATATCCTGGAGAGCACAACGCCCGTTCTCCGAACAGAGCACGCACCCTGTCACCTCCCCGACCTTACGGATGGTGGATTTGTATTCTTCGCAATCTTTCTTCTCCGAACAGATCAAACAGGCATGAGGGTGCTCTGAGAGGATCAACTCCAGCGTCTGCCGACGGAGCGCCTGCAGCCGCGGCGTATCGGTCGTGACCTCAAGTCCCTCCTCGACAACCGTGCAACAGGCCGGGAGATAGCCCCTCTTTCCCTTGACCTCAACGAGGCAGAGCCGGCACCCGCCATAGGAAGTCAGGCCCTTGGAAGCGCACAAGTTGGGTATCCTGATGCCATGGGCTTGAGCCGCTTCGAGCACGGTCGAACCGGGGTCGGCGGCGATATCCCGGCCGTTGATCTTCAATTTAACCACGCTTCCGGGCCTCCTGCTGCGACGATGAGACGAGTTCCTTGCAGGCCTGGGCGGGGCACCTCTTGTGTTTGATGTGCTCAAGATACTCGTCCCGGAAATGGCGGAGCGAGGAAAGCACGGGATTGGGAGCCGACTGTCCGAGCCCGCAGAGCGAGGCTTCCCTGACGGTGTTGGCCAGTTCTTCGAGCTGCTCGAGGTCGGCCTCCTCTCCCTCCCCGCGCGTGATCCGGACCAGGATATCGTGGATCTGTTTTGTTCCCACGCGGCAGGGCACGCACTTCCCGCAGGATTCTTCTTGAGTGAAGTGCATGTAATGACGGGCGAGGTCAACCATGCAGGTCGTCTCGTCCAAGACGATCATCCCTCCCGAGCCCATGGTGGAACCGGCCTGGACAAGGCTGTCGTAGTCGATGGGCAGATCCAGGTACTTAGCGGGCAGGAACCCGCCTCCCGGACCGCCGGTCTGGACGGCCTTGAAGTTCTTCCCGCCCTTGATCCCGCCGCCGATGTCATAGATGATCTCGCGGAGCTTGATGCCCATGGGCACTTCAACCTGGCCACCATTCCTGATTTTGCCCACAAGGGAAAAGATTTTCGTGCCCTTGCTCTTGGCCGTGCCGATCTGGCTGTACCACTCGGCACCCTGCCTGATGATCAGGGGCACGTTGGCCCAGGTCTCGACATTGTTGATGTTCGTCGGCTTGCCCCACAGCCCCGCCTGAGCCGGGAAAGGGGGTCGCTGCCGGGAGACGGCTCGATACCCCTCGATCGAGCTCATTAACGAGGTCTCTTCCCCGCAGATATAGGCACCCGCTCCCTCAACGATATGAAGGTCGAAATGAAATTCCGAACCGAGGATGGACTTCCCGAGGAGGCCGTGCTTCCTGGCCAGGTCCCGGGCGATCGTCACCTGCTTCACGGCGTGAGGCGCTTCCATCCGGACATATATGTAGCCTTCCGTTGCGCCGATGGCATAGGCGCCGATGATCATCCCCTCGATAACGCTGTGCGGATTGGCGACCAGGATACTGCGGTCCATGTAGGTCCCCGGATTCCCTTCATCGGCATTACAGACAACATAGCGGCGGTCGGCGATCTCATCACGACAGAACTGCCATTTCTTGCCGGTGGGGAATCCGGCCCCCCCCCTGCCCCGGAGTCCCGAGACATCAACCTCGTGGATGACCTCCTCGGCCGTCATATCGAAGAGAGCCTTGGATAAAGCGATATACCCATCCGCCAGAATATAGTCTTCGATCCGGTTCGCATCGATACGCAGGTTATCACCGGTCAGCAGCCGCATCTGCTTTCGATAAAAAGGGATCTCCTTCTGGAGCCCGAACTTCCGGCCGGTCTTGGGATCTTTGTAGACGAGGGCTCCAATCACCTTGTTCTTAAGAATGCTCTGGTCTACGATCCTGGGGATATCACTCGGGTCCAGCGGGCCGTAGAAAATCCCCTCGGGATAGACGACGATGTTGGGTTCACGTTCGCAGAATCCATGACATCCTGTAATCTCCAAACCGACGGTCGCTTGAAGTTCTCGCTTTTCAACCTCCCGCTCGAGGGCTTCGATAATGGCCAGCGACCCGCTGGCCTGGCCACAGGTCCCGTTGGAAACAACGATGGTTTTTTGGCGGGCCGGGCGTTCCTCGGCCAGGAGCGTTTTCCAGGCCGCCAGTTGGGTGGGGTCGGTGAGTCTCTTCATGAAGCCCCTACTTACGACTCCTATATCCAGCCAAGAGGGAACTCACATCAGAAACCTGGACCTGCGAATGATAGGTGCCGTTAACGACCACGGTCGGCCCGATGGCGCAGCAACCAAAGCAATTGACCGTCTCCAGCGAGAACATCCGGTCGGCCGTGGTCATGCCGGGCTCGATCCCGAGCTGGTTCTTGACCTCGGCGAAGACCGCGGCGCCGCCCCGGACATGACAGGACGTTCCCTGGCAAACCGTCACCGTGTATTTGCCGGAGGGCCGCAGCCGAAAGGCCTTGTAGAACGTCAGCACTCCGAAAACGTCATTCTCGGTGATGCTCAAATGTTCGGCAACCCGCCGGATGGCCGGTGCGGGGATGTAGCCGTATCGGGCCTGGACGGCGTGAAGGATATGGACCAGGTCCTTCTGTTCCCGGCCGAGGTCCCTCAACAGTTCGTCCATTTCACGCCTCATCCGGCCTTCTTCAGCCCGAAAATACGTCCTGGTAGCTCAGCCCGAAGCGCTCAGCGATATTCTTCTTGGCGATATGGCCTTTGCACATATAAACGCCCCGGCCCAGTGTGGGATTGGCCTTGATGGCCTGATCGATCCCGGTCTCCCCGATGGCGTGCAGGTAGTGGACGGCGAGGTTGGAGAGGACTTTCGAGGAAGTCCGGCTGACCGAGGAGGTGATGTTAGGGACACAGTAGTGGATGATCCCTTCTTCTAGGTAGGTCGGATGCTCGAGGGTGGTCGGCCGGCTGGACTCGATGCAGCCGCCGTAATCGATGGCCAGGTCGATGATGACCGAACCTTTATTCATCGTTTTGACC
>CAYOZW010000137.1:0-8721 GCA_964408495.1 uncultured Eubacteriales bacterium
TAGCGAACATCGAGCCGGCCCGCCCCGGCGAGCTCCGCTCTGATATCTTCGATCGTCCGGACGATCTCGGGGAACTGAGCGTGGTCCGTCTTCTCTTTGACCCGGACGTTCCGGAGGACCTGGGGGAATTCCTTGAGCTCTCCGGTCAACTTAGAAAAGGAGACCCGGGCCGCCAGCATGGCCTCGAGCATCCTCAGGCTGGTTAGGATGCCGTCGCCGGTGGGGCAATCATCCAGGAAGATGGTGTGGCCGGATTGCTCGCCGCCCAGGTTGGCGCCGATCTCCATCATCTTGTCGAGAACATACTTGTCTCCGACCTGCGTCCGGACGAGCTCGACGCCCATCTCCCGGAGCCCTTTCTCCAGCCCCATGTTGCTCATCGTGGTGGCCACAACCGTGTTCGTCTTGAGTTGCCGTCCTTCCAACATATGGCGGGCCTGCACGAACAGGGTATGGTCGCCGCTCAGGATCTTTCCTGTCTCGTCCACCCAAAGCACTCGGTCGGCGTCTCCGTCATAGGCGATTCCGAGATCGGCTCGGGAGGCGACGACGTGACGGGCCAGGTTGTGAGGATAAAGAGAGCCGCAGCGGCGGTTGATATTTCGCCCGTCGGGAAGGTTGAAGATGGGGATGACTCTGAATCCCAGCCTGAAAAAAACCGTCGGGGCGATGACCGAACTGGCCCCGTTGGAGCAGTCCAGGACGACCGTCAGCTCTTCAGGAACATGGGCATGCCGCAGCCGCTCCATCAGGAAATCCTCGTATTCGTCGATAAGATCGGGCCGAGGCTGGAGCGACTTGTCCGGGATCGCGGGGACCGTTTTGTCTTTTCTCCCCAGGACGGTTTCTTCCAGACGCAGCTCCCAGGCGTCCGAGATCTTGATTCCCTTGGAGGAAAAGATCTTGATCCCGTTATCATTAAAAGGATTATGGGAAGCTGAAATAACGATGCCGGCTGAGAAACGGTGTTTCAGGGTCAGGAATGACACTGCGGAGGTGGGGACCACACCTGCGGAGACGGCTTCTCCGCGGCCGACTGCGATCCCGGCGGCCAGCGCCGTCTCGATCCAGGGGCCGGATTCCCGGGTGTCGCGGCCGATCAAGATACGCGGCTCCAGACCTTCTTCTTTGAGAAGCCTGGCCAGAGCCCAGCCAAGGACACGGATGGTGGCATCATCGAGAGGATACTTGCCGGCGACGGCCCTGATGCCGTCCGTTCCGAAAAGCGTCTTCATTTCTTTTTCTTGGGGGCGGGCTTTTCTTCCGGGCCGATCTTCTCGATAAAGATCCGGACCCTGACTTTGGCCCGCGGCGAAGCCAGGCGCAGGTCGGGCTTGGCAAGGATGAGGTCGGCCTCGACCTCGGTGGATGAGGTCAATTTCCCAATGTCCACCGGACTTGTTGAGACCCTGTCTTTTTGATCGAACTTGCTCTCGGGACCTTTGACCAGCACCCGGGGCGGCAAGACCTCGATCTTGGCAATTCCGTAACCCTCCTTGGCCTGGCCGATGATATTGGGCAAGACATCGAGAGAGACTTCCCGGGTCCGCTCGAGCTTGAGCCTGACCATCGTGGGAGAAATCCGGACCACCTCGGCGCCCGTCGGGATGCTGATCATCGTCTCGTTGAGGGGATATTCCTGTTGCATGATGGAGGCACGGCTGAGGTTGAGCTTGGCGAAGACGTTAGCGGCGCTGATCTCGTTGATCATCCTGTTGGGCGCACGGATGGTGACGTCCACGGTCGGGTCGGGTTTTTCCACCAGCTCCATATCGGCTGGAATATTGTGCGTTTCCAAGGGGATGGTCAGCGTTTTCTCGGAGAAGGTCTTTTCTTCCGGGATGAGAGAAAGCCAGACAATGAAAGCGATGAGGAGGGAGAGGAGCTTGAGCTCCCAGTTGCGGAGGAAGAAGTTGCGGAGGATCTTGATCATGTTTAACCCAGATAGCGCAGCAGCGCTTCCTTCAATTGGTCCTTATCCTGAACCTTGTTGAGGTGGCCTCTGGTCGCCAGCGAGATCCCCCCCGTCTCTTCAGAGACCACGATGACGGCTGCGTCCGTTTCCTGGGAGAGGCCTATGGCGGCGAGGTGGCGGGTCCGGGCCAGAAATTCCTCTCCCAAGCTGTGCGTAGCCGGAAGCGGGAGCAGGCAGCCCGCGGACAGAATTTTATCCCCCCGGAGGATAACAGCGCCGTCATGAAGGGGCGAACGGGGGAAGAAAATGTTGACCAGAAGGTCCTTGGAAATCAGGGCGTCCAGTTTAGTGCCCCGATCGGCGTAGACTTTAAGCGGAATGTCTTTCTCCATGGCGATAAGGGCTCCGATCCTCTTCTGGGACAAGTATTCCACAGCCAGGAAAAGGTCCTCGAGCTTCTCCTCCAGCGACCGGAGTGAGAACGGCCGGCGGAAGGTCCGGGAGCCGAGTCCGGTCAGCAACCTCCGGATCTCTCCCTGGAAAAGGACGATGATGGCGATGATGAAATAGGTGGTGAAGCTCTTGATCAGGCGGTGGGAGACGATGAGCTTGGCCCACTGCGTGATCAGATAGAAAAGTCCGATGATGGCGATGCCGATGGCCATCTGATAGGCCCGCGTGTCCTTGATCAGACGGAAGAACGAATAGAGGATGAAGGAGACCAGAAGGATGTCCACGACATCCGCGAGGGTGATGTGGGCCAGGGCGCTGAGGATATCAGTGAACATAGGGTTTGCCCCTTCCCTCTGCGGAAGGCCTGGCCAATCCCTGGCCTAGGATGGCTTCGGCCACGGCGACGGCCCGCTTCACCGGCTGAATATCGTGGACTCGGAGGAGAGATGCGCCGCGCAGCATGCTGACGACCGAAGCCGCGATCGTGCCCTCGAGCCTGTCGGGGGCTTCAAGCTTCAAGACCTTCCCGATGAACGACTTGCGGGAGACTCCGATGAGCAGCGGCCGTCCCAGCTCGGAGAGCGAGCCGAGGTTGTTGAGCAGGGCAAGATTGTGTTCGAGCGTCTTGCCGAACCCGATTCCCGGGTCGAGGATAATGTTTTCCCGGGAAACGCCGCAGGATTCTGCGGCCTCCAGCCGGTCTTTGAGGAAGGCTTTAACCTCGCTAGTGACATCGTCATAGTGGGGGGCTATCTGCATCGTCCGGGGGGTGCCCTTCATGTGCATCAGGATGAGTCCGGCTCCACTCCTGGCGGCCAGAGGCAGCATCCGGGGGTCGAAACGCCCCGCGCTGATATCGTTGATGATGTCGGCCCCTGCGGCCAGGGCCGATTCGGCGACTTCGGCCTTGCTCGTGTCGATCGAGATTAAGACGTCTTTTTTTTGTTTGAGGACCTCGATAACAGGCAGAATCCGCTTCTTCTCTTCCTTCGCCGGGATGGGGGAGGAGCCGGGCCGCGAGCTCTCGCCGCCGATGTCAATGATATCCGCTCCCTCGGCGGCCATGGCCAAGGCGCGTTCGATGGCCCGGGCTGGCTCGAAATACAACCCCCCGTTGAAAAAGGAATCGGGGGTGACGTTGACGACACCGATAAGCCAAGTCCTGGGGCCGAGGTCGAAAGCCTTGCCTCGGGCTCGAAAACGGTGCGTCTCTCCCAATGTTTACGCTTTCACAAGGTCCGGTTTGCCCGGCGGCTTGGCCGCCGGAGCTTCTCCGGCCTCCTCTTTCTTGCCTGCCGCCGGCGCTGCCGGCGGGGTGGACTTCTTGGTCTCCGGCTCTTCTTTCTCCCGGGACGCTTTCTTGACTCCGGCAATCTTCTCTATCTCATCCGAGTCCAAAACCTCTTTCTCAAGCAGCGCTTTGGCGATTTCGACGAGTTTTTCCCTGTTTTTCTCCAGCAGGTCTTTGGACCGGGCATAACACTTATTGATGATCTTCTTCACTTGTTCATCGATGAGCTCAGCGGTGCGCTCGCTGAAGTTCTTGTTCATGGCCAGGTCGCGGCCCAGGAAGATGAGGTCATCGCGCTCGCCGTAGGTGAGCGGCCCGAGCTCGGACATGCCCCATTGGCAGACCATTTTGCGGGCGATTTCGGTAGCTTTCTCGAAGTCATTGGCCGCCCCGGTCGTCGTCTGATCGAGGAGAAGAGTCTCGGCCACCCGGCCGGAAAGCAGCACGGAAAGCTGCGCTTCAAGGTATTCTTTGCTGTAGGTATAGCGGTCGTCGAGGGGAAGCTGCTGGGTGAGACCCAGAGCCAGCCCGCGAGGTATGATCGTGACCTTGTGTATGGGGTCGGCTTCGGGAATGAGCTGGGCGGCCAGGGCGTGCCCGGCTTCGTGATAGGCCGTGCTCTTCTTCTCTTCCTCTGAGATGATCATGCTCTTGCGCTCGACGCCCATGAGCACCTTGTCCTTGGCCGTTTCCATGTCCTTCATAGCCACGCTGTCCTGGCCATAGCGGGCCGCGAGCAGGGCAGCCTCATTCACCAGATTGGCCAGGTCGGCGCCGCAGAACCCGGGAGTCGAACGGGCCAGCGTTTTGAGCTCCACGTCCTTGTCGAGGGGAATTTTGCGCACATGGACCCGGAGGATCTCTTCGCGGCCCTTGACGTCAGGCATGTTGACGACGATCCGGCGGTCGAAACGGCCCGGCCTCAACAACGCGCTATCGAGAATATCGGGACGGTTGGTGGCGGCGATGAGGATGATGCCCTCGTTGGAGTCGAAACCGTCCATCTCGACGAGGAGCTGGTTGAGAGTTTGCTCGCGCTCATCGTGGCCGCCTCCCAATCCGGCGCCTCGCTGACGCCCGACGGCGTCGATCTCGTCGATGAAAATTAGGCAAGGGGCGTGTTTCTTGCCCTGGTCGAAGAGATCGCGGACGCGGGAAGCACCGACGCCGACGAACATCTCGACGAAATCGGACCCGCTGATGGAGAAGAAGGGGACGTCCGCTTCGCCGGCCACGGCCCGGGCGAGCAAGGTCTTCCCGGTTCCTGGAGCGCCGACGAGCAGGACACCCTTGGGAATGCGTCCGCCGAGTCTCTGGAAGCGCTGGGGATCCTTCAGGAAATCGATGATTTCTTTGAGCTCTTCCTTGGCCTCCTCGACTCCGGCCACATCCTTGAAGGTGGCCTTTTTCTGCGTCCCGGAAAACAGCTTGGCCCGGCTCTTGCCGAAGGACAGGGCCTTGTTGCCGCCGGCCTGCATTTGTCTCATGAAGAAGACCCAAAAAAGGATGAGCAGAATGATCGGAAACCAGGTGAATAGGTAGGAGAACCAGGAGTTCCGGTTGGCATCATGGACGGTGATAACGACCTGATGTTCCCTCAGGATTTTGACGAAATCGTCATATTGAGTGGGGGTGACGGTCTTGAATGTTTCCCCCGTGTCTCTGTATTTGCCCTTGACCTGGCTCCCGGTGATGTCGACTTATTCTATCCGGTTGGCCTCGACATCGCTCATGAACTGGCTGAAGTTCACCTCTCTTTTGGTGAGGTTGGGCGACTGGAGGAGGCTCATGACCGTGATGATGATCACCCCGGCGAAGATCCAGAAGAGGATGTTCTTCATGTTCATATTTTTTTTACGCGGCATAGTCTTCTTCCTTTTGGACAATTCATTTTAGCACGTTTCGGCCCGCTTGTTAATAAGGAGATGTCGGCGTTGAGTCTTAGGCGCATTCTCTGATAATATAGACGGCCCTGGAGAGAGGGCCCATTTGAACCTCCATCCCGTCGACCTGGCCATCATCGCCGTTTATCTCTTCCTGATGGCCATGGTCGGGTTCATTATCCGGAAGCGGGCCACTCGAAAGCTCGATTCCTACTTCCTGGCCGATCGCAACGTTCCCTGGTGGATGCTCGGCCTGGCCGGCTGCTCGAGCTACATCGACATCGGCGGTACGATGTCGATGGTCGGCATCCTCTTCTATCTTGGCCTAAAGTCCCTCTGGGCGACTCACATTTTCTGGGGATGGTTCATCATCTGCTTCTACATGGCCTTCCAAGCCAAGTGGATCCGGCGCTCCGGGGTCATGACCTTCGCCGAGTGGAACGAGACGCGCTTCGGGACGACCCGGGACGCCGAGGCGGCTCGAATCGCGGCGGCGGTATTCCTCCTTGTCCTGATGGTCTTCAACCTGATGTTCATCGCTGTCGGCACGGGTAAATTCGCCGAGGAATTCCTGCCCTTCAACCGTTGGGAGTCGGCACTGATCGTCTTCGCGGTCGTCGGAGCCTACGTCATCCTCGGTGGTTTTTTCGGGGTCATCCTGACCGACATCTTCCAGACGCTGCTCATCGCCGCCGGAGCGGTCGTGTTGACGGTCATGGTCTTCCGCAACGGTTCCCCGGACGTCTTCCTGGCCCAGAAGGAAGCGGCCTGGGGTTCGCTCGCCCCGACTTGGCATCTCTGGCCTTCTTTCTTGCAGGCAACGGCCCCAAGTTATCAGCATTTCTTTCCGTTCGGGCCGATCTTGATGGCCGGGTTCCTGTGGATGATTTTCCGAGTTCTGGCCGGTCCGAACGTCTGGGATTTCCAGTTCTTCCTGACCACGCGCTCGCCACGGGACGCCTCTCTCGCCGGCGGCCTCTGGACAGTCGGCTACACTCTCCGCTGGGTTATCGGCTGTGCCTTCATGATCTTGGGGATTCTCTCTTTGGGGGCCGAGGCCGGGTTTGACGCCGAAAAGATCATGCCCCTGGTGCTCAAAAAGCTGCCGTTGGGGTTGCGGGGCCTGTTCATGGCGGTCCTGCTGGCCGCCTTGATGTCGACCATCAGCGCCATGGTCAACGTCACCAGTTCGGTGGTGACCAATGATTTCATCAAGAGGTATGTGAAGCGGCCGTTCACCCAGAAACAGCTCGTCCGCCTCGGCCAGCTCGCATCCATCGTCGCTCTGCTCGTCGGTTTCGTGTTCTCCCTTTCTTTCTCGCATATAGTCACCGCCTGGGAGACCATGGTCTTCGTCTGGGTGACAGTCATTCTTGTCCCGGCAACGCTTCGCTGGCACTACTGGCGGTTCAGCGCCCGGGCGTTCGTCTGGAGCATGGGAGTTTCGGTTGTTCTAGTGCTGGGCCGGGTGGTGGTCTTGCCTCATCTCCCCGCCTACGCCTCGCTGGCCTTAGACGTCGGGTTATGTTTGGCAACGACGTTCATCGCCGCGGCTCTGACCGGGCCCACGGACATGGAGGTCCTGGTCAGGTTTTATTCCCGTATTCGGCCGTGGGGACTGTGGGGACCGGTACGGCGGGAAGCGGTGCGGCGCGGACTCGTCCCGGCAGGGGACCGGATGCCGGCCATCGATGCCCTGAACGGCCTTCTGACCGCGGTCTTCCAGTTTTCGATCGCCCTGCTCGTTTTCTACTTCTTTCTCCGCCGCTGGCCGAGTTTCCTGATTTTGGCAGGGTTGGTATTCGGATTGACCCTCGTCCTCTATTTCACCTGGTACAAGACCCTGCCGGCGAAGGATGAGGTTTAGCTGTGCCACGGCCGTGCCTTCATCTCATCTGCAACGCCCACCTCGATCCCGTCTGGCAGTGGCGTTGGGAGGAGGGCGCCGCCGAGGCTCTGGCCACTTTCCGGAACGCCGCGGCCTTGCTCCGTGAGCACAATGAATTCATTTTTAACCACAACGAGGCGGTCCTTTATCGCTGGGTAGAAAGATACGACCAGACGCTTTTCGCTGAGATCCGAAGCCTGGTTGAGGCGGGACGCTGGACGATCAGCGGAGGCTGGTATCTCCAGCCCGATCTCAACATGCCGGGGCTGGAATCGCTTATCCGCCAGATTGCCGAGGGAAGAAGATATTTCCGAGAAAAATTCAGGTCCCGGCCGCGGGTGGCCTACAACTTCGATTCCTTTGGACACAGCGGCGGGCTGCCGCAGATCCTGAGACTCGCCGGCTACAAGATGTACATCCATATGAGGCCGCAGAAAGAAGAACTTGACCTCCCGGCCGATCTTTTCCGGTGGCACGGTGTCGACGGGTCGGAGGTCCTGGCGCTGCGCATCGCCGTCGGCCTCTATCATACCGAGCGCGATAATATCGACGAGAGGCTCCGGGAGGGGACGGAAATGGCCCTCCGGCTCGGGCGTGATGTTCCCGTATTCTGGGGGCTGGGGAATCACGGCGGCGGGGCGACCCGGCTGGACCTAGAGAGGATCGCCGCTTTTGCGGCGGGGGAGAATCGGGTGGAGATCATTCATAGCTCCCCGGACCGGTTGTACGAAGCCCTCAAGGAAGCGGGCCGGAAGGCCCCGGTCGTCGAGGGAGACCTTCAACGGTCCTTTACCGGCTGCTATACATCCCTTGCCAGGATCAAGCGGAAGGCGGAAGAGAGCCTGGGAATGCTCGTCCAGACAGAAGCGCTGTGTGCGGCGTGCTGGTGGCTGACCGGAGAAGATTATCCTGAAGAGGAGCTCCAGGAGGCCTGGCGAGATCATCTTTTCAACGATTTTCATGATATTTTGACCGGCTCCTGCACCGAACCGGCGGAAAAAGACGCCCTCGACCTCTATGGCAAAATGCTCCAGACCGCGAGGCGGCTGCGATTGGGCGCGGCGGCGGCATTGAACCGGCTTCTCCCGGCTTCCGCAGGGGCGTCATTGCCGGTCTCTGTTTTGAATACGAACCCTTCGTTGACCACGGCCCCGGTTGAAGTGGAACTGATGGCCGATTACCGGCCTCTCTGGAAGGGAGAGCAGCATCTCCGGGTTTTCGGGCGGGACGGTCGGGAGATTCCGTCTCAAGAGGAGCAGCCTGAATCTCTCCTTCCTTTCAACTGGAGGAA
>CAYOZW010000138.1:0-8633 GCA_964408495.1 uncultured Eubacteriales bacterium
CGGATCCCTGCCCGCTCGCCTCCGGATGACCTTCTCGCCCATACCCCTCGCCTTGTCTTAAGAAAATATGCTTGCGTTGACCTTTTTTTATAATGTGAGGGGTAGTGGCAGGAGAAACCCGTATGAGGAGTGAGCGGGCGTCGCGAGGCGTCGCAGACGCCGTGGCGATCCCATGGGATTGCTTCGTCACTATGTTTCTCGCAATGACAACTTCCGCGCTGGGAGAAGACGGGCGCGGTTTCGATGCCACTTCCCCGAGCCTTCGAGGTCGCTTCTCCATTCCCAAGCTGTTCAAGTCGTAGAAAGAGGCGGTGTGATCACCTCAAGAGGAGGCCCAGGATGGCCAGGACGAGTGCCATGTTAACCGAGATAATGCAGGGATAATAAAGGGGGCCGATCTTTCCCGTCTCTTTCAAGGTAAGCTGCTTATACTGGTGGATGTATTTGATGAGGTAAATCCTCAACCAGAAGAAGCTGATCTTGACTCCCCGCTTGGAGAGATCGCGGACGATCATTATGGAAAAAACAACGAATAAACCGACGAACACGAGAGCCAGTATTAAAAGTGCGTTTGCCATAATATTTCTCCTTAAAGAGTATACGTCGAAAATTTCAAGTGGGGGACATGATAGACTATCCCCAATATGGGAAAAAGGGACAGTATATGGCGTTCCGCATCCAGCAAAATTGATATTATCCCCCGGATTCTATAAACTCAGCGGGTGGAGGTGGTCATGCCTGACGATAGAGAGATCGCCAAAAAATATGGCCTGAAGCCGATCGAGGAAATCGCCGAACGGGCGGGAATTCCTGCTCAATACCTCGAAAAATACGGCCCTTACAAGGCAAAAGTCCTCTGGCCGGGGCCTGTCAAGGACCTCCCCATCAGGGGGAAGCTCATCATGGTCACAGCGATGACACCCACACCAGCGGGCGAGGGGAAGACGACCACTTCCATTGGATTAGCGGATGCCTTCGCGCATCTTGAGAAAAAGGCGATCGTCGCTGTCCGGGAGCCTTCCCTCGGCCCGGTGTTTGGAATGAAAGGGGGAGCCACCGGCGGCGGATACGCCCAAATCGCTCCCCGCGACGATATCAACCTCCACTTCACCGGCGACATCCATGCCGTCACCGCAGCCCACAACCTCCTGGCGGCCATGGTTGACAACCGCCTCCATTTCGACGGCGTCTGCGGACTGATCGACTGCCGGACGGTCACCTGGAAAAGGGTTATGGATATGGACGACCGGGTGCTCCGCGAGGTCGTGGTCGGGATCGGCGGCCCGCTGCGCGGCATCGCCCGCGAGAGCGGTTTCGACATCACCGCCGCTTCCGAGGTCATGGCCATCCTCTGTCTCTCGGCCGACCTGAAAGAGCTCAAGGAGAGATTAGGAAATATCGTCATCGGTTACGGACAGGACGCCAAACCCGTGTTTGCCCGTCAGGTCAAGGCGGAGGGCGCGATGGCCGCGCTGCTCAGGGATGCCATGCGGCCGAACCTCGTCCAGACCCTGGAAGGCACTCCGGCCATCGTCCACGGCGGGCCGTTCGCCAACATCGCTCACGGGACAAATTCGATCATCGCGACCCGTCTCGCGCTCCACCTGGCCGACTACGTGGTCACCGAAACCGGGTTTGCTTCGGACCTGGGCGCGGAAAAGTTCTTCGACATCGTCGTCCGGACGGGCCATATCCCACCGCCCGCCGCCTGCGTCCTGGTGGCGACACTCCGGGCACTTAAGCTCCACGGCGGAGTGAAACTGAAGGACGTCAAGGCCGAAAACCTTGCGGCCATAGAAAAAGGGTTCGCCAACCTGGAAAAACACATGGAGAATATGGCGCTCTACGGGATTCCGTTCGTTATCGCCCTCAACAGGTTCCCCGACGATACGGACGGGGAAGTGGCCAGGTTCCTCGATCTCTGCCGCGTTCGGAAAGCGAGGGTGGCTTTGAGCGATGTCCACGGCCGAGGAGGCCGGGGCGGGGTGGAACTGGCACAGGAAGTGATGACGGCCGTTGCCGAAGACAAGGCGGACTTCCGACTCCTCTATCCCGCGGAAATGCCGCTCGTCGATAAGATCGAAACGGTCGCCCGGAAGATCTACGGAGCCGCCGGCATTGCCATGGAAGGCAAGGTCAGGCGAAAGTTCCTGCGGATGGAAGAGGCCGGGTTCGGCCATCTTCCCGTCTGCATCGCCAAGACGCAGTATTCCCTGGCCGACGATGACGAAGCGCTGGGCCGTCCGCAGGGATTCACCTTGATCGTCACCGACGCCTCGTTGAGCGCGGGCGCCGGTTTTGTCGTCGTCTACTGCGGCGACATCATGACCATGCCCGGCCTGCCGAGCACGCCGGCGGCCGAGAGGGTGGACGTGACCGACGATGGAGAGATCGTCGGGCTGTCTTGAGAAAGAAAAGGAGGCACGAATGAGAAGAGTGCTAGTGGTCATCTTGGTTGTTCTCTTTTTGGGAGCATTTTTGACTGCCCAGAAGACCGGTCCCAGGGTCTTCATCTCGGTGGACATGGAAGGGATCTGGGGTGTCGTCCAGGGAAGTCAGACGTCGTCGAGCGGCGCAGATTACGGCGTGGCCAGGAAATGGATGGTCGAAGACACCAACGCCGTCATCGCCGGGCTGTTCGAAGCCGGAGCGGGCGCCGTCGTGGTCAACGATTCGCACGGCAGCATGCGGAATATCATCGCCGACGAGCTCGATCCCCGGGCCAGCCTGATCTCGGGCTCTCCCAAGCCGCTCTCGATGATGCAGGGCATAGACGATACCTTTGACGCCTGTATCTTCGTCGGCTACCACGCCCGGGCCGGAACGGCCGAGGCGGTCCTCGACCACACCTACTCCAGCGCCACCATCCGGTCGATCAAGGTCAACGGCCGTGAAATGCCCGAACTTGGGATCAACGCAGCGATCGCCGGCTATTTCAACGTGCCTGTGATCATGCTCAGCGGCGACACCGAAACCTGCGCCCAGGCCAAGTCTATACTGGGAAAGGACCTCGTCACGGTGGCCGTCAAAGACGCGGTGGGAAGATATGCGGCCGCCAATCTTCCGCAGGAGGTGGCCCGGAAGCGCTTGAAGGAAGGCGCCAAGGAAGCGCTGCTGCGGACAGAGAAGATGCCGCTCTTCAAGCCCAATGCCCCCTACACATTTGAGCTCGAGTTCCTCTCCAGTGCCCAGACCGAGATGCCGACGCTCGTCCCCCAGGTCAAAAAGACGGGGGCGCGGGGAGTCGCCTTTTCTTCGACCGATTACCTGGAGGGATTCAAGCTGATGCGGGCCCTGATCGCCCTGGCCGGCATCTCCTGATTGCGGTCGACGAAAAAATCTGAGTTTCTTTTTCTCAGTGCCCGGGATTGATCAGCCGTTCCATCATCCCGATGGCGGCGGACGCGTCCAGGAGTCCCAAGCCGACCACATCATTCGGTTCGACGACGTCCAGGACGTCGAGGCGCGCCGTTTCCCGGAGGCACCGGGACACCAGACGGCAGTAGGCGGCCGGTTTGGCCAGGAGTCCGGCCGAAGGGGGCACAGCGCTCCGGAGCAGGGCCGCAACACCCGCGGCAATTGGCGCGGCCAGGGACGTCCCGGCGACATAGTCGTCATTGAATTCAGGCAGATAAGAAGGAACCAGAACAAAGATCTCGGCCGATGGCGCGGCTACATCGACCAGGGGATTCGGGAGGGTATGAAGCCAAGGCCGGCAAGTCGTGTCCTGTCTTTCCACGCCGCCGATGAGGAGGACTTCGCTGTCGAAGGCCCGGTAGAAGGCGTCATCGGGATTCAGCCCGAACTGGCTGCGGGAAATGTTCCCGGCAGAAGTGCAGATGACGACATTCTTTTTGTAGGCATAGCGGACGGCTTCGGCCACGGCCGGCTGCGAAGCATGGAGGGCGGCGCTGATCGAGATGACCTGGGCGCCGTGGTGGACGGCGTAATAAATGCCGGCGGCCTCGAATTCGTACGCCCAGTAGTCGAAGGCCGGATCGTTCATGGTGTCGGAATCCATGACCCGGACGGGCATGATCCGGCACTCAGGGGCGACGGCCAGGAGGACGGAAGAAACACCGGTGCCGTGCAGGCCGTAGTCGATCATCGGCGCATCCTCATCCTTCCAGGGGGGCTGCGTCCGTTTCAAAAAATTAAAGCCGGGAACGAGTTTGTTCTTGAAGAGCGTGTTGTAAGGGTCGATGCCAGAGTCGAGGACGGCGACGACTACACCCGAGCCCTCTGTCCTTGGCCAGCATTCCCTCGCCCGGACGGCGTCGATGGCCCATTGGGACGCGAGGTCCTTTTTTATGGCATTGGAGAACCATTTTTCGCGGGGGATATCGGGAAGGTCGTTCCGGGCGTTAAACCCGATCGACTGGAGGACCAGGTCCAGCCGCCCTTTGCCCCTATTGTGGGGGAGTGATTTTACAAATTCGTAAAGGCGGGTTTTCCGGAATAGTGAGCCGACGAACCGGGCGGCGTAGTCCTGGGAGAGCTCCAGGAAGTTTTGCCTGAACTTGGCAAGTGACTCCGCGTCTCCTTTCCTTGCCCAGTCCTCGTAGAGAGGAGCGTCCTTCTGGTAGGCGAAAATCATCAGACGCTCGAAGAGATAGGGGATTCGGTCCCGGGCGTTCAACAATCTGGCCAGGTCCGCTTCGTCCAGCTCTGATTTCATGAAGTGCTTATCGATGATCGCGCCGATCGCCGTGTAGAAAGCGTCTTTTCCCTCGGCGAAGATGCGGTCGAGCTTCTGGTCCGCAGTTGTCGCCACCCGGGCGGCCGAGGGAAGGCAAACGCCGATGAGCAGCAACAAAATCAAGAGTCCTATATTGAGATGATTTTTCAAACCAGGCCTCCTCTTCAATACATCACCCGGTCTTTTTTTTGACTCCATTCCTCGAACGGCCTCAGGCATTCGCGGCGTTCAATCTTGATCTTCTCGACGACGCCGGGCTTGCGTTTCTTGATCAGGTCGTAGAGCCGCTTGTCCCGGAAGCCGATCCTTTCGGCGTCCTTTCTCGTGCAGCCGTAATAAACCCTGCGGATTCCCGCCCAGCAGATAGCCGCCAGGCACATCGGGCAGGGCTCGCTCGTGGAATAAATCTCGCAGTCCGAGAGGTCGAATCGTTTAAGCTTGGCCGCGGCGCGCCGGATGGCCACGATCTCGGCGTGGGCGGTCGGGTCGTGCGTCTTGAGGACCAGGTTGTGCGCCCTGGCGATCACTACCCCCTCCCTGACGATCACCGCTCCGAAAGGGCCCCCGCGGTTTTTCCTCATCCCGAGAAAAGCCTGGGCCACAGCCTTCTTCATGAATCTTTTGGCCCGCCGGCGTTGCAGCAATTCGAACATATTTGGGATGGCCCAGATTCTAGCGGCCGGCCGGCGCCAAGTCAACTTGAAGTGAAGATCAGTCGGGTCGATTTTCAAGGATACGATACTGGTAGACGGTAGCGGTGTTGAACTTCCAAAGGAAGAGGTTTTCACTTTGAGAAACGCTTTTAAAGTGCAAATGCTCTAGGAATATCTATTAATTAAATGTGTATATCTGTAGAATATATTTGTCAGGGCGGAGGAATATGCGATGAAGCAGCGGATTCTTGTCGTATCTTTAATTTCTGCTTTCGTATTGATGTCGACGGCAGGCTGCCGGAAGAATTCACCGATCGATTCCTCCTTGTTTACGGTCGAAGTCATAGACGGAGTTAGATATATACATAACCATAGAGCACAGCTTGGAGATAGGCCTGGCGCAAGCTTGGAACTCCTCGGAAAAATCGGCAAACTGGAAGCCGAGCAGGAGACGGACATTTTGTATGACCCCGTGGATGTTGCGCGGCTTTCCAACGGGGACATTCTCATTCTGGAAAGGGGCGGTTCCAGCGTGAAGAGGTATGATAAGAATTATTACTATGTCTCAGCCTTCGGACAAAAAGGCCAGGGTCCGGGCGATTTCATATTTCCGTTCTGTTTGCGGCTGAATTTTGGAAGGGATAAGCTCTATATCGCGGATTCAAAAATTTCCAGATTTTCTCCTGATGGGAGTTATGAGGATGTATTCAAGCCGGAAATCATTGCCGCCTTCGGGAGTATCGGGGCCCAGTATAGAACGTCCGGAGTGGCGGTGCTCTCCGGATCGCGGGTGATATTGCCAAGCCACCCATCGAAGTGGTTGGATTCAGGGGAACATAAGTTATTGTCAGTTTACGACGAGAAAGGCACGATCCTCCGCACGTTCGGCGCTGTTGAGATGTACGATGATCCAGGATTAACGGTGAATGCCAATATCTGTAATTTTGCGTCAGACACCGAGGACAACACGTACATCGCCTACGCCTATCAAAACAGAATCAACAAATACTCACCCGACGGCACGATGATTTTTTCTGCGGATAGGCCTCTTCCCTATGAAGTCAAAAATGTCACCATAATGGAGGTTTTCAAGAGCGGCGATATAGAAAGAGAATTTCCCCGGCCTTCGGTTTCATCGGTGACGAAGGGAATTTGTTTGGATTACAAAAACAGGATATGGGTGTTGACATTTTTGAAACAGCCGAACAGGTTTCTGACCTTTGATGAAACAGAGAATTGGGCCGATTGCTTTGAATTCGAGGTGTTCGATTCAGAGGGCATTCTCCTGTTCAAGGTGCCGTTCCCGAATGTCCGATTCGACAATTTCTCCATCTATGATGATCGACTCTATCTGATCGATTCCCAACATGAATCATGCGTATACGAATACAGAATCGTCGAAGAAAATCAAGGATTATATCCCGAACTGAATCGGCTCCAGCCAAGAAAGCAAAGACCATAGAGGTTTGAAGAACACTCGTGGCATCCCGGGAGTGGTGAAGATGGTCTTGCCCATACTGTCGGTTTACAGCCCTTCCGGATTATGATACAAAAAGAACGCCATAATTCTTACTGAAAGGAGCGGCCATGTGTGAAGTTAGGGATGTTTTTATCGTCGGCGCGACGCGCACGCCGATAGGCGCTTTTCTGGGCAGCCTTAAGGATTTTACCGCTCCCGAGCTCGGCGGGATCGCCATCAAGGAAGCTTTGAAGAGGGCGAACTGCCGGGCCGAGGACGTGGAAGAAGTCATCATGGGGAACGTCGTCCAGGGCGGGATCGGGCAAGCTCCAGCCAAGCAGGCGGCGGTCAAAGGTGGGATTCCCTACACCGTAAGCTGTTTCGCGGTCAACAAGGTCTGCGGGTCGGCGCTCAAGGCAGTGGCCCTTGGCGTCCAGGCGATCCAGCTCGAGGAGAAGGAGATTATCGTTGCCGGTGGCATGGAGAGCATGAGCAAGGCACCCCATGTTGTTTGGGGGCTCAGGGAGGGCGTCAAGTTCGGCGATGTCCAGATGAAGGACTCGATGGTCCTGGACGGCCTTTGGTGCGCCTTCGACAACGTCCACATGGGAATAACCGGTGAGGTCGTGGCCGAGAAGTTCGGGGCCACCCGCGAGGAGCAAGATCAGTACGCTTTCAGCAGCCACCAGAAAGCCCTCCACGCCATCGAAAAGGGTTATCTCAAGGATGAGATCGTCCCGGTAAGCATCCCTCAGAGGAAGGGGGACCCCGTCGTCTTTTCCGTCGATGAAGGCCCGCGGAAGGATACGACGCTGGAGAGGCTGGCCAAGCTCCGTCCCGTCTTCAAGAAAGACGGGACGGTGACCGCTGGGAACGCCTCCAGCCTAAACGATGGGGGCGCGGCCGTGGTCGTCGCCTCGATGGATGCTATCAAGGCCAAGGGCTTGAGCCAGCCACTGGCCCGGATCCTGGGGACGACGACCAACGGTGTCGAGCCGGCTATGGTCATGTACGCCCCCAAGGGAGCGATCGAAAAGCTCCTGGCCAACGTCGGCTGGAAAACCGCCGACGTCGACCTCTTCGAAATCAACGAGGCCTTCTCCTCCCAGCTCGTCGTCCTGCTCAAAGAGCTCAAACTCGACCGCGAGAAGGTCAACGTCCACGGCGGCGCCGTCGCCCTGGGCCATCCGATCGGAGCGACGGGAGCGCGGATCCTGACAACTTTGATCTATGCCCTGAAGCACCGCGGCCTGAAGCGCGGCATCGCCGCCCTCTGCCTGGGCGGGGGGGATGCGGTCGCCATGGCCGTCGAGCTGGTCTGATGAAGGAGAGATGATGGATATCAAAAAAATCGGAATAGTCGGAGCCGGGACCATGGGCGGCGGCATCGCCCAGGTGGCCGCGACCTCGGGTTTCGAGGTCCTGCTCCATGACACCGGGCAGGAGCTTCTCGACCGCGGTTTGAAGACGATCGACAAGAGCGTCTCCAAGCTCATCGAGAAGGGGAAGATCTCCGGGGAAAAAGGAACGATTCTCGGCCGGATCAAGACGACGACATCACTGGACGACTTCAAGGGAGCCGATTTCGTGGTCGAGGCGGTGTTCGAAGACTTCGAGGTCAAAAAAAAGGTCTTCGTCGCCTTGGACAAGGTATTAGCACCCGAAGTCATCCTGACATCGAACACGTCCTCGATCTCGATCACCCGGCTGGCGGCGTTGACCTCGCGTCCGGCCAAGTTCATGGGCATGCACTTCATGAACCCCGTGCCCCTGATGACGCTCGTCGAGCTCATCAAGGGGATGGCGACTGCGTCGGAGACAT
>CAYOZW010000139.1:0-8633 GCA_964408495.1 uncultured Eubacteriales bacterium
TAACGCCGGGTCCCCCCTCCGCTCCGGGGGCTTGAGGGCAGCCTCCTGCACTCATCGAGAACTAGTACTCACAGAGATTATTGTGGGGCTTAAGTGGTTGCTTTTTAAAAGCGTTTTCTTTATCCTTTACCCACGATGAACGAACCCGTCTCCGATATTCAGATTTCCGAGTATCCTCTTTTTAAGCGAGGGAAGGTCCGGGATGTCTATGACTTGGGCGACAAGCTCCTGCTCGTCGCAACCGACCGGATTTCCGCTTTCGATTTCGTCCTCCCCTCGCTCATCCCCGATAAAGGGAAGATCCTGACCCAGCTCTCCAAGTTCTGGTTCGATTTCACGGCCTACATCTGCCCCAATCACGTTTTGACTGCGGAGTTCAGCCAATATCCGCTGCCCCTCCAGAAGCACAAGGACCTTTTGGACAAACGATCGATGCTGGTCAAAAAGACGAAGGTCTTGCCTGTGGAGTGTGTAGTCAGGGGATATCTAGCGGGATCCGGCTGGAAAGAGTATAAAGAGTCGGGGAAAACGAGCGGCATCAAGCTTCCTTCCGGACTCAAGGAGTCGGACCGGCTGCCGAATCCCATATTCGCGCCGGCCACCAAGGCAGAAGAGGGCCATGACCTCAATATCTCCTTCAAGGAGATGAAAAAAATCGTCGGGGACGACGAGCTGGCCCAGAAGGTCAAAAATACCAGCCTCAAGCTCTACCAGAAAGCGTCCCTCTATGCTCTCTCCAAAGGCATCATCATCGCCGACACCAAGTTCGAATTCGGCCTGGATAGGGACGACCTCATCCTGGTGGACGAGATCTTCACGCCTGATTCCTCACGGTTTTGGCCGCTGCAGAGCTACAAGCCCGGGAAGTCCCAAGCGAGTCTGGACAAGCAGTTCGTCCGGGACTACCTTCTGAGCAGCTCTTGGGACCGCAATTCCGTCCCGCCGCCGCTCCCGTCTCAGATCATAGAGCAGACCGCGGCCCGGTATTTCGAGATCTACTCGCTTCTTTCAGGAAGAACCGGTCTATGATAAACGGCCGGGTCGACCTCCACGTCCATTCCCTGAACTCGAGCGATGGGGACTTCTCGCCCGCCGCCCTTCTCCAGATGGCCAAAGAAAGCGGGCTCAAGGCGATCTCTATCGCCGACCATGACACCGTGGGGGCCTACCCGGATGCCTTGGAGTGGAGTGATAAACTCGGAGTGGAGCTTATCCCGAGCGTCGAGCTGACCACGCTTTTCGACGGGCGGGAGTTTCATCTTCTCCTTCCCTTCGTCCGCTGGGACAGCCGTTCCCTGAAAAAAACCCTGGAGACCGTCACCCGCGCCCGCATGGAAGAAGCGAAAGAGCGAGTGGCCAGGCTCAAGGAATTGGGGTTCGCTATCGACTGGGATGAAGTGATCATGCAAACGAAGGGGGGCCCTCCCCTTGGTGTGAGCATCGCCCAGATCCTTATTGACAAAGGGCGGAAGGAGAAGATCCCTTCACTTAAGAAATATTATGAAGGGACGAACCGTCTGTTTGCCCCCTATTTTTTCTACAAGGACTATTTTCTTGAGGAGGGGCCTGCCTTCGTCCCCAAGCGGACGGTCAGCCTAGTCGAAGTCCTCGACCTCCTGGCCGGGGACGGGACCGCACCCGTACTGGCCCATCCGGGGGCCTATTTCGAGAGGGCGACGGGGGCGGACCTGGCAACGCTCAAAGAACGGGGACTTGTCGGCCTCGAAGTCTATTCATCCTATCACGATTCCGCTCAGGCCCGGCTGTACAAAGCCGAAGCCGGGAAATTAGACTTGGTCGCAACGGCCGGGTCGGATTTCCACGGCCGCATCAAGCCCCATGTCATCTTCGGGCAGCTCAAGGAAGGCAACTACCGGATGGTCGAGGAGCTGAAGGCGAGAAGGCGGCGCTGAGTGGTTAACAACTGGCTGGATGTGCTCCTCCTAGTCTTCATCGGGGTGAGTCTGGTTCTCGGCCTGATCAAGGGCCTGACGAGGATGATCATCGGGGTCGCCTCCGTCGTCGCCGGATTCGTTATCGCGGCGCTCTATTACCGTCCTGTTTCCGGACTCTTCAGCCGGATTTTGGCCGCCGAGATATGGCGACATTTGGTTGCTTTTGGACTCATCTTCCTCGCCGTCCTGGTTGTCGGGGGATTGGTTTCCTTCCTCTTATCGAAGATCATCAAGGGACCGCTGCGTTTTGCCGACCGACTCCTGGGAGGGCTGCTCGGAGTGGTCACGGGCATCCTCATCTGCGGGGTCCTGGTGATCGCTCAACTTGCCTTTCCCGTCGACAAACAGGTCCTCCGGAGCTCGGCGGTCGCTCCTTATTGCTATTGGCTGACCAAGGGAATGATCCAGATCATTCCGCAGGAGCTGAAGGATAAGTTCAAAGTCACTTATGAAGAAATCATAGCGGGGCCGAGGGGGTTTAATGAAAAAATCTAGAATCACCATTCACCGCAAGTTGGAGTTGATCATCAAGGAAATGGTCGACCGGGAGATCCAGTACAAGGACGCAATGGACGAGTTCGAAAAGATTTTCCTCGAGACCTCCTCGAAAAAGTACAAGGGCAACAAATCGAAGGTTGCCAAGGCCATCGGGATCCACCGCAACACCCTCCACAGCCGGGCTAAAGCGCTGAAGATAAGAAAGATGATTTAGCAGTCACTCTGTAGGGCTGCTAATTTTAACCCCATTCCCCCTTGACAAAATCCTTCCTTTGGGCTAATATTAGCACTCTATAATCCAAATTGCTAAAAAAGGAGGTTTTCATGAAAGTTACACCCCTCTATGACAGAGTTCTCCTCAAGAGACTGGAGGAGAAGGAGGTGAAAAAGGGAGGGATCATCATCCCTGACACCGCCAAAGAGAAGCCCCAGGAAGCCGAGGTTATCGCCGTCGGCAAGGGCCGCGTCAACGAGGACGGCAAGGTGGTCCCGCTCGAGGTCAAGAAAGGTGACCGCGTCCTCATCGGCAAGTACAGTGGCACGGAAGTCACTCTCGACGACGTCGAGCACATCATCCTGCGGGAAGAAGAGATCTTGGCGAAGATCGGCTAATCGAGAAGTAAGGAGGAAACATGGCAAAACAAATCACCGTTGGTGAAGATGCAAGGCAATCCCTCCTCAAGGGCGTCAACATCCTGAGCAATCTGGTGAAGGCGACGCTTGGACCGCGAGGGAAGAACATCATCCTGGAGAAAAAATTCGGCTCGCCGAACAGCACCAAGGACGGCGTCACCGTGGCTAAGGAAGTCGAGCTCAAAGACCCTTGGGAGAATATGGGCGCCCAGCTGGTCAAGGAAGTCGCCTCCAAGACCTCGGACGTGGCCGGCGACGGCACGACCACCGCGACCGTGCTGGCCCAGTCTATTTATGGCGAAGGCTTGAAATATGTCACTTCCGGCGCCAATCCGATGCTCCTCAAGAAGGGCATTGACAAGGCCGTCGAGACCGTCGTCGAAGATATCAAGAAGATCAGCCGCGACGTCAGCGGCGAGATGATCGCCCAGGTCGGCGCCATCTCGGCCAACAACGACGAGTCCATCGGCAAGATCATCGCCGAAGCCATGGACAAGGTCGGCAAAGACGGCGTCATCACCGTCGAGGAAGCTAAAGGGCTCGAGACGACCATGGAGATCGTTGAGGGCATGCAGTTCGACCGCGGTTATCTTTCACCCTATTTCATTACCGACCCCGAGCGGATGGAGATCGTCCTGGAGAACCCGGTCATCCTTCTTCACGAGAAGAAAATCTCGAACCTCAAGGACTTCCTGCCCCTGCTCGAGAACGTGGCCCGGGGGGGACGTCCCTTCTTGGTCATCGCTGAGGAAGTCGAGGGCGAAGCCCTGGCGACGCTGGTCGTCAACAAGCTTAAGGGCACGCTCGTCAGCGCGGCCGTCAAGGCGCCCGGTTTCGGAGACCGCCGCAAGGCCATGCTCGAGGACATCGGCGTCCTGACCGGAGGCCGGGTCATCACCGAGGACATCGGTGTCAAGCTCGAGACCGTCGGGCTCGACTGGCTGGGTGAAGCCCAGAAAGTCGTCATTGACAAGGACAACACCACAATCGTCGAGGGCAAAGGCAAAGCCTCCGACATCCAAGCCCGGATCAAGCAGATCCGCACCCAGATCGACGAGACCACATCTGATTATGACCGTGAGAAGCTCCAGGAACGGCTGGCCAAGATGGTCGGCGGTGTCGCCCTGATCAAGGTCGGCGCGGCCACCGAGACCGAGCTCAAAGAGAAAAAGGCCCGTGTCGAGGACGCCATGCACGCCACCAAAGCGGCCGTCGAAGAGGGCATTCTGCCCGGCGGCGGCGTGGCCCTGCTTCGTGCCCAGAAAGCGCTGGAAGCTCTTAAAGTCGACGGCGACATGCAGATCGGGCTCAACATCGTCAAGCGGGCCTTGGAAGAACCGATGCGCCAGATCGCCTGCAACGCCGGCTGGGAAGGTTCGATCGTGGTTGAGAAAGTCAAAGAGATGAAGCAGGACACGGGTTTCAACGCCCTGAACGAGAAATACGAGGACATGATCAAATCCGGTATCCTCGACCCGACCAAGGTCGTCCGGATCGCCCTGCAGAACGCCTCCAGCATCGCCGGCCTTCTTCTCACTACCGAAGGCTTGGTGGCTGATCTCCCCGAAGAAGAAAAAGGACCGAAGTACCCCGCACCCCCCGGCGGCGACATGTACTGAGCAGTCTCGTTAAACGGACATTTTAAGGAGCGGCTTTCCGCCGCTCCTTTTTTTTTATACAATGAGGCGGCATGCTAAAGTACTTCGACCGCTACCTCCTCCGAGAGATCATACCTCCCTTCTTTATCGGATTGCTCATTTACTCGTTCGTCCTCCTGATGAACCAGGTTTTTCTCCTTTCCGAGCTCTTCATAGCCAGAGGGGTTTCGTTCACTGCCGTCACCCTGATTTTCGTCTATCTCATCCCGGCCGTCTTGGCGTTCGCCGTGCCCATGTCCGTGCTAATGGGCATCCTGGCCGGATTGAGCCGGCTGTCCTCTGACTCCGAAATTATCGCCTTCCGGACCCTGGGCATTCGCAACTCCCGGATCCTCTGGCCCGTCTTTCTATTTGCCTTCGCCGGCTGGCTGCTTGCCTCTTGCCTCACCCTCTATCTCGCTCCCCGGGCGAACTACCGGTGGGTCCAGACACTGACCCGGTCCGTCCTGTCCAAGGTCCAGTTCAGGATCAACCCGCGCGAATTCAATGAGTCCATCCCTCAAACCGTCATCTTCATCCAGGACATCACTTCCGACAACCGCTGGGAGAATATCTTCGTTTATCTCACCCAGAAGGCCGACGAACCTCGGGCCATATTCGCCCGGACCGGGCGGCTCAATTTTTACCCGGAAGCTAAGCGGGCCACTCTAGAGCTTTTCGACGGGGCCATCCACACGGTCCCGCTGGCTGAGCCGGAGCGGTACAGCATCACGCTCTTCGGCCGGGTCGAGGAGGAGATCAACGTCGAAAGCCTGTTCGCCCAGTTTTCCAGCGAAAAACGAGTGAGGGAAAAAGATATCGGAGAGCTGCTGCAAAGCGTGGAAAGGATCGACCGGGACAGGGGGCGGCTGGCTGCCGACCGGGCCGCCTTGCCGGCCGCCAGTCAGGGCAGCCCGAGGGTCGCCGAGGCCCGCCGGAGAGAGGTCGAATTCGGGCTCCAACAGAAAGCCAGGGAATGGCGTTCCCACTGGGTCGAGATCCACAAGAAATTCGCCCTGCCTTTCGTCTGTTTCATCTTCGTCCTGATCGGCATCCCGCTGGGCATCTCGACGAGGAAAGGCGGCCGCACCAGCGGATTCACCATCAGCCTGGCCATCATCCTGGTGTACTATATCCTGATCACCGCCGGCGAGAAGAATGCCATGGAGGGACATATCTCGCCCTTCCTGGGGATGTGGGGACCGAACATCGTCTTCCTGGCCTCCGGCCTCTACCTCTTCTTCCGCTCGTCCAAAGAGTCACCGCTGCTGGGGACTCTCTTTCGCCGGACCGGGAAGAAAAGGATGAAAACCGTGGTCATCAAAGTGCCGGTTTCCGCCCGGGCCCGCCGCAAGCCGGAGTGGAAACGGCCGCGCCTGCCTTTCCGTTTCCCCAACATCCTCGACCGTTATATCATGCGCAAATATCTGGCCATCTTTCTGCTTGTTTTCCTCGCCCTCCTCTCCATCTCTGTGATCGTCACCTTCTTTGATCGGATTGATAACATCTACGAGCACAACAAATCGCTCTCCCTGCTTTTCCGCTATATCCAGTACCGGATTCCTGAGTTCGTGAATTACATCCTGCCGGTCACCGTCCTGACCACCGCTCTTCTGACGCTCGGCCTGCTGGCCAAAACGAACGAAATAACGGCCATGAAGGCCTGCGGGCTGAGCCTTTACCGGCTGGTCCTTTCACTCCTTGTCATCGCCGGGCTGGTCAGCGTGTTCTCCTTCGGTCTCCAGGAGCGCCTGGTCCCATCGGCCAACAAAAGAGCCGAGGAGGTCTGGAACCGGATCAACGATGTTCCGGCGCGAAGCTATGGATATCTCGACCGCCGCTGGGTTCTGAGCACGAATAAAAAACGCATCTTCCATTACAGCTATTTCGAGCCCTCGAGCGGAGCCTTCAGCCAGCTGTCCATCTTGGAGATCGACCCTTCCTCCTGGTCGTTGGAGAAACGGCTGTATGCCGAAAAAGGGCGTTTAGAAGGCCATATTCTGGAATTGGGCCAAGGATGGTCCCGCAGTTTCCCCGGCGAGCGTCAGACCCGCTTTGAGGCTTTCGACGACCTGTCCGTCCCTCTGGCCGAGGACCCGGGCTATTTCATCAAGGAGGTCAAAGAGCCCTCTCTGATGAGCTATGGTGAGCTCAAGAGGTATACTTCCGACGTCGAGGCTATGGGCTTTGAAACGACACGGTTCAAGGTCGACCTGAGCTCCAAGGTCTCCTTTCCCCTTGTCTCTTTGGTCATGACGCTCCTAGCCATTCCCTTTGCCTTCTCCATGGGGAAACGTGGCGCCCTGGTCGGCCTGGGGCTGAGCATCATCATCGCCATGCTCTATTGGGGAGCTCTCGGGGTTTTCAAGAGTTTGGGCTATGTGAATTTCCTCAGCCCATTCCTGGCGTCGTGGGGGCCCAGTCTCGTCTTCGGGCCGCTCGGTCTCTACCTGCTCTTCCGCCAGCGAACTTAATTAGCTCAGGGTATAAGGCTCGTCAGCCCGCTCGCTTCCCCGGCGAGGAAGCTGTCATTGCGGGCATAATTGCCAAAAAATGTTGGTCGTTATAATGGCAACTATATCATTTACTGAGGGATAGGGGCAAATTTGGGGGCGAATCTTAAACCGGTTTAAGATATATGCGGTATGATGCAAATATCGAAGCCTCCGCGGCCTCTCTAAAAAGCATAGAATCAGCTATCTCTCATGGTAGTGCTACTTCAAAAACCATGGATGATACCAACATTTTTTGGCAATTATGCCCATTGCGAGCGAAGCGAAGCAATCCCATGGGATCGCCACGTCACTGCGTTCCTCGCGACGCCCGCTCAGTCGTCGACGGACTTCCTCGCCTATACCCTTCGCCTTGGTCCCAGTTGGTGGCTCGTTAGCCAGTTCGGTTCCTCGGACTCCTTTTTTCTCCGCAAGCCAGCGAAGCTCACTCCGTCTCTTCCTTTTTCCCAAGGCTCGGGATGTATGGTGAGAAGTCAATCCGCAACGCCCCCAAGACTTTGTTTGAACCTCATTAACCACCCCTTCCCCTCCTGACCAATCAGGAGGGGCCTGAATAAGGCCGACGTTTCGGACAAAGGTCGGCGGGCAGGGTTCCGCGAAGCGGAGAGCGAGGAGCGAATCGAGCAAGATTTCCTCGCTGGGGAAATCGCAGCGTGACTTCGAGGCATATATCCCGAGCCTCTGCGAGTTCCGCAGCCGCCGAGAAGAGCGTTGAGGGAACGGCGTAAAAAACCTGAGTGGGAGCGAAGATATACTCCCGATGTCTTACATTTTGTATTTGCCGAAGTCGTCGGGCTTGAGGTTCTCCAGCCATAGGCGCAGCTTTTCAGAATCCTCCCAGTTCTGGTCGAACTTGAGGCTCTGGGCGCGTTGAACGACATCGTCCTCGACAAAGATGGGCGAGTTCATCCGCAGGGCCAGGGCGATGGCGTCGGAAGGTCGGGAATCGATCAGGACCGGCTTTTCGTCGCAACGGCAGTGGATGATGGCGTAGAAGGTATTGTTGCGGACGTCGCTGACGACGATCTTCTCCACTGCCACCTCGAGTTTGTCCAATATATTCTTGAGAAGGTCGTGGGTCATCGGTCGTGGAGTGGGGATATTTTCGATGGTCAGGGCGATGGCATTGGCCTCAAAAACACCGATCCATATAGGCAGGATGCGGTCGGTCTGGGGGTCCTCCAGGACAACGATTGGCATCTTGGAAATCGGGTCGACAACCAGCCCTTTGATCTTCATCTGTATTTCCATCGCCATTGCTCCAATTAAAACTAATATAGGTTTTAGCCGGGGTATTGTCAAGAAAGGCTCGGGGCATGAGCTCGAAGGCCCGGGGATTTCCCCACAGCGACTTTTTGGAGGGGGAATCCGCTTCGCCTTCCCCCTTCCAACCCTCG
>CAYOZW010000140.1:0-8114 GCA_964408495.1 uncultured Eubacteriales bacterium
GTCCATCACCAGGCCGGCCGTCGGGATCGGCTTTTCGATCTTCTGCTTCGGCTCCGGCTTGATGATCCCGTACCGGCCTTTGCAGTTGACCAGAAGGGATTTGCCGTCCGCCGTGACGACAAAATTATCGACGTCCGAAATAATGGTCTCTTCCTCGCGCTTCTCGAAATCATAATAGATCAGGGACGCCGATTCTTCGCCGGACCCGGTATTCGGAAATCTCAGGTAGACGAGCTTACCCTCGAAGGGCGCCAGTCCTGCGATATTGCCGGCCTTGGGCGGCAGGATCACCACCCGGGCTTCCAGGTTATCGAAGTCCACATTCACGGCGACCTTAGGCGTTTCCTTTTCGGGTTTCTTTTCCGCTTTGGCCGCGTCCTCATCTTTCTTGTCCGGTTTCTTTTCTTCCTTACTCAATTCATCATTCTTAGCCTGAAGGAGCGAAGGCGCATCCTTGGTCAGGCTGAGGGAGGCAATCTGCGTGGTATTGGCATACACCCACGTCCCGTCACCCATGTCCGAGTAGGCCGCGGAGAAGTTTCGATTGGTCAGGTAAAAAAGATACTTGCCGTCCGCGCTGAATACCGGGTAGATGTCTTCATAAAAACCGCTGGTGGCCTGATAAGACTTTTGATTCTCGACATCATAAAAGAAAATGGCGTTGTTGGCGTTGTTCATGCCCTGGGTAAAGGCCAGCCACTTGGAATCGGGAGACCAGGCGATGGGATAGCCGAACCGGGAGCCGTGACCAAGGTTCCAATCTGTGTTGCCCGCGGCCGTCACCTTTTGTGTTTCCACGTCCAGGACTGAGATGGTGTTGGTCTCGTCGATGAAGGCCAGTTTCTTGCTGTCCGGCGACCAGAACAGGGTGTACCCAAAGCCTTTGTTCCGGTTCGTCAGCTTTTTCGGCGCCGAACGGCCGTCACTTGCCTGGAGATAGATCTCGTATTCCCCGGACCGGTCGCTCCAGTAGGCGATGCTTTTTCCATCCGGTGACCAGGCGGGACTCTGGTCGAAGGCCCCGCTCGTTTTCGTCATGTTGACGACATATCCCTCCAGGACGGGCACATTGAAAAGCTCGCCGCGGGCCTCGAAAACGATCCGCTTTCCCTCGGGAGCGGCCGTCATGTTGCGGATATCCTTGCTGACGTCCTTCGAAGTGGGCATTTCCATGGCCAGGTCGCTGACCACATTGACCGTCACAGGCTTGTATTGCCGGCTGTCGAGGTCCATCAAGTACAACGTGCCGCCCGCTTCGAAGACGATATCCCGGTTTCCCGCCGACATATAGGCAATATCAAAATCATCAAAATCGGTGATCTGGGACGACTTTTTCGTCTTGGTGTCATAGACCCAGATGTTGAGGCGCATGTTCTCCGCCTGGTCGGAGAGAAAATAGACTTTGTCTCCCACCCAGGCCGGTTTTCCGTCGGTAGCATTGTTGCGGGTGATGTTTTCGGCGGTGTCGTTCTTCAGGTCGTAGATGATGATATCCGAGGCGAGGCCGCCGCGGTACCTCTTGAAGGGATAGTTCTCGGTTATCTTCGTGATGTAGGCCAGGTAATTTCCATCGGGGGAGTAGCTGGCCAATTCTCCGTAGGGTATCTTTAGCTTTTCAGGAAATCCTCCGCTTTTAGGAACCAAATAGAATTGCTGGATACGCTGAATGCCGCTTTCACGGGCCGAGGCGAAGAGGATGTGCTCCCCGTCGGGATGCCAGTCGACCATTCTGTCGGGGTACGATTGATAGGTGACCCGGGTCGGCACGCCCCCCAGGGCGGGCATCACATAGACATCCTGGTTTCCGTTATAGCTGGCCGTGTAGGCGATCCATTTTCCGTCCGGTGAAAACCGGGGCCAAGATTCCTCGCCCGGAGAGTGGGTTATCTGAATAGCCGTCCCCCCTGTCTTGGGCATGATCCAGATATCGCCGCCATAGACAAAGGTGATCTGCGTATCGGATACATCCATAGTGCGCATGAGCTTGGCGCTGATCTGGCCGGACGCGCTGTTGACTAAAAAGAGAGCGCTCAACAACAAAAGATACTTTTTCATGTTACCTCCGGAGATTGATTGTATTATCCATTCGCTTATCAAGGACATCTCGCCGTCAGCCGAAATATCCTCATTATACATACATACGTCAATAAGAAATTATGGTTCTTTTTTTAAAAAATTAGAGAAATTGGTGACATTAGAAAAAGGATGTACTGTCACCAATTTCGTGGCGGATTGTCCTTGATGGCCATGTAATAGACCGGCTTGACGAGAAAGGCGAGAAAACTTCCTGTCGTTTCGCTGTTGGTCATGAGCTTGACAAGTCGCAGGACACTCTCCACAAGCAGCGGGACGGCCAAGGCCAGAAGGACGAGGCTCCAGCTCTCATAGACGCCCTGGGATATGTTTTTGAGGCCTGATCCCAATATTCCGATGGACGCGAAAAAATTGAAACCAATGGACAGGAGGACATACGGCCGCGGCCGGTACCGGCCGTAGAATTCGAGACCTCTTTGAAGCTCGGACGGGAGAAAGCCCCAGAGAGGAGCCAGGACATAGGAAAGGTCCGAGGACCTGATTCGGGTCTGCTCCAGCTTCGGGTCCAGGACCGGGAAGCCTTCCCCGCCCTTCCGAAAGCGGTAGATAAAATCCTCCCCTTCCCGGTCCGATCCCGCCAGAATATAGGGCTCTCCCTCGTAAGTTACTCCTCCCGCCCTTTCCCACCAGACCTTCCGCACCGGCGAGACGACATCCAGCGCCCCGTCGATCGCCGAGATCCTGTCGGCCGGCACATATTTGGGGTCCTCGGACTTCAAGCGGAGGCCGAGCAGCACAAACAGCAAACTCCCCATGGGATTTCCTGTCGAAACGACGGCGGCCAGCCTGAATACGCCTTCGGCGGTGGCCACGATTGCCGTCAAGCCGATCCAAGCGGGGATTTGTCCTCCCAGGCCGCCCATTCCACCGGCGATCGCGCTGATGGCGAACAAGACCGCAAATGGGGCGGCGACCGTAAGCTCCAGCACTGCCGACCAGAAAGTCGCCCGGGGCGGATCCAGCCCGATCGTCTCATAAAGCCTGTCCTGGTGTTTAGCCGGCAGGAAGCCCAGCAAGGCCTGCCCGCTCCAGGCGAGAAGCCTTTTCCTTTCCCGGATCCGGTCATCGCGCAGACCCGCGATTAATTTGCGCTCCGCTTCCTCGCCCCACTCGACACAAACTCGGATGGCGTCTTGTCCCGTCCAGGACTCCAGGCGGTAAACCCACTCTCCGCCCGATTTTTCGGCCGAGACGACCTCGAAGAGATCCTTGTCGATCTGAACCGCGGTTCCAGGGTGGCCCGTCCTGCGCCCCTCCGCGTCGATCCGCGGCCTGAACCTGGGATGAGGGGCGGGGAGCCGGATTTCTTTCTTCATGGGCCCTTTCTTTTTTTGCCTGATCCCATCTCTGGCGATGGTAAATGAGGGCGCCGCCCCTTGTCAAATCGGGCTGATGACTCAAGGCTTGACAAATCGGCGCACTTGATTGTATCTTCATTGTAGATACGCCGAAGATAGGAGGAGAATTGAGAAGCCGAGTCCAAAAATGGGGCAACAGCCTGGCCCTCCGCATCCCCAAGTCGTTCGCGGATGAGATAGGGCTGGCCGAGAATTCGTCTATCCAGGTGATGATCAAAGAAGGAACGCTTGTCGTCGCGCCCGACCGAGAGCCCGAATGGCGTCTGGAAGAGCTCCTCGAGAAAGTCACCGAAGACAACATCCACCGCGAATGGGAGACCGGGCCCGCCGAGGGCGATGAAATATGGTAAGACGAGATCCATATGTTCCCCGGCGCGGCGATGTCGTTTGGATCTCCTTGAATCCTCAGGCCGGCCGCGAACAAGCGGGTCGAAGGCCGGCGCTCGTCCTTTCGCCTCACGCATATAACGCTAAAGTCGGGCTGGCGCTCCTGTGCCCGATCACAAGTCAGGTCAAAAGTTATCCGTTCGAGGTGGCCGTCCCGGCGGGATTGCCCGTCGCCGGCGTCGTCTTATCCGACCATATCAAGAGGCTGGATTGGCGCTCCCGAAAGGCCGAACGGGCCTGTCGCTTGCCTCTCCAGACAACGGCCGAGGTCCTGGCTAAGCTGCAGACGTTGCTGAGGTGAGATAAGCACGCCAGGCCCATCACATGCCTGATCCGCCTGATTTGTTGATTGTTGAGACCTGACCCCCAGTCCGCTGCGTAAACTCTTGTTGACCTTCTCCCAGGAAAAAGTGCGAAATTTCCGGAGAAATCAGCAAATTTCCTTAAAAGAACCCCTCCCCCTTGATGGGGGAGGGTTTGGGAGAGGGTGTAGGGACTAAGGTCAGTCCATATCCAGGGCGAAGCGGACGGCCTTGTGGATTTCCTCCATTTTCTTCTCCGACAGCCGGGCGATTCTCGATTCCAGGTAGGCCTTCGGGATCGTCAGCATGGAATCGCAATTCACCGCGCACGGCTTGGGGAGTCCGTCCTCCAGCCCGAGGGAGACCTCGACGGCGATTCCGCGGACGGTCGTCGTCACCGGCGCCACGGTGACGGCCGTCCTCACGGGATAGGCTTCGTCCCGGCTGAGGAGGACGACGGGCCTTCGTCCGGCCGGCGGTTTAAGCTGCGCCCACCAGACCTCGCCCTTTTTCAGGTCCAGTCCTCTTCCGGCAGGGACTCGGCCGCCGTGTCTGCCATGGCCTCGGAGACGGCAGCGTTTTCGGGCTTTTGGCGATACCCTTTTTCGTAGCTTCTCACCAGCCGTTCCCTCTCGCGGGCTTCCTTCCAGGCGCGGAACGTCGCCAAAAGAAAGCCGCTGCGGCTCATTCCGGCTTTTCTGCGAATGGCCTCCAATTCCCTAAAATCCTCCCATGGAAGACTGACGGCGAATTTGGCGGATTTTCTCATGGCTGCGACCTCAATCCTTTTGGTATTACCATGATAATACCAGAGTATTCCGATTGTCAAGCCGCAGCCAGAAAATGGGGACGGTCCTATTTTCCGAGACCCCCTCTCCCTTAGATGGGAGAGGGTGAAATAAATAGGACCGTCCCCATTTTTCGCCATCCGCTTTTCCAGAGGGAATCCCGCAAAGCCTCGGCGCAGACGATGTATATCGCCCGGCTGGTCACCCAGGAGATCTCCCTGATGAAAGAGACCCGGAGCCCACTACTTGTGTACACATATGTTGACACATATGAAAACGATGATACAATGAATGTTGAGGTGATCGCCATGAAGATGGCAGGAATTCGCGAAGTGCGGGCCAGTTTTGCCAGCTACTCGAGCGGCTCCGAACCTTTCCTGGTCACGAGACACGGAAAAGTTTCCGGCGTCTACATCCCCCTCGAGGCTCCTGATCAATTGCCCGATGATTGGCGCAGGGAAATAGGGAAAATCCTGAGCTATCATTTCTCCAGG
Source organism: uncultured Eubacteriales bacterium (assembly GCA_964408495.1). Classification (GTDB taxonomy): domain Bacteria; phylum Acidobacteriota; class Aminicenantia; order Aminicenantales; family UBA8522; genus UBA8522. Next base: position 5,424 of record CAYOZW010000140.1, read on the forward strand.
CTGCTCGAATCTGAAGGAATCAAAGAACGGGATGTCCGAGAGGATTTCCGTGCCTATCGAAGCCGTCGTCGCCGACGCTAACGTCCTTTTATCGGCTGTCATCGGGAAAGCCGCCCAGAAGATCTTTTTGGAGCACGATCTCAAGGTCCACGTTTCCGAATTCAATAGGGATGAAGTCGCAGAATATTTGCCCGTGATGGCTAGAAAATACGGACTCCGCGTGGATCTGGTCGATCTGCGTTGGCGTATCCTTCCGCTGATTGTCCATAAGGCGTCTGAGTATATCGGGCATTACAAAAAGGCGCTGGAGGACCTAAAGGACCGGGATCCGGAGGACGCTCACGCACTGGGTTTGGCTCGGGCGCTGGGCTTGCCCCTCTGGTCGAATGATCGGCATCTCACCAAATTGGGCGTTTCCTGCTACACGACAGCGCGGCTGATTAAGATCCTAGAGTCGTCAAAAGAAGGGCGAGACTGACGGAAAATAGGGACATGATACATTGTCCCCGAATCTTACGTATGGACTAATAACTTCCCTAACGGGTCTCAGCCGCTACCATAAAGACGATCTTCTCCTCTTCATCGACCTCATAGAAGAACCGGTGCGGGCCGATTCTGTATCGCCATGTCTCCGGCTTATATCCCCTCAGCTTTCTGATGTTCTTTCCGAAATAAGGCTGGGTTCTCAATTGAGGATAGACGTATTCCCGAAGCTTTTTCGTCAGCTTCTCCCGCCTTGGCCCCAGTTTGCCATCGAGGTCTTTCCGAAACTGCTCGGTTTCGAATATCCGGTATTCACTCAACGAACCGGCCTTTCATCCGTTTCGCCTCAGCGCTCCCTGTCTTCAACCGCTCCAGCAGATCCTTGTTTTCGAGGATCTCCTCCATCTCGAATTCACCGGCGAACAACTCCTCTTCGATTTGTTTGAGCGCGAGCGTCTCAATGGCGTTGGCCAGGGTTCGATTCTCGGCTTTGGCATAAGCCTGAAAAAGCTGGAAATCCTCGTCGTTGAGGCGCAGAGTGATTGCCTTGGGCATGATGCTATATCCTTCTTTCTGATTCTCTATGAATCTATCCGCATCACTCTGCTTTGTCAAGCCCATGCCCGGATCCTTCCCAAAATAAAAGTCTATTTTTATGAACGACGATGAAAAAGCGGTTATCTCACACTAAAAAAATGGGTAAATGAAATACTGTCACCAAGTTCTGAGGATGAAGGAGCCTTTAGGCTAATCCAAATATTTCAGAAACTCTTCTTTTGTCAGTTTTGTATCTCTGATGATCTCTTGAAGCAAGCCCCTCCCGATATCTTCCCCCTTATGAATAGGGACAATAGTAGTCCTGCCGTCGGGGTGCCTGAAAAAGACGTGGCTGCCACGCTGCCGGATTTTCTCAAAGCCTAGTTTTTTTAAGTGTTTGAATGACTAACTTGCTTGGCAGCGGCTTGAGCTTCATCAGAGCGGAACTTCGATCTGCTGGATCCCTACAAATTGCAGATTCTCGGGGATGCCTGTCTCGACCTCCAGGTACAGCCTGATCGCTTCTTTAAGCCTCTCTTGGAGCATATCAAGGCTTTTGGCCTGGGTGTGACAGCCTGGAAGCTCGGGAACTAAGCCGACGAAATATCCGTCTTCATCCCTCTCAATGATGACATGGAACTTCCTTGTCATGCGTTTAGCCTTCTTTTTGCGCATAGGAAACTATGCTTAGTTTAGCGAAGACGCAGTGCCAAATCAATGAAAAACTCCTTATCATTTTAGAAGACGATCTCCTCGCCCCGTCATTCTCACTGACCGCCTGGGCCAGCTCGGGAAAATAGGGAATTGATATACTGTCACCAATTCCGGACGCTAACCTTCTTCTCTCAGCCGTCATCGGAAAACGGGTCGATTGATAATAACAGCTCTCTATGAACGTCTGATTGAGTGAGGTCCTAGGAAGAGCGCTGAGCATCAAATATCATCTATATGTAATATTATAATTGATATATAAGTATTCTATATGTAAAATAGGAGGCGATGATTAAGCCAAGAATCATACTCGATCAAATCAAGCCCTACCACGATTCGCCCGAAGCCATCATCATCACGGGGATGAGGAGAACGGGCAAAACCACCCTCCTGAACCTGATTTTCAGCCGGACCGAGTCGGCCAACAAGATCTTTCTTGACCTCGAAAATCCGCTCAACAGAAAGTACTTTGAAGAACACAGTTACGAGAAGGTCAAATCCTCCCTGGAGGTCCTCGGCCTGGACTTCACCCGGAAGGCCTATGTCTTCCTTGATGAGATCCAGTTCGTCCGGACACTGCCCTCTGTGGTTAAATATCTCGTTGATCACTACTCGGCCAAATTTTACTTGACGGGATCGGCGAGTTTTTATCTCAAAAACCTCTTCAGCGAATCGTTGGCAGGTCGGAAATACATTTTCGAGCTCTTTCCCCTCACCTTCAGAGAATTCCTGATCTTTAAGGATAGCGCTCTGAAGCTTCCCGAAAATCCCAGGGACGTAACGCTTCCCGTTTTCGAGTCCATCTCTCTCCTGTATGAAGAATATCTCCGCTTCGGAGGATTTCCGGGCGTCGTCTTGAAAACGAGCCCGGCAGAAAAGACGCGGGCGCTCGATGACATCTTCACCTCCTATTTTCAATGGGAAGTCCTCCATCTCGGTGATTTCCGCAAGAACGAAATC
>CAYOZW010000140.1:8124-8590 GCA_964408495.1 uncultured Eubacteriales bacterium
TCTGATCATCCTTCTGGCTCAGAGGGCCGGCTCGAAGCTTGACATTCAGAAGATCTCGAAGGAACTCGGCGTCACCAGGCCCACCATATATGAATACCTCTCCTTCTTGGAGGGCACTTTCCTCGTCAAGCTGATCAGGCCTCACACAAGCAGCAGGAATTCGGAGATCAGGAAAAGCCCCAAGGTTTATCTTTGCGACTCTGGCCTGGCCAATCACCTGGCGAACCTGGAAGAAGGGAGAATCTTCGAAAATGCGATTTTTCAGAATCTCAGGATGAAAGGCAAGATAGCCTACTATGAAAGGAAGAACGGGGCGGAAATCGATTTCCTTCTAGACAAAACCCATGCGTTTGAGGCGAAAGTGACTCCCCAGCAGAGAGACGTCAACCGGCTCAAGCGGCTTGCAGAGGAACTCGGTATGAAATCCTTTCAGGTTATCTCCAGAAGTTTTACCGGCCTGGAAAAT
>CAYOZW010000141.1:0-8563 GCA_964408495.1 uncultured Eubacteriales bacterium
GCTCGAAGCGACCTATGATTACGTCATCCCCGATTACAACAAGATTGCCGAGATCGTCTCCGCCAGCGATTATGAGTACCTCGGCTCTATCCACTCCCACCCCCAGGCCCCGCCGACCATCTCCAGTCACGATTACCAGCACTGGGACAATGACCGCGTGGTCGGCATCCTGAGCGTCCGCAAGCGGAATATCTACAAGGCTACCGAACTGAAGTTCTGGCGCAGGAACACCGCCCTTCCGGTCAAATTCAAGACTTTCAGGCCGGGCGATAACGGACAGGCCAGATCGGGCTGAGATGCCGGACCTCGCAGGCCTCTCGCTTGAGCCGTTCCGCGGGGACTACGAGGGCCTGGAGAAGATGGCCCATTCCTCCTGGCGGGATGAGTACGGGATCGCTTCCTTTCCGAACTTCTACCGGCCGGCCTTTCTCCGCTACCTCTTCGGCCGGATCAAGCACAGAGACCATCTCATCGCGGCCTATCGCGGGGACGAGATCGTCTCTTTCCTGGGGAATATTCCGCACGCCTTTCATTTCCGCGGCCGGGTCTATCGAGGGACGTGGAGCTGTCTGCTGGTCACGCGCAAGGAACTGCTCCGCCAAGGCCATGCCGTGGCGATTATCAACGAGGCGCTCCGGATCAACCAGGAGTATAAATACGATTTTGCCCTGGTGACATTCGAAACGGGTCATCGTTCCACCCTGATGCTCAAGAAACTTCAGGAGGAAGGGAACCGGTTGGAGTGGATGAAACGGCTGCGAGTGATCGCCCGCATCATCGATCTCGGACGGGTGGAGGCGTCGGAAGGTCTCAAGCCCTGGGAAAAAGCGGCTGTCAAGCTTATCGGCGGGGACCGGAGGCCGAAGAAGGGGAGACGGGAAACTGTCCGGGAATACCGTCCGGACGATCTCGACGCTTGCTTATCTCTATTCAATGCCTACAAGGACAAGATCGAACTGGCAAGAGCGTGGGAGCGTGATGAACTGGCCTGGGAGCTAGCCTGTCCCGATGTCGCCCAGACCCTGGTTTACGAAAAAGAAGGGCGGGTCGAAGGAGCGCTCAATTTCATCTATCATGACCACCTGGGCAAGACCAAGGAGCGGTGGGCCTGGATCAATCACGTCGCCTACTCCGGCCTCAGCCCCCGCGAGAGGTTCCTGTTCATCCAGGCGTTCCTGCGCACCATCCGGGCTCAAGATTGTATCGGGGCCATCGAATGGACGAAGGGCTATTATCCTATGGGCCCCCTTTACCGGGCTCACTTCTTCCCTTATTTCCGGTCCGTCAACATGTACTCCTGGACCTTCCATCCCGAGATCAGCCTGAGCAAGGTCCGCGGGTGCAACGAGATCCTAGTCTAGAACCGGGGGGATACAGACAACCTAACGGATGTAGCCAAGGACCCTGAGTCTTTCGAGTTCCCTTTTAGAGAGAGGAACTTCTGAATTAGTTTCTGCGGCCCGCTTGGAATAGGTCGGGTTGGCGAAGAATTCCGTCAGCCTCTGCTGGAGAAGCCTCAGGGTTTCGCTTTTTTTTCTGAGCGAGGTTTTCTTTCTCTTTGGGATCTTTATGAATATCAAAGAGATAGACGCTTTCCAGGCCCAACTCATCGACAAAGGGAGGCAGGACATTGACCAGATGATAAGGACTGGAAATGAGCGCCCGCGACCCCGGCCTTTCTCGGTGATCAGGCTCATGATCTTGCCGAATTCCGAGTCGACATATTTGATCGCCGCGTCATAGAGGGCAAGGTAATGGCCTTTCTTGGATTGCCGATCGACGGCGGTGCTCAAATTTCCCACGAGGATCGCCCGAGGGATCTCTCCGAGAACCCTCCCCTCGGGCCGGTCCTCGATAAACCGGCTCGGAGGGACATAGGGAAAATGGGGCTCGATATAGTGAGCCCACAGGAAAAACGGCTTTCCGGGGGGGTGGGCCAGGAACTCCAGCACCTTCTGGGTGATGTACGGTGTGGACTCTTCCCTTTTTTCCCGGTCCTCCCAGACGGTGATGTAACGGTCGAAACCTTGATTGAACTTGAATTTTGGGGACAGGTTGGAGTTGTCGACGATCGCCTCCGTGGAGTAATTCCGCAATTTGAGCGCTTCGGCCAGGGTGATGAATTTCTCGTTCAGGGAATCCTGGTTCGGCTGCGTCCGGAGGATGAAGGGATGCAATCCGGTCATGAGGGAAGCGAAGGAGGCGGATGTCTTGGGGATCAGGCTGTAGGCATACTCGAAGACCGTCGACCGCTTGGCGAATTCATCGATCTGCGGGGACGTCTGATAGGGATACCCGTAGAGGGAAAGATGGTCCGCTCTCAGGGCGTCGATCGAGATGAGGATGATATTCGGTCTCTCTTCTTCGCGCGTCAATACGCAGGAAATCGTCAGGCCGAATGAAAGAAGGACAAGGAGCGGCTTGATGACCCGCCGCTTCCGAAAAGCCGATGATATGATAAAATAGTCCGCCTGAGCTGGTCTCGAAGGATATCATCCTGGGGGTAAGACTGTCAATGAAATGACCTCCGGAAGGTTTTGACTTTTAGGGTTTGGGTTGATATCCTTTTCGTAGAGTAAGGAGGGAGCCATGTTCGCGCGCATCCTTAGGAGCCGGCTGAAGATCGACAAGGTCGACGAGGCGGCCAGGACCTTCAGGGAGGGCGTCCTCCCGCTGTGCCGGGAACAGAAGGGTTTCAAGGGGGGCTATTTCATGAACGACCCGAAAACGGGCGAATCCCTCACCCTCACCCTCTGGGAAAGCCGGGAGGCGATGCTGGCGAGCGAGCAGAGCCATTTCTTCCAGGGACAAGTGGCCAAGTTCATCCCCTTCTATGCCAAGCCGCCCGTGCGCGAGGCCTACGAGGTGACCCTGCACGCCGAGGCTGAGACGTCTAAAGGTTGAACGTGTAGGAATATTTGAGCAGGACCGCCCGGCTGCCGCTCAGCGGCGGGGTGGGAATCTTGCCGGGACGGTCGGTGTTCAAGACTTCATTGTAGACCAGATAAAAGTCGATGCCTTCGCGGGGGTTGTAACGGAAGCGCACGTTCCCGATGACCAGGTCGTCGGCGCTGTTGTATTGGATAAAGGTGAGGATGGAGAATTTTATGCTCGGGGTGGCCATTAATCTGGCCTGCAAAAGATGGGCGGTGAAGCCCTGGTTCCGGTCCGGGAACTCGATGCGGTTGTACTCGTACATCCCGCTCAAGGTCAGGTCGGGAGTCAATCCCCAGCTGGGCCTCAGGCCGACCGATATCCTCCTTCCGTCGTAGAACGACCCAGTCCGCAGAAAGACCATCCCGCTGAGCGTTTTTCCCATGGGGGTCATGAGATAGCTTTCCAGTCCATAGAAGGTGTAATTCCCGGGTGGAACCTCACAGTCGTCGGAGAGCTCGAAGGCTTCCAGGAAGCTCTCGTAGTAGGCTTTCAGGGAAAGCTGGCCGTTGAACCCGGACTTGGTGGAAAACTCCCATCCCGGCCCGCCTTCCGCTGATTCCAGGGTGTTGTCCGCATTGCGGAAGAAGGCGTATCCGCCGGCATAAATATTGTGGGACTGGAGAAAGGAATTCTCCCCGGGAAGCCATCCATAGAGGAGGCGGAACCGGCCGGCGGTGAAATCCTCGCGCATCTCGAATCCCATCCCCGGGTTGTAGTCCCGGCCGGACCGGGAAAGGCCCAGATAGCTGCCGAGCCCCTGCTGCGTACGTTTTTCCCAGGTGATTCTCAGCCGGCTGGGGTCGAGGGAAGCGGGATCGTTCGCCCGGCCGTTTTCAAATGTCTGCGCCCAGTTGAAGGTGACATAGTCGTCTCCGGCAATCCGGATAGTCGCGTCCAAACCGTAGGCTTCATTGTAGGAACCATCCGTCCCGATCCTGGATGTGATCATTCCGCCGACATAAGAATAGGGGTTGAGGACGCGGCGGCGGAGGCGCAGAACACCGAAATTCTCCGCAGGGACACCCTCCTCCTTCAGCGGAGCCGTCTGCATGTCCATGAATCCGAGGTCCCAGGAGCCGGCCCGGCCGACCATCCGGACGCCTCCGTAGATCGGGACGACCCGGGATTCCTCTTCCTCCTCGTCTTCATAGAGCCCGATCCGCCGGCTGTAGAAGAGCTGGTTGAAGTCGCCGAAGCTGAAATCAAAGACGGAACTCCGCTCCTGAAAAAAGAGCCTTTTCTCTGGGAAAAAAAGAGAAAAACGGGTCAAGTTGACCTGTTGGTCGTCGGCTTCGACCTGGGCGAAATCGGGATTCAAGGTGACATCGAAGGTCAGGTTGCTGGTCAGTCCGTACTTGACGTCCAGCCCGAGCTCGGCCGTGGGCTGCCTAGTGCGCTGATAAGCTGTCTCCTCATCGTTGAGTGAAAAGTCATAGCCCGATCCTCCCAGAACATACGGTGCGATGTAGAGTGGGTTGTGGCTGCGGACGCCTTCGAGAACGACCTCCTGGGCCTGGGAAGGCTTCCAGGCGCTCAAGAATCCCCAGCGGGGCGGGACGGCCGGAAAAACGATCTCCTCGTTCTTGCGCGGAATCCACCTGTAGACGAGAAGGCCCATGATGACCCGGCCGTCCGCCTCTTGGAAGCGGATGCTGGAAAAGGGGATCCTCATCTCCACAAACCAACCCTGGTCGTTCCTGGCGACTTCGACGTCCCAAAAGGTGTTCCAGCTCGAATTTACAGGCATTTCCATCGGTGTTGTGCTCACCGCGTCGTGAAAGATGGCGGCATCCCAGCGCAATCCGGTCGGCGTGGTCATGAACCCGAGGCCGTTCTCTTTGTCGTTGAAGGTATCGATAATGACACCGAAAAATTCCGTGTTGGGCTCCATGTAGTCCCGCTTCTTGGAGGTCGCGAGCATTCTGGAGGGCTCGCTGTCGTAGAGCCGGCCGGCGACCCAGAGGTATTTATCGTCGAAACCAACGAGGACTTCGGTCTTCTCGGAAGGGGGGAAGCCGAAATGGGGCCGCATCATGACCATGGGGAGGACAGGGATGTCCATCCAGGCTTCCTCATGGCTGAGGCCGTCGAAGGTCACGGGGTGACTCAGCCGCTGGATCACCACCGGGGTCTGGGAGCGGGCGGCGATCGCGGGGGGATCCTTTTCTTGGGGGATCGCGGGGCGGACGACGACGGCGATGAGGATTAAAAGAGCGGCGATGGACCGGTCCGAACGCATGTCATCATCTGAGACGCCAAGTTGAAGCGCTAAGATAAACGAACACAGCCCGAATGTCAAAGCCCGAGGGGGAGCGTCCCCTTTTTATTTGAAATATGGTATAAGGGAGACTCGGAAGGAACGCTCCAATGCCCGCCCGTGCGAAAAAAGTGATCGTCGTCATGCCGGCCTACAACGCCGAGAAGACACTGGAGCGAACGCTCGAAGATATCCCCCGGGACTGGGTGGATGAGATCATCCTCGTCGACGACCGCAGCCGCGACGGGACGGTCGACCTGGCCCGAAGGCTCGGGCTTCTCGTCTTCGTCCATGATAAAAACAAGGGGTATGGAGCCAATCAGAAGACCTGCTACCGCGAGGCGCTCAAGCGCGGCGGTGACATCATGGTCATGGTCCATCCCGACCACCAGTACGACCCCACGGTCATCCCCCAGCTCATCACTCCGCTCCTGGATGAGGAATGCGACGCGGTCTTCGGGTCGCGAATGCTGGGCGGGCGGCCCCTCGAAGGGGGGATGCCCAAGTGGAAATACCTGGGGAACATCTTCCTGACCGCCCTGGAAAATGCCGGCTTTTATATGTATCTCACGGAATACCACTCCGGATTAAGGGCTTATTCCCGGCGCTATCTGGAGACGGTCAAGTTCGATCTCAATTCCGATGATTTCGTCTTCGACTCGGAGATCATCGCCCAGGGCGTCATCCACAAGATGTGGATCAAAGAGATTCCCATTACGACGCGCTATTTCGAGGAGGCCAGCAAAATCGGCTTCCTGCGGAGCCTCATCTACGGCCTCTCCATCATCAAAACGCTCGTCAAGTTCAAGCTCCACAAGAAGGGGATCGTCCGGTCAAGGCAGTTCGGCTGAGACACGCCTCAGTCGAGGGTGATCTCGAAACGATAGGGATTCAATTCAGATCGGACGGCGGAGTCCTCACCTAATTCAAGGATGATCGTGTAAAAGTTTTCCTCTCCTAGCTTATATCGCGGAGGGGTGGCAAGATCGAGGCTCTGGATTTCTTTAACGGTCCTGCCTTGCACCAGGACCTCATCGAAGACGCTGATCGAATAATCGTATTCTCCTTGCGTCGAACCGAGGGAAACCCGGAGTTTTTCAACCGGCTGCCGCATCGTCAGATAGAAACGATAGGAGCGGCCGTCCTCGCGGAGCCGGAAGCGCCCCGGCCCGACCATCCTAGCCGCGCGCGACAAGGAATAGAAGGCCGCGCTCTTGCCGGGACCGAGCTCCGTGTGGGTCGGGTTGCGCAGGACCAGGCGGGGATAGAGGACGATCCCGACGAAAAAGAGAAGAAGCGCTGTGCAGGCGCCGAGAAGATGAAAGGAGAAATTCAAGTTGAGTGGCCGCCTCTTCGTCACGATGTAGAGGACAACGAGGAGAACGACGATGCCCGGCCAGATGATATTGGGGAGCCAGGTGCCCTCTCCGGACTTGATATAGGAGGGGAGAAGATTAGTGACCTGGAAATGAAGGTTGCTCAGGAGGTTGAAGAATCCGGCGCCGCGCTCCCGCAGCCCCCGGGTCGTCTCCTGGTAGAGGTTGAGCGGTGTTAGACTGAGAATGATGACGATGAGGAAGCTCAGCCCGGCGACCAGGTTGAAAACCGCCATACAGACGGTCTTGCGCTGGCTGACCAGGAAATACCCCGTCCAGATGGCCAGCGCCCAGATCACGGACACCAGGGGCCGGGCCTGGGGGGCGTATCCGGTCCGCTGGGTGAGGAAGGCGGAAACGAGAACATAGGGCGCTGTCAGGGCCAGGAGCAGCCAGAAATCCCGCCTCTTCCGCCGGAACATCTCCACAGCGCCGAAGAACGAAAAGAAATAGAGCGGTGCGTAAAAAAAGAGGCCGTCCCGCTGGTCGAGGAAATACCCGGCCAGGGTTTGCCAGCGGTCGCGCCAGGGAATCTGGAAGAGGAGATTCTTGACGAAGCGGATGAGTTTCTCGCCGGAGTCTGTCATCGGGGCCGCCCAGGAGACGGTGGCGAGCGAATAGCTCCCGTAAAGCGCATGCTGGAACTGCAGATAGAGGAAGACACCCGTCGCCGTGATCCCGGTGAAGAGGAAGGGGGCCCAGCGGGACTTCGATCGTTTGATCAACGTCCAGAGGCCGTAGAGAAAGAGGGGAATGAACAGGGCGAGGTATTTCAGGGCGTGAAACCAGAAGAAGGAAGCGAGGAAAAGCCCGCAGACGGCCGCCTTCATAGAGCCAAGCACCGGTGAAAAACGGAAAATCCGGAAGACGGCCAGGGAGAGCGCGGCGACGATGATCTCCGGATAGACGTGGACGGAATAGAAAAAGACGGGCGTCGTGAAGCTCGTCAGGAGCCAGAGCCACTGGGCCAAGTTCTCTCTGCGCCATTCGCTCCGGGCGTAGAGATAGACCTGGACCGCGAGGAACCCGCCCCACAGGCTCATCCCCAGTCGCAAAATAAAGACGAGCGCCTTTCCCTTGATTATGGTGCTGAGGGCATAGAAAGGCAGCATCAGAAAGGCGACACCGGGGGAATGGAAAGAATTCCGGCTGTCTGGTTTGGCGCCTGGGACGATATGGGCCCCGATCTTGCCCTCAAACATCATGCTGATTAAAGCATTCTGTGTCCCTGGTATCAGTGTATCTGATTCTACATACAGGGTCAATTCCCTCTCTTCCTGACTTTGAAGGGATACAGTCGGTGACTTGAACTCCTCATTATTGATGATAAGCGCCACATGAACATCATCAAGGACTCCGTTCCAATTGCTCTTTACCTTGACAGTAAACTTGTTTATTCCGGGAGTGCTTATCTTCTTGGTATGATCTAGCAATTGCAGGTCATAACTTCCTACACTGAACTCCGTTTCATCTGAAATTGCCTTTCCTGAATATGTGAAAGTGGCTTTTGCAGTGTAAATGCCTGGATTGAGCATATCTCCCTGAGAGAAATACTTTTCATATACAGAAGAATTCTGTGAAGGTATTACTATGCTTGAGAAAGTGTGTTCACCAACCTGGCTCCCTGATTCATCATTGATTGAGAAGTGAAGCATGCCGTCTTGTATGGTTTCCTCTCCTGCGCTGGTCACATATGCTTGAAGGAAGGCTGGTTCTCCCTCATTTATGTCTGATGCTGAGAAAGAGAGGAGCGCGTAAAGCCCTGGATATGGAAACTCAATCCTGAGGACAGGCTTTACTGCAGTCTTTATGATAATCCCTCCACTGCCTGTAAAAGCTTCTTCTCTTACCCAGAAGTTGGCATAATTTTGGCCTACAAGGCCATGGTTTTCAGGTATCTTGATAGAGTAATGGAGGTATCCGTATTTTCCGCTCAGGTCAACGATTTTTGTATAATTGGTGATAAAAGGCGCAAGTTCACCGCTGAGGTTGA
>CAYOZW010000142.1:0-8559 GCA_964408495.1 uncultured Eubacteriales bacterium
AGCGGCCCGGGATTTGGGGGCCAGACGGTTCCAGGCCTTCGCCAAAATCTTTCTTCCCGGGGTCCGCGGGGGGCTCATCACCGCCGTCCTCTTTGTCTTTATCCCCGCCCTCGGGTCTTATGTCATTCCCGATATCGTCGGTGGTCCCGGCGGCGAGATGCTCGGCAACAAGATCGCCCAGCGTGTCTTCGTCGACCGCAACTTGCCCCAGGCGGCGGCCCTCTCCGTTGTCCTCATCCTCTCGGTCCTGGCGCCCCTGGCGGCCGTCCTGATCCTGCAGCGGAAGAGGGAGAAATCCCCTTCCCTCCTTGAGGTGAACCGGTGAGGCGCAGCCGCTGGCCGTTCCTGGTGACCATGGCCGTGCTTTTCTTTTTCTATCTGCCGATCATCATCCTGATCGTCAATTCCTTCAATGCTTCGCGCTTCGAAACCGGCTGGCAGGGATTCTCCCTGATCTGGTATGAGCGGCTCTTTCATGAGCCAGAGATCTGGCGGGCCGCCAAAAACTCCCTGATCATCGCCGCCGTCGCCACGGCCCTGTCTCTCGTCATCGGAACGACCGCCGCCGTCGCCCTTCACCGCTTCGCCCGGAGCCGGCTGCAGAGTTTTCACTTTGGCCTCATCTATACGCCGCTCGTCGTCCCGGAAATCTTGATGGGGATCAGCCTGCTCATGGTCTTCGTCGCCGCCGGCATCAAGCTGGGCCTGTTCACCATCTTCCTGGCCCATGTGACCTTCTGCATCAGCTTCGTGGCCATGACGGTCCTGGCACGGCTTCAAGATTTCGACCTGTCCATCATCGAGGCCGCCCAGGACCTGGGTGCCGGCTGGTGGACGACGACCCGTAGAGTCCTTCTCCCCCTTCTCCTTCCCGGCCTCATCGCCGGGGGGCTTCTTGCCTTCACCCTCTCCATCGACGACTTCGTGATCACCTTTTTTGTCGCCGGGCCGGGCTCTACGACTTTGCCTATCCGAGTCTACAGCATGATCAAGTTCGGGTCGCCGCCGTTGATCAATGCGCTGTCGACGATCCTGCTCGTCCTCACGTTCACGCTCGTGGCGGCGAGCCAGAGGCTGTCCCGTTCGGAGAGATAAGGAGTCAGCATGAGAAGCAAGATAAGGCGAATGTTCCCGAGTCCTCTTGTCGCCGGATTCTGTCTTGCCTTGGGCGCGGCGGCTGTCCTGGCCCACTGCGGCAAGTCCCAGACCGTCCTGCATATCTACACCTGGGCCGATTACTTCAAGCCGGCTCTTGTCGCCCGCTTTGAAAAGGATTATCGCTGCCGGCTCGTCTTCGATACATTCGATTCCAACGAGACGATGTACGCCAAGATCAAGGCCGGTGCCAGCGGGTATGACCTGCTGACTCCGACGAGCTACATGGCCAGCCTGATGCACTCTCAAGGAATGCTCCTGGAGCTTGACCGCAGCCGGTTGCCCAACCTGGACCATGTCGACCCTGAATACCTGGACCTGGCGATAGATAAAAACATGGACTATTCCGTGCCCTATATGGTCGTCAATACGGTCATCGCCTACCTCGGGAGCCGGATCGAAGATTTCGAGCCGACCTGGGCGATCTTCGACCGTCCCGACCTGAAGGGACGGATGACCATGCTTAATGACATGCGGGAGACGATCGGCGCGGGACTCAAGTTCCTAGGCTATAGCATCAACACGACCGACGCCGGGGAGCTTGACGCGGCTAAAGCAGTTGTCATCCGTTGGAAGAAAAACATCGCCAAGTACGAGAACGAGCAATACAAGACGGGCGTCGCCTCGGGGGAATTCCTGGTTGTCCATGGATACAGCGGGGATATCCTCCAGGTCCAGAAAGAAAACCCGGATGTCCGCCTCGCCGTCCCCCGCGAAGGCACGGTCATTTCCGTCGACGACCTGGTCATCCCGCGGGGCGCCGGAGACGTCGGCCTGGCTCACGCCTTCATCAACTTCCTCCATCAGCCGGCGGTCGCGGCCGAGAACACGGCATTCCTCAAGTATCTCTGTCCCAATAAAGATGCCTATCCTCTGCTGCCCGAAGACCTGCGCACGAACCCGGCCGTTTTCCTAGAACCGGAGGTCCGGGCCAAAAGTGAAATCATCGCCGACCTCGGGGAAGCCAACTCACTCTACGTCAAGGTCTGGGACGAGATCAAAGCCGCCAAGTAGAAGGTCCCTTCAAGATCAATCCAGTTCAACGCGGTTCCTGGCTAGGATTTTCGGGTCGTCCTCGGGATCAAGCGGCCGGATCCGGAAGCGATAGCTGTAATCGTTCGGGAAGAGCGTGTACTGAGGATACGGCCGCGCTCCCCAGGAATCCTCGCCGCCGACACCTGTCTGCTTGAAGTCGACGTTGAGCTCGATAAAATCCCGCTCGACCAGGTCGGTCGGATGCATCGTTCCCCGGCTCTTCTGGCTAAGGTCCTCGATGGTGTAGCGAAGAGCCGAAAAACTCAGGAGGTCAAGGCCGAAAAAGGCCAAGCCCCTCCCCTTCTCATCGCGGACCGACACCCAGCGCACGTCGGTCCTGTAGCCGTTCTCCTGTGGGCTGACATAGGGAACGAACATGTCCCGGGCTGTGCTCAGGTATTGACCGACGAACGCGCTCGCCCGGCGATCCCAGTAATTTTCGTGGGGGCCCCGACCATACCACTCGACTCGATCCAACCCGGCGGGAATCCGCAGCCGCATCCCGAAACGGGGCAGCTCCGGCAGGTCCTCCTTCCCGATCCGGATTCGGTTCTCGACGATAATATCGCCGCTGCCGAAAACCGTGAAGGTTGTCCGGTATTTGGACTGGACGTCCGGCAGGTTGAATTCGGCGGTCAGTACAGCCGCCTGCCGGCCTAGCGGCTTCACCGCGAAGCTTTCCAAGGTCCGGAGGCCGCTTGCCTTCTGCCAGACGGCGCACCGTTTCTCCATCCCGTTTCCGAAGTCATTGTCAGTCGGGGCGCGCCAGAAATTGGGCTCCGGGCCCCTGTTCAAGAGTTCCTCTCCCCTATGCCGGTAAGAAGTGAGCCGTCCGGTCGTCCGGTCGAAGCGGACTTCAAATTCCCGGCCTGAGATGATCACCTCCTGGCCGCGTTCGCTTATTGTGAGAGGAGGCATCCCCTCCGTTCCCTCAGGATGAGCGGCCTGGCTGAACGGCAGCCTGAACTGTTCGGCGGCAATCTCGTGGCCCTTGGCCGCCCAGGGGAGATCATCCCTTAGGCGGACGCTGAAGCGGAGCCAGTATTCGGCGCCAGGCAGGAGCTTCGGCTGACGAAAAGGCACGACAACAACCCGGCTTTGGCGAGGTCCGATATCCAACCGGTCCAGGTTTCCGGACTCGATCTCTGTCCCGTCCTCGCTGACCGACCACAACACTTCGCAGCCGCTGAGGTCGGTGAAGAAAAACTTGTTGACGATCTCGACCTCCCCCGCCGCCAGGTCAACGGCCTTGAAGCCGATATTCTGATAAACCTTCTTGGCCTCGATCGTCTTCGGGGTGATGGAGCGGTCGGGAAGCACCAGTCCGTTGCAGCAAAAATTCCGGTCCGTGGGCGAATCCCCGAAATCACCCCCGTAGCCGAAATATTTCCGGCCGTCCTTCGTTGTCTTCCAGATCCCCTGATCCACCCAATCCCAGACGAAACCGCCCTGAAGCTGAGGATACCGCTCGATCGCCTCCCAATAATCCTGGAAGTTGCCGCAGGAATTGCCCATGGCGTGCTCATACTCGCACATGATCAGGGGGCGCTCCGGCTTCTGCTCGGCGTAGGCGACAATCTGGTCGACGCTGGGGTACATCGGGCAGTAGATATCAGTATAGGGTCGCAGCTCCGCCCGCTCATACTGGACGGGACGGGAGGGATCGCGCCGGTGGATCCACTCGCTCGCGGCCTCAAAGTTCGTGCCGTCGCCGGCTTCGTTTCCGAGCGACCAGATGATGACCGACGGATGGTTCTTGTCCCGCTCGACCATCCGGATGATCCGGTCGAGATGGGCCTTCTTCCATTCCGGCCTGTTGGCCAGAGTGACATCCGGCTTGTAGCCCATCCCGTGGGACTCGATGTTGGCCTCGTCGATGAGATAAATGCCATAGCGGTCACAGAGCTCGTACCACTGCGGGTCGTCCGGGTAGTGACAGGTCCTGACCGCGTTGATGTTGTTCCGCTTCATCAGCAAGATGTCCTCAACCATGGAATCGCGAGTCACAAAATGGCCGGTGACGGGGTCGTGCTCGTGACGATTGACGCCCTTGAACAGAACCGGCCGGCCGTTGAGGAGAAGTTGGCCATCCTGGATCTCGACCTTGCGGAAGCCGAACTTGGCGCTCTCGATCTCGACCGCTTCGCCCCGCTCGTTCTTGAGCGTGAGGATAACGGTGTACAGGTTGGGCTGTTCAGCCGACCACTTGAGCGGGTCGGAAAGGCCGGCCTTGAGCAGGAAGACGCTTTCGGCAAGGGGGGCGATATATGGAGACGCGCCTTTGGCGAAGACTTCACCGCCGACCTGGAGGCCGTCGGGATCGAAGAGGCCGACCTCCAGTGAATGACCGCGGGTGGCCTGATCACCGGTGTTTCTGACCCTGGCCTTGACCCGGAAGACGGCATCCCGACAATCGCCGTCCAGGTCTCCGTTGAGTTCGAAGTCGCGGATGTGGACGGGCGGAGTCGAGTACAGATAGACATTTCGGAATATGCCGCTCAGACGCCAGAAGTCCTGACATTCTAGGTAGGAGCCGTCCGAGTAACGATAAACTTGAGCGGCGAGGACATTCCGGCCCGGCCGGAGAAACCCGGTGATGTTGAACTCCGCCGGCGTCCGGCTGTCCTGGCTGTAGCCGACCGGAACGCCGTTCAGCCAGACATAAAAGGCTGAGTCCACGCCGTCGAAGTGGAGGAAGACCTGACGCCCCCCCCAGCCGGCGGGAACGCTGAATTCGGTCCGGTAGGAGCCGACGGGATTATGGTCGTGCGGAATGCGGGGCGGGTTGGCCGGAAAAGGATAGTCTGAATCCAGATAGATCGGCACGTCATACCCTTGAAGCTGCCAGTTGCCCGGAACCGCCACCTCTTTCCAGGCAGAGGCGTCATACTCCGGTCTGAAAAAATCCAGAGGCCGGATTGCCGGTTTTGAAACCCAATGGAACTGCCACCTTCCGTTGAGCGATTGCATGTATTCAGAGCCAAAACGGTCGCCGGCCACCGCCTTCTCCAGGGTGGGATAGGGAATCAGTGTGGCATGGGGCGGCTCTGTGTTTCGGCTGACGACGAGCGGATTTTCCCAGTCTTCAGATTTCGGAGCCTCGGAAGAGGAAGACCGCGATGTGAAACAAAAGATAAGAAAGATAAAAAAAGGCAAGAAGACGCCTTTCCAATGAGCGGGCTTAGGGACGGATATTCGACGCATCGGGCACTCCTTTCAAAGAGATCGCCTTTTATATATCGTTTTGGCTCCCCTCTAATCAAGCCCTCCGGCGCGGGAGACTCCCGGAAATCCATAGAGCGGAGCGCCGTTCGGCCCTATCTCTTTCTCCGGAGATAATGTATACTAATAATATAAGAATAATAGGAATTGAGGATGAAGATGAATCCCCCGCGGATTTTCGCAATTGTCGTTTTGGCGCTTTTCGCCGGCGCCTGCAGAGGAGGGCCGAAGATGGCCGTCGCTCCGCAAGCAGAGAACGGCGGGTCTTCTCTTCCAGGCCAGGAGAAAGAGATGCTGAAGAAGATCGAAAAAAGCAAGGATGAATGGAAGGCGCTCCTCACGCCGGAACAATATAAGGTGCTCCGTCGGTCCGGCACGGAGCGCCCGTTTACGGGGAAGTATAACGACCATTATGAGGACGGGGTCTACGTGTGCGGCGCCTGCGGAACTCCGCTTTTTTCAGCGGAGACCAAATACGACCACGGCACCGGCTGGCCGAGTTACACGGCTCCGGTCGAAGAAAGCCATATTGAATACAGGGAAGACCGCTCGCACGGGATGGTCCGGACCGAGGTCCGGTGTGCCGTTTGCGGCTCGCACCTCGGCCACGTCTTCGACGACGGCCCGCCCCCGACCAGGAAGCATTTCTGCATCAACTCGGCCGCCCTGGACTTCAAACCCGCCAGCCTTGCCGGCGAGGCGACCAAGGCCCAGACGCAGACGGCCACTTTCGCGGCCGGCTGCTTCTGGCGCGTCGAGGACAATTTCCGCAAGGTCAGGGGGGTCGTCTCGACGCGCGTCGGCTACACGGGCGGACAGACCAAAAATCCCAGCTATCGGGAGGTCTGCTCGGACAGCACCGGGCACGCCGAATCCATCGAAATCGTCTTCGACCCATCGGTTGTGAGCTATGAGGATTTGCTCGATCAGTTTTTCAGCCTCCATGATCCAACCCAGGTGAACCGGCAGGGACCTGACGTCGGGACCCAATACCGGTCGGCGGTTTTCTATCAGGGCGAAGCCCAGAAAGAGGCGGCCCTGAAGGCCATCGAGCGGCTGAATCAATCGGGGAAATACGACCGGCCCATCGCCACCCAGGTCCTCCCCTCCACCGAGTTCTACGAGGCCGAGGACTACCACCAGCTGTACTACCAGAAACTGCGTCAAGGCCGGTGATGTCGAGAGGGGATCTGCAGAGACCTCACTCTGGGGAGAGACGCCGCAAGACGTCATCGGGAATCTGGGCCTTTTCCATACCCGGGCCCTGATAGGAAATCTTGAGGCCGTGGCCTCCTGTCCGGTTGAAATATTCCACCCGGATGGGATGGAATCCCGCTGCCAGGGCGACGGCGCCTTCTGCTTCCCTGAGCCCATGGAGGCCGTCGTTATCCACGACGGGTGTCGAGCCAATAAAGAGCCGGCTTCCGTCGTCCGATTCCGTGAAGAACGAATAGACACCGTCCTTCGGTATCTCGATGAACCCGGAAAAAACGAACCCGAATTTCTCCCGGTGCTCTCCCGGATCATAGGCGAAATTACCGCCTCTGCCCTTCTTCACAGGCCTCAATGAAGAGAAATCGGGCAGCCATTCCCAGTCACCTTCATAATAGGAATAGCTCACCCCCGCTTCTCCGCCTTCAAGCGTCACCGCCGGCCGGGGCTTCACTTTGGTGAAAAAAGCCCGGGCTGTTCCACTGACCGGCTTCCTTCCCCTGAAGCAACGCGCGGACACGGTCGACGTCTCGGTGAGGCGGATCGGCCCCTGAAAGACGGGATCGCGGGAATCCGGCGCCCGGTCGCTCAAGGCATAGCGGATCTCGACGTTCTCACGCTCGGTCACGAGATGAACATCCAGGGAATCGATGAAGATGCCTTGGGCGGCCCTGATCTTGGGAGGGTTGTTGATGTCGGGAAGGCCCTTGATATCCAGCACGACGACGCTGTCGTTCGGGTCCGGCGCCTCGCCCGGCAGCGTGATTATGATCGCATCTTCCGCCCTCTTTAGCGGAAGGCCTGTCATGCCGAGGTCGGACAGAAAAAATGCCCGCCGGGGTACATTGAAGATCCCGGAGACGACGAGCTTCCCGTCCGCCGGCCAATCGAAAATGTGCAAATACAGCCGCGTCCCCCCCTTGACGGATTTCTGGGTGCACCTCCCCCACTCCAGCGCTTTGAAAGGGCTGGCTTCGGTTCCGTAGATTGCCTCCCCGTTGACTCTCATCCACTCCCCGATCGCCCGCAGCCGCTCCACGCTCGCCGGCGGGAATTCGCCCTCCGCCGTGGGCCCGACGTTGAGCAGGAAATTCCCGCCTTTGGAGGCGATATCGGCTAGTTTCCGGACGAGCTCCCGACTGGATTTCCAGTTGTGGTCGTTCTTGTTGTATCCCCAGTTGTCATTCATAGTCATGCAGGTCTCCCAGTCCACTCCCGGCACTCCGGTGGGCGGAATCTCCTGCTCCGGCGTTCCGAAATCGCCCACGTTCCCACCGGCTTCGGTTAAGCCTTGCAAACCGGAGCGGCCGACATCGACCCGGTTGTTGATGATGAGACTGGGTTGCAGCCGGCGGACATATTCGTAGAGGTCCCGGCCGCGTTCATGATTCCAGGTCGTCTCCCACTCTCCGTCGAACCAGAGGACGCCGATTTCGCCATAGTTGCCGACGATCTCGGCCAGCTGGTCCTTCATGTGTTGGACGTAGCGGTCGAAATCGGCGCCTTCCGGGGAGCGGTCTTTCTCCCACTCCCGACGCGGCAGGTAATCGGGATGATGCCAGTCCATGATCGAATGGTACCAGCACATCTTGATCCCCGCCTGGCGGCAGGCCTCGCTGAGCTCTTTCAGGATATCGCGCCCGAACGGCGTCGACATGACGTCGAAGTCCGTATAGCGGGAATCAAAAAGGCAGAAGCCGTCATGATGCTTGGAAGTGATGACGATGTATTTCATGCCGGCCTCTTTGGCCATCCGGACCCACTCCCCGGCGTCGAATTTCAGAGGATTGAACTGGCCGACGAAGCGGTCATAGACCTCGAGCGGGATCCGGGCCGTCGTCCGGATCCATTCAGCATGGTTGGTCTCGCCATTCCACTCTCCGGCCGGGATGGCATAGAGTCCCCAATGGATGAAGAGGCCGAAACGGGCCTCGC
>CAYOZW010000143.1:0-7450 GCA_964408495.1 uncultured Eubacteriales bacterium
TTTTTGCCTCCCGAGTGTAGAATTATTGATTCAATTATCATGCCGTCAAGCTGGTTTAGCTCCGAGAGAAGAATGAAGCGTAATGCCTGGCTGAAAATCATCGGTTTATGTGGGGCCGTCCTGCTGACCGCGAGTTGTGTTCGTTTTCATCCTCAGCCTATTGTAGCGGCCGTGACCCTGGCCGATTTCGAATCCAGAGGACTCGAAAACGAGGAATTGAAAGAATATGTTCTCACCCATCAGGCGGCCCAAGAATGGCCTCCAAAAGAGTGGGACATGAAGTCGCTGACCCTAGCCGCCTTCTTCTACAACTATGATCTCGATGTGGCCCGGGCTCAGTGGGGGCTGGCCGAGGCTGGAAGAATCAAAGCCGGAGAGCGCCCCAATCCTTCGGTCAATGCCCTGGGGGGCTACAATACCACGAGTCCCGTTTCAGAAATCACTCCTTGGATTCCTGAGCTCGTTCTGGAGATTCCGCTTGAAGTCGCCGGCAAACGCGGCTACCGAATATCCCAGGCCCGACATCTGTCAGATGCCGCCCTCTGGAATATCGTTTCTGTGGCCTGGGAAGTCCGGAGCCGTCTGCGGCAGTCTTTTCTCGACCTTTACGCGGCCCAGGAAACCGAATCCCTTCTGTCCCGGCAACAGGCTATTCAGGAAGAAAATGTCAGGATTCTCGAACTTCAATTGGCCGCCGGAGAAGCCTCGCCGTATGAGCTCACGCAGTCGCGTATCGCCCTCGACAATTCCCGGTTGGCGGCCCTTGAGGCTTCCCGTCAGAAGGTCGAAGCCAGGGTCCGTCTGGCCGATACCATTAACGTTCCCGCCCCGGTCCTCGATGGTTTATCTTTATCGTTCGACGAATTCGAGCACATCAAGACGGATATCCTGTCGAACGAGGTCCGCCGCCAGGCGCTGCTCAACCGGGCCGACATACTGAGCCTGCTGTCCGAGTATGCGGCCAGCCAGGCCGCCTTGCAGCTGGAGATCGCAAGGCAATATCCCGATATCCGCATCGGGTTAGGCTACCAACTCGACCAGACAGACAGCAAATGGACCCTGGGGCTGGCCTTGGATCTGCCCATCCTCAACCGGAACAGGGGGCAGATCGCCGAAGCAGAAGCCCGCCGCGCCGAGACAGCGGCGCGATTCCTGGCGCTTCAGGCTAAAGTGATCGGAGCACTCGACGTCGCCGTCGCCTCCTGCCGGTCCGCTTCGGCGAAATCGAAGGCGGCCGATGAG
This sequence comes from uncultured Eubacteriales bacterium, assembly GCA_964408495.1. Classification (GTDB taxonomy): domain Bacteria; phylum Acidobacteriota; class Aminicenantia; order Aminicenantales; family UBA8522; genus UBA8522. Next base: position 1,243 of record CAYOZW010000143.1, read on the forward strand.
CTGCTTGCCAACCTGACCGAACAGGGAAAAACCGCCAGGGCAAAGTATGAGCTTGGAGAGATTTCAAAGCCCGAGCTTTTGGGCGTCGAGCTCGAACTGGCTTCAAGCGCGCTCTCGCGGCTGGATGCCCTGGTCAAGGCGCAGGAGTCGCTGGCGAAACTGGAGGAAGTCCTGCAGAGCCCGCTCGACCTGAAGGGATGGGTTCAGGAGACGCCGCGCAGAGCATCCAGCCGGGCGAAGGAGTAAAACGATGACCAAGCGCAGGACACTAGCAGGAATGATTGTCCTCTTGGCGGCCCTGGCCGTTGTCATTTATCTGGTTTTCATGAAGCCCGGGGCCAGTGAGGTCAAAGAAGAGATGCTCACCGACGTGGCCGTTCATGTCGGCAAGATCAGCCGCACAACGCTCCATCGTTATGTCACGGGCTACGGGAGTGTCGAGCCGGAGCCGGCTGCGGACAGGAAACCGCCCGCCGCAGCCTCCATCGCCTCGCCCGTAGGTGGGCTTCTCGTCCAGATCAATTGTACCGAAGGGAGTCATGTGTCGCAGGGCGAAACGCTCTTCCGGCTGGACAGCCGTGTGGCGGAAGTGGCGGTGCTCAAGGCCCAAAAAGAGCTTCAGTTCGCGGAACTAACTTTTGAGCGCCAGAAGAATCTGTTAACGGCCGACGGAACGTCGAAGAAATCCTATCAAGAGGCGGAACAACAACTCAATGCGGCCCGCAGCGGGCTATCCGCCGCCCAAACACAACTCGCCCTTCTCCAAATCATTTCTCCCTTAACAGGCACGCTGGTTCGCCTGAACGCCACCCTCGGTCAATCCGTAGAATCGAATACGGTCCTGGCCGAAGTCGTGGATATGAACCGGCTGGTCGCAGCCGCCAGGGTCCCCAGCCGAGAAGCTTCCCTTTTGAAGCCAGGCCAGCCGGTCGAGCTCGGGACAGGCGGGAAGGCAATCGGAACGTTGTCTTTCGTCTCCAAGGACATCGATCCCCTGACCGACACCGTGCTGGTCAGGACATCTCTCCCGGCTAAAACGGGATTTCGCCCTGGTCAATTCCTGGACATCAGGATCATCTGTGAGGAGCACCGGGACTGCCTGGCCGTTCCGGAGGAGAGCCTGGTCAGCAGCGAAGAAGAAGGCAGCTGGATCATGATTGTCAGGGGGGATAAGGCGGTCCGTCAGCCCGTGATCGACGGTTTCCACGAACGCGGCCTCGTCGAAGTGGAGGGAGAAGGCCTGGCGGAAGGAATGATGATCGTCACCACAGACGCCTACAGCCTTCCCCCGGAGACAAAAATCCATATCGTCAGCCAGGCGCATGAATAAAACCCACCCTCTGGGCCGTTTCGCCACCAGTCATTCTCTTTCCATCGTCTTTGTTTGCATCGCGCTCTGTCTGGCCGGCATTTATTCGGCCTTCCACATCCCGTCTTCAGTTTTCCCCCAGACGAATTTTCCGCGCGTGGTCATCCTTGTGGATAACGGGGTCATGCCCGGCGACGAGATGATGGCGGCCATCACCCGTCCCATCGAGGAATCGATGAAGGATATACCGGGCGTCACCACGATCCGGTCGGCCACGGGTCGGGGCGCGGCTGAGATCAGCGTTTTCTTCAACTGGAAAGTCAAGATGGTTGAATCCGAACTCTACGTGCTCAGCCGGCTGTCCCAGATCCGCAGCGCCCTGCCGGTGACGGCCACGACGAGGGTTTTCCGGCTGACATTCTCGGCCTTTCCGATCATGGGTGTCAGCCTCACCAGCGATAAGCGCGGCATCACGGAGTTGTGGGAGACGGCGCGCTACAATCTTAAGCTCCGCTTCCTTCGAATTCCCGGTGTCGCCCGCGTCGACCTGGTTGGGGGCCGCACGCCTGAATACCATATCGTTGTGGACCCGCTCCTTCTGAATGCAGCTAATCTCACCCTTTCCCAGATCACGAATGCCCTGAGCAACAATAATTTCGTGGCTTCGGCCGGCATGCACGAGGAGAACCACACTCTATATTTGACCGTTGTCGACGGGCGCGTGCATTCCATCGAGGAAATCGAAAGTTTCGTCGTCAGGTCGGTTGACGGACACCCGGTCCGCGTCAGGGATTTCGCCAAAGTCAGGCGCGGTCCCGAGCCGATCTTCAACATCGTCACCGCCGACGGCCAAAGTGCGGTCCTTCTCAACGTTCGCAGCCAGCCCGACGGCAGCACCCTGGACATTGCGGCAGCGCTCAAAAGACAAGTCAAAGAGCTGAAGCGGGAATTGCCCCCGGACATGAAGCTGGCCTTTTTCTACGACCAGTCGGAGATCGTCCGGACATCCGTTGAAAGCGTCTGGGAAGCCATTATCTTCGGACTCTTGCTATCCGTGTTCATTCTCTATGCCTTTTTAAAAAATTGGGGCGCGACGATGGTCGCGGCCGTGGTCATTCCCGTGACCGTACTGATAACGCTTCTGTCCATGAAGATGACCGGCCTGACCTTTAATTTGATGACGCTGGGAGGAATCGCCGCCGCCATCGGCATCGTCATCGACGATGCGATCGTGGTGGTGGAGGCCATCCATACCAAGCTGGCCTCGGGCATGCGCCGGCTTGAGGCTGTCCAGGAAGGCATCGGCGAGATTTTTCGGCCGCTGATCGGGTCGACGCTGACACCGGTCGTCGTTTTCATCCCGCTCGCCTTCCTGCTCGGAATCACCGGCGTCTTCTTCCGTGCCCTGGCGCAGACCATGGTCGTTTCCCTGCTCACCTCGCTCTTCCTGGCCGTTACGCTGTCGCCGTCGCTCGCGGCCTGGTTCATTCGCCCCCGCAAAGGGGAAATCCCCAGGCCGCCCACCGAACAGGGCGGTTTCCTCCTGCGGCGCTTGATCCGGGTTTACGAATCCGCCGCTCGGCCCGCCCTCAAGCATCATTGGCTCACCCTGGGTGTCTGCGGTGCCATTTTCATCTTGGGGATTTTCATCTATAGAAACCTTGAAAGTGAATTCCTCCCGCCGATGGACGAAGGCGGCTTCGTGATCGACTATTTCACCCCGCCGGGAACGAGCCTGGCGGAAACGAATCAGCAGCTGCTGCAGGCCGAAGAGATACTGAGGACAATCCCCGAGCTGCAGAGCTATTCGCGGCGCACGGGCGCGCGGCTGGCCCTGGCCATCGCTGAGCCGAACACCGGTGATTTCCTGGTCAAGCTGAAACCCAAACGCCGTCGAAAAACCGAGGCTGTAATCTCTGAGCTGCGGGAAAAGTTCAACAGAGAGCTGCCCGGTCTGAACTGGGAGTTTCCCGGGATCCTGAGTGATCTCATCGGCGACCTCATGTGGGCGCCCCAGCCCATCGAGGTGAAGCTGTTTTCGACCGACCCGGCCTGGCTCAAGAAGAAAGCGCCCGAGGTCGAAGAGCGGCTGCAAAAAATCCCGGGTGTCGTGGACACCTTTGACGGACTTGTCTATGCCGGGCCGACGATCAGCCTTCGCGTCAGGCCGGTCGATGCGCGGCGGTTCGGGCTGACAGCGGATGACATTGCCAGGGCCGCCAATACGGCCATGCTGGGCCAGACCGCCTCTTCGGTGCTGGAGGGGGACCGGATCGTCGATATCAGGGTCAAGGTGGAGCCGGAGCGGATCGGCCGTCTAGCCAGCCTCAAGGAATTGCCGCTCCGGACAGCGGAAGGAAACTTGATTAAACTGTCTCAGGTTGTCGATGTTGTCGAGGAGCCCGGGCAGCTCGAGCTCAGGCGTGAAGACCAACGGCAGGATGTCGCGGTCACGGCGCGGCTCGAAGGCCGTGACATGGGCAGCGCCATGGCCGAGATCCGGAACATATTGAGCCGGGACAAATCCATTCCGCCGGGGACCATCGAATACGGAGGCCTCTACGAACAGCAGCGGGACTCCTTTCATAACCTGATGATCGTGCTGCTCATGGCCATCTTTCTTGTTTTCACGATCTTGTTGTTCGAGTTCGGCTCTTTCTATGAGCCCGTCGCCATCGTCTTCGGCGCGGTGCTGGCCATGTTCGGCACGGTCCTGGCCCTCCGGATGACAGGAACTTCCCTGAATGTCGTCTCGCTTCTGGGCGCAATCATCGGCATCGGGATCGTGGCCAAAAACGGAATCCTGATGCTCGACTTTGTGAAGCACCTGCGCGCTGAAGGATTCGACTTGGCGGAAGCCCTGGTGCGGTCGGGCCGGCGCCGTCTGCGGCCGGTCCTGATGACATCCCTGACAACGGTTATCGGCATGCTGCCGCTCGCCTATGGCATCGGCTCAGGGGCGGACATGCTGAAACCGTTGGCCATTGCCGTGATCGGTGCGCTGTTTATCTCTGTCCTGCTCTCTCTCGTCGCCACACCGACGGTCTATTTCACGCTCATGCGGTTATCCAAAAAAGGATAAGACTAGATTCCCCTAGCCGCGGCCGATCCTATTTTTTCGCCTCTGCGGTTAAATCGATCTCGAGCGGCTCCTCCGGATAATTCCCCGCGATGATATCAGGAAGATATTTTGGCAAAACTACGGGATGTATCACCTCGCCGCCATTGATGATACGATCGAGCGAAAACCATGACACCTGTATTACGACTTCCTTCTCATAGCTTGTTAAATTCGCGAGCGAAATATTCCTATGTTTCGTTCTGGCGACAATAAACTCTTGCCTTATATGCATCGGCTTTCCGTAAAGTATTAAATCGAGTTCCCCAAACCAGACTTGCGGTCCGAATTCAACGTCCTCTTTTCCCAATCCGGTTTCCTCGAACACCTCTCTCCCCGCCGCATCCCGGAGCGTTTCATTGGGTTCGATCTCTCCGCCAATGAGAGTCCAAAAGGGGCCCCTATACTCCTCCCCAACGGAAGTTATCGTGGGGTCATCCAGACGCATCAGGAGAAGCTCATCGGCATCGTTTAGGAGCACGACCTTGACGGCATTTCTGACTGGATAGGTCATATGCTTCAACTCACCGTTGGCGTAATGTGTTGTCGTGAAGGTATTGAACAATAATTATTCATCGGATGAGCACACGCGAACTTCGGCGCGGGCTGCGTCCTGCCAAGTGCCCATTGTCCATGCAGACTGTCTTCTAACGCCAAAATACATCCCCGCAAAGAGAGAATCAAGGAGGATATTCTAAAGATGATCCTCCTCAGGAATGACTATCCCTTTCGCTTGGCCGCCTCGGCCCGGGCCTCGGCGAGCACGTCGGCGACAAGGACAGGTTTGCCGCCCTGGGTCTTGCTCTGTTCGGCGGCGCTCATGAAGGCGTAAATCTCGACCGTCTCGTCCCGGGTTACGGGCGGCTGTCCGGTGGCAAAAAACAGGGCAATCGCCTTCACCAGCGGTTCGTAGCTTTGGATCATCGGCAGATATTCGATCTTTTTTTCGGCGAAAACCGTTCCGCCGTAGCTGTGTTCGCTGGAGCGGAGCCCGCGGAACGTCCCGATGCGTCCCCCTTCCCATAGGCCCACGCAGAACTCGGTGTCCTCCGTTTGGAACCGGGTCACCGTCCGGCAGCCGGGTCCCATGACGGTGTAAAGAATCTCGACACCGTGGATTCCGTACCAGTAAAGGTCGGGGTGGGTCGGCTCCAGGGCGGCCCAGCTGAAAGCATCTGCGCCTTTGATCGGTCCCTGAACTCCGCCGCGGAGCTCCAGGGCCCCGGGGATCCAGCGCAGCGACGAGGCGCTGAAGACGGGGACCTTCTTTGCTTCGGCCGTCTCAAAGATGGCGATGACATCGGCCAGGGAAGCGGCCATCGGTTTGTCGATGAACAGCGGCTTGCCCGTGGTGATGACCTCGCGCGCCTGCTCCAGGTGCACGCGGCCGTCATTGCTCAGAAGCAGGACGAAATCGACCTGCTTCAGCAGCGCCGGCAGGGAATCGACGACGGCGACGTTCATTTCCCGCATATCCTGGATATAGCCGGGCACGCGCGATGTGCTGGACTCGATGTCCCGGCTTCCCTGGGGGAATGCAGCGACGACCCGGAAGCCTTTGTAATCCTCGGCCGGGGCAGTCCGGGCGTTGAACGTGCGCGCAAAGGCCGGTGCGTGCGAAGTGTCGAGACCGATGATCCCGATCCGCTTTCCGGCCTCGGCCGTGCTGATCATGTCCGTGTTCTGCGGGTCCGGCGCAGGCCTTGTGCGTTCGGCCGCCGCCGCTGCCTGGATCACAATCAACGCCGCGACCGCGGAATGCACACACAAGCGTCTCATCA
>CAYOZW010000143.1:7460-8507 GCA_964408495.1 uncultured Eubacteriales bacterium
TCCTTTAGGCTCCCAGCCCGGCTCGTAGTCGCGCCTCCAGTATCGCATCGCGTCATCGTCACCCTGGATCCGGCCCGTCTTGGGGTCGCAGTTGAGCGTGCGGCCTGTCCGCTGGGCGATATTGCCCAGGTGGCAGAGCATCGTGCTCTTATGGCCCTCCTCAATCTCGGAGGCGGGCGTCTCGCGGCCGCGGATGGATTCCAGGAAGTTATGGGCGTGGACCATATCATAGCTGAGCCCCGGTCCCACGAGCGAGGCGGCCGGCGCATCCTCGGCCTCCCTTTCCGTTCGCACTTCTTTCCCCTCCTCGTCGTAGAGTATGTATCCGTTTCCGGGAAGCATGCGCAGGGAGCCGCTCTCGCCCTGGAATAGAACTCCGAATCCCTCGCCGTAGTCCCCGACCGGGTTGCAGCTCATCCCTTCCCAGGACACCAGGACGCGGCTCGGGAATTCGAACGAGATCATCTGGGTGTCGGGCGGTTGCCAGTCGTCGTCGGCGTAGTAGCGTCCACCGGCAGAAGTCACCCGGACAGGGTAGTCATCGCCGATTCCCCAGCGGGCGAGGTCGAGGGAATGAACACCGTTGTTTCCCGCTTCGCCCGTGGTCCAATGCCAAAACCAGTGCCAGTTGTAGTGAACCACGTTGTCCCGGTAGTCGACCCGGGGGGCCGGACCCTGCCAGAGTTCCCAGTTGAGCCACTCCGGAACCGAAGCCGTCCGGCCGACGCCGATCGGCCGGCGCCCGTTCGCGTACCAGCAGCGAACGTAATGGAGAGGACCGATGACGCCCCCCTTGAGCTGGTTGACAGCCTCCTTGATTTTGCTCCAGGAACGGCGCTGGTTGCCCATCTGGCAAATTTTCTTGTTGCGGCGCGCCGCGGCTATAAGCATCTCGCCCTCGGCAGGGTTGTGGCTGCACGGTTTCTCCACGTAGACGTGTTTGCCCGCATCCAGGGCCAGTATCGCCGCCGGGGCGTGCCAATGGTCGGGTGTGGCGATAACGACCGCATCGAGCGTCGGGTCGTCCAAGGCCTTGCGGAAGTCCTC
>CAYOZW010000144.1:0-8496 GCA_964408495.1 uncultured Eubacteriales bacterium
GGCTGTCGATACAGACTCGTGCATCCGCTTGGCTGTCGCCCTCCTGACTCCGCGCAGAGGAATCCTTTCCAACTCGCCGTAGAAGTCGAATTTTTCTTTGATCTTGAAACCCGGCTTTTTTCCCTCTTTCGGGGCGGCCGCAGCGGCCTTCGCCGTCTTGACGTCTTCTTCGCTGATCCGACCCTGGGGACCGGTTCCTCTGACGGCTTTGAGGTCAACTCCCAGTTCCAGGGCCAGTTTGCGGACCTTGGGTGTGGCCAGCACCTCCCGGATCTCCTCTTTACTGTCGGTGACGACTCCAACGACAGAGGGGCCCGCAGCGGGTGCCGGTTTTCCCTCCGGCTTCATCTCCTCCGCCGCCTGGCCGACCGCTTCCCCCTTCTCGCCGATCGTCACCAGGACCTGTCCGACCTTGATGATGTCTTTTTCACGGGCGTGGATTTTGAGGATCGTTCCCGCATAGGGAGAGGGCATTTCGACGACGGCCTTGTCGGTTTCGATTTCGGCCAGGGTCTGGTCCTCCTTGATTTCATCGCCCTCCTTGACCAGCCAGCGGACGATCTCCCCTTCGGTGATGCCTTCCCCGACGTCGGGGAACCTGAATTGTTTGGCCATGATCACGACTCCATGATTTTCTTAATTCCGGCCGCAACCCGCTCGGGGCTGGGGTAGTAGTAATCCTCACCCTTCGCCAGGGGGACCGTTATGTCCTGTCCTGTAATACGGAGGATGGGGGCTTCAAGCTGGAAAATGGCCTTTTCGGCCACATAGGCAGCGATCTCGGCTCCCAGGCCGCAGGTCTTGGGCGCCTCGTGGACAACCATCAGCCGGCCCGTTCGCTGGACCGATTCGAGGACCGTCTTCCGGTCGAGCGGTGCCAGAGTCCTCAGGTCGATGATCTCGGGGAAAAGGCCGTCCTTTTCCACTAACTCCGCAGCCTTCTGAACGAGCGGGATCATCGCTCCCCAGGCCACGATGGTGACGCCCTCGCCCTCGCGGACGATTTTTGCCTGGCCCAGCGGGACTTCGTAGAGCTCATCGGGCAGTTCCTGGCGTCCCGCCCGATAAAGCTTTGTCGGCTCGAGAAAGATGACCGGATCATCGTCTCTGACAGAGGCGATGAGGAGGCCTTTGGCGTCGTAGGGCGTGGAGGGGACAACGACCTTCAGCCCGGGGATCTGGCAGAACACCGCCTCGGTGCTTTCGGAATGATGCTCCAGAGCGCGAACTCCGGCGCCGTAGGGGGTCCGGATGACGAGGGGAACGGTGAAACGGCCGCGTGAGCGGTTCCGCAACCGCGCCGCATGAGAGATAATCTGGTTGAGGGCAGGGTAAATGAAACCCATGAACTGGATCTCAGCGATCGGCCGGAGCCCGGCAACAGCCATCCCGATAGAGGCGCCGACGAGAGCCGATTCGGCCAAAGGGGTGTCGATAACGCGCTCGGGGCCGAACTTATCGAGCAGTCCTTCGGTCAGCCGAAAGACACCGCCATCGACGGCAACATCCTCGCCCAGGACGACGACACTCCTATCTCTCTCCATTTCCCCGTGCATTGCCTGATTGAGCGCCTGGACCATGTTGAGCATCATTTTCGCTCCTCCTCAAGGGAATCGCGAAGCTCGGACAGCTGCTCGGCGAGGTCGGGAGGCAACTCTTTGTAGGTATGGATGAAGAGGTCCTCGAGCCGGGGAGGCGGGGTGGCTTCGGCGTCGGCTATGGCTTTCGTGATCAATGCGTCGGCTTCTTTCTGAACCCGCTCTTCAAAAGATTCATCCCACAGATTCTTGGTTTTTAGGTAGAGCTTGAACCGTTCGAGCGGGTCTCTTTTGGCCCATTCGCTGACTTCGGCATCCGTCCGATAACGGGAGGCGTCATCGGAGGTGGTGTGATTCCCCATCCGGTAGGTGAAAGCTTCGATGAGCGTCGGTCCCCCTCCGGAGCGGGCTTTCTCGAGCGCTTCCTTTGTCACGGCGTACATGGCTAGAGCGTCGTTTCCATCGACCTGAATCCCCTCGAACCCGAAGGCGAGGGCCTTCTGGGCGAGCGTCTTGGCGGCGGTCTGGCGGCGGACGGGCGTGGAAATGGCGTACTGGTTATTGATACAGATGAAGACGTTCGGTGTCTGAAAAACCCCGGCAAAATTCAGGGCCTCGCTGAAATCGCCCTCCGAGGTGGCCCCGTCGCCGAAATAAACGACGGCGGCGGCTGTTTCTTTCCTGGATTTCATGGCCATGGCGCAGCCGACGGCGTGAGGAATTTGAGAGCCTACCGGAACCGAGATGGGAAAGATGTTCAGGTCTGCGGGGATGCGCATCCCCTCCTCGTTTCCGATCCAGTAGAGAAAGTAGTATTTGAGGGGAAGGCCAAGCGTGACATAAGTTCCCAGGTCGCGAAAATAGGGGAAGGTCCAATCTTTCTCCTGCAGGGCGAAGGCCGAGCCGACCTGGCAGGCTTCGTGGCCGAGGCTCGGCGCGAACGTCCCCATTCGGCCCTGGCGTTGCATCTTTAAAGCCTTGAGGTCGGCGGCCCTGGTTGTGGCCATCAAACCGTAGATCTTTTGCTTATCGGGTCCGGATAGCTTCGGTTCCCACTCAGGATTTGCCTGTCCTTTCTCACTCAGGACCTGGAACCGTTCTCCCTTGAGAGGGTCGAATTTCTCGATCATCGGAAACACTCCTCAGTTGAGGGCCATATAGCCGGAAAAGCGGCCGCGAGTTCGCGGCCGTGGGCAGTTGCCGTCAGTTCTGTTACCCCTGGCTGAGAGCCCACTCTTTTAGCTTCTCATAAGGGACTTCGCCGCAGAGGACGGCGCTTGTGTCTGGGCTAAAGAATGTCGGCGTTCGCAGCTGGCCGCCGCACTTGGGAGCGATGACCGGGCGGTAAGACCTCATCAGGTCGGCATTCTTTTCATCGTGCCAGACTTCGAGCTTTTCGAAGTTGATTTTTTCTTCTTTTTCCAGCCTGTCTACATGGGGCATCATGGCCTTGCAGTGGGGACATTCCTTGGCGTGAAACATGATCAGTTTGCTCATTTCTTTCTCCTTACAAACAGCCCGCACCAGCATTCTCCGTCTTCTTTCCCTTTGTAGGTCTCGTGAACGATGAAGTTGCAGGGGCAGACGAGCTTCAGGTCCTCGGCGAAATCCTTGGTATGCAATCGGCAGGGACAATACTTGAGTCCGTGGTTCTGCTCGTTGGCGAACATGCCGTTGAAGAGCGTTTCCACTTTTGTTTCATCGGAACAGACCTGAAATTCGTTCTTCTCGGCGAACCTCTCGATGGCTTGCCGGAACTCCGCCCTTGTCATGCTCGTCTTTGTCGGCCGCATGATTCTTTCGGCTTCCTCCGAAGAAACCTCAACGTAAGCGTTTTTGACGAGACAGGTGGGACAGATCTCAGGGGGCTTGACTCCATAATGAATATCGCAGCAGACAAAACAACGCCAATATTTTTTCATCAGGTCATTACCTTTTCAGGAGATCAGAGGAGGATCAGCGGGAACTCAGATGATTTTGGCCGCCTCTTGCTCCACCTCTGATTTCCGCGTGCAATAGTAGCCGTTTTTGAGACCCATGTCTTTATGGACAGGACACTTGGGGCAGTCGCAGCCTTTTTCTTGGGTGATCACCTTGCTCTGGCCGATGAGTGCGTGGCAGAAGCCCTTTTCCGTCTCCTCGGCCAGGTAGCTCGGGCAGGTCTGGCAGATGCACATCTCTTTGACCATCGGGAGCTTCTCTTCGAACTCGGCGATCATGGCGGTGGCTTCTTCGTCGGTTTTGCCCATCTTCTCGACGAGAAGCTTCTTGATGATGTCCTTCTGGTCAGCCTCAGTCATGGGCGCTTCTGCGGCGGGTGCAGGAGCGGGGGATCCCATAGCCGGCGCTTCTTCTTTTTTCTTGCAGGACGTGAGGCCGAAGTAGGCCAGGGCCATTCCCAGCAGGCCGCAGCCGCTCTTCTCGACGAAATCCCTTCTCTTCATAAAACCTCCTTCCAAAAAAACTACGAATATCTTACTATTCTTATCGGAAAATGTCCATTGTTTTTTAGCTCCTGCCCGCGTTTCCGGCCAAGAGGGTAGGCTAGAGCGTTTTTAAATAGGCGACCAGGTCAGCCAACTCCTGTTCGGTCAACCTGGCAAAAGAGGGCATGCTCAAGGCCGGCCGGACAAGCTGGTTGCGGACATTCTCTTCCGTCACGGCCAAGCCGCTATACGGCAGCGAAGGCCTTCCAAACAGGCCCTTGAGGCCGGGTCCGATTTTGTTTTCTTCCCTGGCGGGATAGTGGCAGGGTACACACAGATTTGCAAAGAAAGAGGACCCGCTTTCGACACTTCCGTCGACACTCGGTGGTGGATTCTGGAGGGATGAAGCGGCTGGCGGGAAGATGGCCTTGCCGGGGACGGGCTCTGAAGCCGCCGCCCTGAGGAAAAAATACCCCGCCATGGAAAACATGACGAGGGAAAGGACAAAGATGGTCAGTCCCAGAGCCGGCATCAGGCGGAGGAACTGCCGGTAGAAGCGGACGATCAGCACCTTCGAGAAGAATACAGCCAGAAGAAATAGGCCGATGAATCCGTGAATGATGCCCCGCAGCGGAAGAGAATCTCCCTGCCGGACGACGATGCCAATTCCCAGGGCGCTCAAACCGAGGAGAAGCAGGGCGAAAAGATATCCGGCCAGCCGATGGAGCCGGCGCAGCCGGTCGGGGCTGGCCCTTTTTTCCATCCGTCCCATCAGGGTCAGCATGGAAAGGACGGCCGTCAGAGAAAAAGCAAGAAAGACCACTGCAATAATCGATTTCATGAGATAGACCGTCATTTTATTCTATCCCCGCCTATTCCGTTTTGGCATCGTATCGGGTGGATACCGCCAGCCCAAAACCGGTGTCAATCGAGATGATAGTTGGGGGCTTCCTTGGTGATCATGACGTCGTGAACGTGGCTCTCCCGCAGGCCTGCCGGAGTGATCTTGATGAATTTCGCCTTTTTCTGGAGCTCTTCGATACTGGCGCAGCCGGCGTATCCCATACCGGCCTTGAGGCCGCCCACCATCATCTGGATGATCCGGGCCGCGCTCCCCTTGAAGGGGACCCGGCCTTCGATGCCCTCGGGTACGAGCTTGCTCTCGCTCAGGGGCGAATCCTGAAAGTAGCGGTCGCGGCTCCCTTCTTTCATCGCCTCGATCGATCCCATGCCGCGGTAGGTCTTGTAGGAACGGCCCTGATAAATCACGCTCTCGCCGGGCGATTCGTCGGTCGCAGCAAGCAGGTTCCCGAGCATCACTGTGCTGGCACCTGCGGCGATAGCCTTGGTGATGTCGCCGGAGAACTTGATCCCTCCGTCCGCGACCACAGGGATCCCCAGGGGATTGGCGAGCTTGTAAACGTCGGCCACCGCGGTGATCTGGGGCACGCCTGCCCCGGTGACGACCCGGGTGGTGCAGATCGAGCCCGGCCCGACTCCGACTTTAACGGCGTTCACCCCGAGGGCGATCAGGTCTTCTGCCGCCTCGGCCGTCCCGATATTGCCGGCGATGAGTTCCTGCCCGGGATACTCCGCCCTCAAACTCTTGACCGTATCCAAAACCCGTTGAGAATGGCCGTGAGCCGTGTCCACGATCAGGACATCCACCTTGGCCTGGATGAGCGCCGCGGCCCGCTCCATGGTGTCCGCGCCGACGCCGACGGCCGCACCGACGCGCAGGCGGCCGAAATCATCCTTGGCGGCGCAGGGATACTGGATGCGCTTGAGGATGTCTTTGTAGGTGATCAGCCCTTTAAGGCGAAAATTCTCGTCGACCATCAGGATCTTTTCTATCTTGTGTTTGTGGAAGAGCATCTCCGCCTCTTCCAGCGAAGTCCCGAGGGGGACGGTGACCAGCTCCTTAGTCATGACCTTCTCGACCGCCAGGTTGAGACGAGTTTCGAAGCGGATGTCCCGATTGGTGATAATCCCCAGAAGCTTGTTGCTCTCATCGGTTATGGGGAGGCCGGAGATCTTGTACTTGTGCATCAGTTCGATCACTTTGTAGATCTTTTCTTGCGGCCTGACCGTGATCGGGTCGACGACCATGCCGCTCTCGTGGCGTTTCACCTTGTCGACTTCTTCGGCCTGGGTGGCGACAGGAAGGTTCCGGTGGATGATCCCGATTCCTCCCTGCTGGGCGAGAGAGATGGCCATCCGGGATTCGGTGACGGTATCCATGGCCGCGCTGACAAGGGGAATATGGAGAGCAATGTTCTGGCTCAATCGAGTCGTCACGTCGGCGTCTGCCGGAATGACGGCCGATTTGGCGGGAAGGATCAGAACGTCGTCGAAAGTCAGGCCTTCCTTGATTTTCACCTCCAGCATATTTCCTCCTTCAGCGAGCCCTATGTTTTTTTCTTCCCTTGGGGATCATTGACCGAGCCTGACGGGCCCGCGGAGCAGGGGCGCCTTGGGCTTGCGGCTGCCGATAGTAGAGTGGCTGCTGCTTCCTTTGCTGGGGAAGTTCCTCCTGGACGACCGGCTGGATGAGGAAGAGGTAGCGAACGGATTCCTCCTCTATCCGGTCCATCATGGCCTGGAACATATCGTAGCTTTCTTTCTTGTACTCGACGAGCGGGTCACGCTGTCCGTAGCCGCGCAGCCCGATGCCCTCTTTGAGATAATCCATGCTCTGCAGATGGTCTTTCCACTGGGAATCGATGACCTGGAGCATGATGATGCGTTCGAATTCACGCATCCTGGCAGGAGTCAGGATCCTCTCTTTCTCTTCATAGGCGGCGTTGAGCGTAGCCAGCATCTTCTCCCGCAGATCATCGTGAGTGAGAGTCTCCCAGTCGAAGCGCAAGTCGTCCAGGTTGATGCCGAACTGGGTTCCCAGAGCTTGTTTCAAGGCCTCGACGTCCCAGTCCTCGAGATTTTTTTCCTTGTTGGCGTAACTGTCCAGGTGCCATTCGACCAGCGTCCCCATCAGTTCCTGGATATAGGATTTCATGTCCTTGCCCTCGAGGATTTCCTTGCGCATCTTGTAGATAGTCTCGCGCTGCTTGTTCATGACGTCGTCATACTCGAGGAGGTGCTTACGGATGGAGAAGTTCTGGCCTTCCACCTGCCGCTGGGCTCTCTCGATAGCCCGGCTGACCATCTTGTGTTCGATGGGGACGCCTTCGCTCATACCGATGCGGGCCATCAAGCCCGAGATCCGCTCGCTGCCGAAAATCCGCATCAAGTCGTCATCAAGGCAAAGATAGAACCGGGAGGAGCCAGGGTCTCCCTGCCGGCCGGCCCGGCCGCGGAGCTGGTTGTCGATCCGGCGCGCCTCATGCCGCTCTGTGCCTAGGATATGGAGCCCGCCCATGTCAATGACCTTGTTGTGGGCGTCTCCGGTGACCCTCATGGCATCGGCCAGGGCCTTTTCCCATTGTTCCTGGGTGGCCTTGAGCGGATCGATCCCCGATTTTTGGAGCTGTTCCCGGGCCATAAACTCGGGATTGCCGCCGAGCAGGATGTCCACCCCGCGGCCCGCCATGTTGGTGGCGATAGTCACCGAACCGACCCGGCCGGCCTGAGCAATGATGGTGGCTTCCATCTCGTGGTACTTGGCATTGAGAACGACGTGCTTCAGACCCTTGCGCCGGAGCAGGTTGCTCAGGTGTTCGGATTTCTCGATGGAGACCGTCCCGACGAGCACAGGCCTTCCTATCTTGTTCAACTCGACGATCTCCTCGAAAACGGCTTCCCATTTTTCTCCGGCCGTCCGGAAGATCACATCGGGGTGTTCGGTCCGGATGAGAGTCTGATTGGTGGGAATCTCGACGACGTCCAGCTTGTAGATATGGTGGAATTCGGTGGCCTCGGTGGCCGCCGTGCCGGTCATGCCGGCGAGCTTCTCGTACATGCGGAAATAATTCTGGAAGGTGATCGAGGCCAGGGTCTGGTATTCCTCTTCGACCCGGACCTTTTCCTTGGCCTCGAGGGCCTGATGCAAACCGTCGCTGTACCGGCGGCCCGGCATCAGCCGGCCGGTGAACTCGTCGACGATGATGACCTTGCCGTCCTGGATCATGTAGTCGACGTCGCGTTTGAAAAGGAAGTGGGCCTTCAGAGACTGATTGATATGGTGGACGAGGTCCATGTTGGTCAGGTCGTAAAGGTTGGTGACCTTGAGGAACTTTTCCGCCTCGCTGACACCGTCCTCCTGGATGGAAACGGTCCGCGTCTTCTCGTCAACCTTGAAATGCTTCTCCGGGCGCAGGCGGCGCACGAGGTTGTCAACCTTGTAATAAAGGGCCGTTGATTCTTCGGTCGGTCCGGAGATGATGAGAGGTGTGCGGGCCTCGTCGATGAGGATGCTGTCCACTTCGTCGACGATGGCATAATGATGCTTTTTCTGGACGAGGTCGGAGAGGCGGAACTTCATGTTGTCCCGGAGGTAGTCGAAGCCGAATTCGTTGTTCGTCCCGTAGGTGATGTCGGAGTTATAGGCGCGCTGGCGGTCGGCATCGTTCATG
>CAYOZW010000145.1:0-8471 GCA_964408495.1 uncultured Eubacteriales bacterium
AGACTCCTTCCGATTCGCTCCCGAATACGATGACCAGGGGAAGAGAATAATTCATTTCGGTGTAGTCGACGGCCCTTTGGCCGAGATGGGTGACCGCCACCTGGAATCCCTTGTCCTTGAGGGGAAGCAGGCAGGCCTCGAGGGACTCATGGATGTGAATATCCAGCCATTTTTCTGCCCGCGTGGAGATCGCCTTGTTGATGCCCAGGAGGTCGGGGTTGGGGGAGACCAGGTCGAGATGCAGGATGCCGGCGGCATCGCAGGTCCGGATCACAGCAGAGGCATTGTGGGCAATGGCGACACCCTCGAGAACCACTCTGAGGTCCGGCTGGCGCAGCGAGAGCAGGCGTTTGATTCTTTCCGTCCTCCGGGCTGTCGGCACACCCCAGAATATATCAGACGGCCATCACTGTTTCAACAAGAGCAGCTTGGCGGCCAGGACCAGCCAGACAAGGACCGTCCCATACAGGGCCCTGTATTCCTTGTTTTGCCTGTACAGAGACCAGCTGAAGCAGCCGTTGGCCGGGAGATGCTTCAGGGGGTTCGGAAAGAAGAGGGGCACCCGTTTTCCGTACTCCTGGTATTGCCGGGGGAAGAGGTTTTTCATTCGCTCCCTTTCCCGGCGGATCATCATCGGGTAGAAAAGGGCATAGTAGGCGATGCACAAACCCAGCACCCACCAGGAGCGGGCTCCGGCGGTGATCCCGATACCGAGGAGAAAGTTGCCGAGATAGAGAGGATTGCGGGAATAGCGGTAAGGGCCGGAGACGGCCAGCACCTTTTCCTTGCGGAGATGGCCGGAAGCCCAGGCTCTGACGGCGAGACCGAGGAATGAGATCAGGATGCCGGTGAGGATCGAAGACCAGGTGGGACGCGCGAGGACGATGACCGCCACGGCGATAAAGAGTCCGGCCCTGACGCGCAGCCGGTTCAAGGTCTCTCGGAGGGCGGATCTACCCATGGTTCATCCATTGCTCCCTGACAGCGGCGGCCACTTCGTCCGGAGTGATCGCCTGGAGGCATTCGAGAGTCGCACAGGTCTTCTTATAGCATGGATTGCAGTCCAATTTATGAAACACAACCCTATCCCGCGGGCGAAAAGGCCCGTTCCGCACGGGATTGGTGGGACCAAAAAGCGCTACCGCCGGAATATCCGTCGCACAGGCGACTTGTAGGGCAAAGGTATCGCCGCTGACCAGGAGGGAGGCCGAGCGGATGAGGGCGATGACTTCCCCGACGGTAAGGAAAGGCGCCACGGCGACAGCCGTCTTCGACCCGACCTCCTCAGCCAGGAGCTTCTCTCCCTCACTTCCCCAGAGGAGAAGAGGGGAGGCGCCGGACAACTCGGACTTTCCTATCGCCTCAGCCCATTTATCCGGGAACCAGCGTTTGGTCTTCCAGGCCGCCCCCATGTTATAGACAACCAGTCGCCGGCCTTCTTGAAGGCCTATCCCGGCGAGTTTAACCTCGAGGGAACGCGCAACGTCGTCCGGAATTTGGAGGGGGAACTCGTATTTTTCCTCTTTGATCCCCAGGCGCTCGAGAAGTCGCAAGTTCTTTCCGATAACATGCCCTTCCTCTTCAGCGACGGGATCCGGACTCTCTGTGTAGAAAAGAGAGGCCCAAGGTTCTTTCAGATTTTTTCTGGGGAATCCGATGCGCCTCCGGGAACGGGAAAGAAAGGCCAGCAGCGCCGACTTAACCAGGCCCTGGAAATCGAGAGCGATTTGATCGCGTCCCCGGAATCGGGCGATGCTCCTCAGCCAGTTTTTCTTGTCGATGACCACGATCTCATCGATTCCGGGCACGAGGTCGAGGATCTCCTTGCCCTTTTCTTCCACGGCCCAGCGGATCACGGCCTCGGGAAAATTCCTCCTGAGCGCGGCGAAAGAGGGGAGCGTATGGACGATATCACCCAGCGAGCTCAATCGAATGATCAGAAAACGGTCCATAGCGGCTTTTTTCAGGTCTTATTTCCCACCCTGGAGGCGATGCTCTTGAGGATTTCGGTTGTGTTGCGGATTTTGGGGCCGCCGACGATGGCCACCCGGCCGCCGTACCCCTTGACCGTGTCTTTTTCGGGGACCGTCTCTCTGGTGTAGTCCGCGCCTTTGACATGAATATCTGGCTTGAGGGTCAGCAGGACCTTGGTGACCGTCGGCTCGCCAAAGATCGTCACATAGTCCACGAATGAGAACGAAGCCAGGATCTCGGCCCGCTCTTGTTGCTCCAAGATAGGCCGCCCCTTTCCTTTGAGGCTCCTGACCGAACGATCGCTGTTAACGGCTACGACGAGGATGTCGCCTTTGGCTTTAGCCGCCCGGAGATAGCGGATGTGCCCGGCGTGGAAAAGGTCGAAACAGCCGTTGGCCAGGACGATGACCTTTCCCTTGGCCTTTTGGGCTTCAATGGTCCGGCGGAGAGCGGAGAGGGACTTGAGCTTAATCAATTTATCCAGAGACTGACGCCTTGAGTTCGGCCGCAGTGAGCGTCGCCGTCCCCTTTTTCATGACCACGATGCCTCCGGCATGATTCGCCAGAGTGGTCGCTTCCCGGAAGCTCGCCCCGCAGGCCAGGGCCAGAGTGAAAACACTGATCACCGTGTCGCCGGCCCCGGTGACATCGACGATATCTTTCGGGCCATGGATGGGGATGAGGTAGGGCTGTTTGGCTTTTTCAAACAGGGCCATTCCCCGGGACCCCCGGGTGATCAAGATGGCCCCTGACTGCAGGCTCTTGAGAAGAAGATCTCCAGCCCTCTTGAGGATCAGGAAATTGTCGTTGAGCTCGACGTGCAGGGCATCCTCGACCTCTGGCTCGTTCGGAGTCGCGGCTGTTATCCCCTGGAAATGGAGGAGGCGGTAGCGGCTGTCGAGGGTCACCGGCAAGCCAGGCTTCTTGAAGAACGGAAGGGTGCGGACGAAGACATCCTCCTGGACCGCTTGGTAATTGTAGTCGGATATAAGCAGGCCCTCCGAGCGCTGGGCGATTTCCTTGAGCGTCCGGATCAAGCGGTTCTTGATTTGGGGCGTCTCTAGGACGAGAGCTTCCTTATCGATCCGGAGGATCTGCTGTTTCTTGGTGTTCTCCTCGCCGGCGAGGACCCGAGTTTTGAGCGGAGTTTGGTAATCGGCCACCCGCAAAAGAAACCGGGTCGGAATCTTATAAGCTCGCAGGATATCGACGATTTTCCGGCCGGACTCGTCCCGGCCGATGATCCCCAAGGGGAGGGGGCGCGCTCCCAGTGCTTTCAGGTTGAGCACAGAGTTTCCGGCTCCGCCCAGCGAGAATTGCTGGTCCTGATAGGAGATAATCAGCACCGGAGCTTCCCGGGAGATCCGCCGCGTCTTGCCGTAGATATACTCGTCCAGGATGAAATCGCCCCAGACGGCGATTTTTTTGCCCCGGAAGCGATCGATAATCGAGAGAAGGCGAGTCTTTTCTTTGTCCATGTTCAGCCCAGTTTATTATCAAAAACAGGCAAAAACGTCAAATCGCAGATGCGGGATCAGGTAAAAGTTCACCACGATTTTTTTGGTAGTTTTTCCCCTTTTCGTATATTGGGAAATCTTTTTCCTCTACCCTGATCTTTTTTCTCCTCCCTGATTCTGTTCTGAAATAAAGCGAATATTTCTTGCCGGCCTGCGAATAGCCACTTTTAATCCGTTTCTCTTCTAGGACTCCGCGCCATTCTTGTAACTTTTATTTTCTTCGTTTCAATATCAGATAAACAAAATCGAAAATACCATCAAAAACAAAATCGATCATCTTTCCCTCCTTTTTATCTCCTGGATACGATTGTCTTTTGAGCCTCATTATAATATAAATGCGGTTTCGATGAAAAACCGCGTCGATGAGTTCGTAGCCAACCCTAAGCGGGCCCTTTTCGTCCTGGCCGCTCCCGTGACCATCGCCATGTTCGTTCAGACGATGTACAACATCGTGGACACGGCCTTTGTGGGCCGCCTGGGCGCAGAGGCCATTGCCGCCCTGACCTTCGCCTTTCCCATATTCTTTATCCTGATCAGCCTGAATTCCGGCATCGGCGTGGGTATCAACTCGATCATCTCCCGCCGGCTCGGGGCCAAGAACAAAGAGGAGGCCGAAAACGCCGCCACCCACGGCCTGGTCATGACCACCGCCTTCGCCGGGATCATTTTCGTTGTCGGCTTGGTGGCGATGCGCCCCCTCTTTTCGCTATTCGGGGCGACCCCTCAGGTCGAGGGTCTTTCCCTGAGCTATATGTGGATCATCCTCGGTGGTATCTTCTTCATGTTTCCTTCCTTCGCCATGAACAGCATCTTCGCCGCTCAGGGAGATACCCGGACACCGATGATCGTCCAGAGTTCGGCCCTGATCCTCAATGCCGTTCTCGACCCGATTTTCATTTATGTATTGGGATACGGAGTGCGTGGTGCGGCCATCGCCACGGTGATCGCGCTGGCCTTCTCCTTGATCCTGTATATTTTTCTCGTCCAAACAAAATCTTATCTCAAGATCCGGTTCCGCTCTTTTAAATTCTCGTTCTCGCTCTGCCGGGAGATCTGTCGGGTGGGTGCGCCGGCCAGCCTGATGATGTTGACCCTGTCCATCTACGTCATGTTCCTCAACCGGTACATGGCCCATTTCGGGACGGATTATGTGGCTTCGTTCGGACTGGCCACGCGGCTGGAGAGCTTTGTGGCGCTGCCGATATTTGCGCTATCGATATCGCTGATCACGCTGGTGGGGATGTTCCATGGGGCCAAAAAGTACGACATCCTGAAAAGTATCTGCTGGTATGGAATCCGGCTGGGGGTCATCTTGACCAGCCTCGTCGGCGTCGCGTTCTATTTATTCCCGACTCCGCTGCTCAGAATCTTCACCCACGACCGGGTCCTGCTGATGATCGGGAAGGCCTACATCAGGATCGATGTTTTCACCTTTCCGCTCATGGCCGTCAGCATGACCATCAGCCGGGTTCTGCAGGGGATGGGGTATGGCTTTCCCGGGCTGATCATCAACCTTATCAGGATATTCATCGTAGCTGTCCCCGCAGCCTACATATTTGTCTTCGTGCTTGGCTACGGATACTTATCAGTCGCCTGGGCGATGGTTCTGGGTGGTGTCACTGCGAGTGTTTTGGCTATCTTCTGGCTGGTCGCCAAGTTCCGCAAGCTCTGAAATAATCCTTCTCGTTATTCACAAACCTCGCAACGTCCTGACCGGGCGTCCGGAGTGCCAATCCTCGAGTTTTTGAAAGAGCTTTTCTTTGACCTCTTGATGAGCGGGGTCATTCAGAAGATTGTGCATCTCATACGGATCTTTGGCCAGGTCAAAAAGGGATATCGGAATGAGTTGCCCGTCATCTCCATATCCGGCGGCGCACTTGAAATCCCTTTCTCTAACCAGGCGCCAGGAATCGCCTCTCCTGGCCCTCTTTTCTGAAAAAACAGCCGGCGAAGGCGCAGGGGATCTGCCCATAAAATAGGGAGCGAAGCTGACCCCGTCCAACCGCCCTTCTTCATAGGGGATGCCCGCCAGATCCAGAATAGTCGGATAGAAGCAGGTGCTATCGGCGCTGCCTTGACAGACCCTTCCGTCTTTCTTGCCGGGCAGGCGGATGACGAGCGGGATCCCTGCCGCCTCCTCCCAGGGAAGGTCCTTGTTTTTCAATCCATGGCATCCCTGCAAATCGCCGTGGTCCGAAGTGTAGAAAATGGCGGTGTTCTCGTATATTCCGATTTTTTTAAGGTGAGCGATCAAGTCTCCGACCTTGGCGTCAACTTGGGTGCACATGGCGTAGTAGAGGCGCATGTATTCAACCATGTCGTTCACGTATTTGATATAATCCGGATCGTTGCTTGGCGGGCGGGGAGATCTCGGGTTGATGGTCGGAGTGTAGGGGGCGACCCTCTGATAGTTGGGCCTTTTCGGCATGGGTTTGCCGGTATACACTTTTTCATACTCGGGAGCCGGCTGGACGGGGTAGTGCGGAGCCTGGTAGCTTACGAACAGAGCGAAGGGAGCGTCCCGTCCGGCGAGACGGGTCAGCCTCTCTAGCGCCAGGTCCGTGGTGACATCGGTCCGGTGCTTGGAGAAACGGTGCTCCCGGTTCGCCTCATCATAAAAACAAACATCCTGATAGAAACCGTTAAAACACTGGTAACCGATGAACTCTGAAAATCCGCCCCTCAGCTCCTCGGGGATGGGCTTGTTTCCCGCTCCCCCGAGGTGCCATTTGCCGACATAGCTGGTCCTGTACCCGCCCCGCTCCAGCACCTCGGCTAGGTTGTGGCCATCCGCCGGCAGCGGGTCTTCGTTTTCGTAGAGGCCCGATGAGGACGGGAAACGACCCGTCATCAGGGACCCCCGAAAAGGGCCGCAGGACGGCGCGGCCGAATAGCAAGACCTGAAAAGAACTCCTTCCGCTGCCAGGCGGTCGAGATGGGGCGTTCTGACAGCCGGATTGTCCATGCAGCCCAAGGCATACCTGTGTTGCTGGTCGGTGAAGATGAACAGGATGTTGGGCTTTTCAGCTAGGATGGGGAAGGAGCGTCTGGAACAGCGGGGAACGGTCGAGCTCAGGACTCCTAGGCTTGTCCATCTCAGAAATTCCCGTCTTTTCATGCGGCGTCTTCTTTGATCTGGATTCAGCCACCATATTATCGCTGACAGCAATGCATTTCAAATAGAAACCCGGGGCCGTTGAAAAAACGGCCGCAATCCCCTATATTGAAGGCCCGGCGCCGGAGTGGCGGAACTGGCAGACGCGCTGGACTCAAAATCCAGTCCCCCGCAAGGGGGGTGTGGGTTCGATTCCCTCCTCCGGCACTCTGATTTCTCTTCGAAGTCAACGGTTTAGCAAGAATCTCCAGGATATTTTTGGCCAAGCTTTACATCCCAAAGCATATTTTCATCCGATTTTGAGCGTGTTTTGTGACATATTGGCGACATGAAGCGAGGTCTATTTTCAGTTGACTATCCGCTTGTATCCTTGATACCCTTCAGCCAATCAGAGAGAGAGCATGAGCAATGACCGCTAAGTGCCCGAAATGTCATTCTGAGAATCCTGATACTCTAAAATTCTGTGGGCAATGCGGGAGCCAGCTTGTCCCCTCGTTAAAGGAAGTCCACCCTGAGGTTACAGAAACTCTGCAAACGGCTATCCGAGAACTCACCACCGGTTCCATCTTTGCCGGACGCTATCAAATCATTGAAGAGCTGGGCAAAGGCGGGATGGGCAAGGTTTACAGGGCTCTGGATAAGAAGCTCAAAGAAGAGGTGGCCCTGAAGCTGATCAAGCCGGAGATCGCCTCGGACCTGGAGACGGTGGAGAGGTTCAGCAACGAGCTGAAGCTGGCCCGCAAGATCGGCCACCGGAACGTTGGCCGCATGTACGAACTTCTGGAGGACGGGGGGACGCACTTCATCACCATGGAGTATGTGTCCGGGGAGGACCTCAAGAGCTTTATCCGGAGATCGAGGCAGTTGACTGTCGGGACGGCGATCGCCATTGCCAAGCAGGTGACCGAAGGATTGGCCGAGGCGCATCGCTTGGGAGTCGTCCACCGGGACCTCAAGCCGGGCAACATCATGATCGATAAGGACGGCAATGCCCGGGTCATGGACTTCGGGATTGCCCGGTCGCTGACGGGGAAGGGCATCACCGGCGCCGGGGTGATGATCGGCACGCCCGAATACATGAGTCCCGAGCAGGTGGAGGGAAAGGAGACCGACGGGCGTTCGGATATCTATTCCCTGGGTGTGGTTTTATACCAGATGGTGACGGGGCGTGTTCCTTTCGAGGGGGATACACCTCTGAGCGTAGCGGTGAAACAAAAAACAGAGGCCCCGCAGAGTCCAAGGCAGATCAATCCTCAGGTTCCCGAGGCTCTCAGCCGCGCCGTTATGCGCTGTCTAGAAAAGGATAAAGAGCAAAGATATCAGACGGCCGAGGAAGTTTTTGCTGATCTGGATAACATCGAGAATGGAACTCCTACAACGGAAAGGACTGCCCCAAAAAAAGAACGCTCTACGTCGAGAGAGATCACGGTCAAGTTCCGGCCCAAAAAGCTCATCGGTCCTGCCGCTGCGCTGGTCACAATCGCGGTGATCGGGATCGTTCTAATAAAGGTCCAGCCCAAGAAAGCGGCTTCGCCTGCTGTCTCTGCAAACCGTTCGATCGCCGTGCTGCCTTTTGAAAACCTCGGCGATTCGAGCGAGGATGAAGCCTTCACGAGCGGCATCACCGACGATATCACCACCCAGCTCTCCAAAATCAATGAGCTCGACGTCCGCTCGCAGGAGTCGGCGAGGAGGTATAAAAAAGGCGACTTGGGAATAAAAGAGATCGGCCGGGAGCTCAACGTGGCTCACGTTCTGGTCGGGAGCATGCGGCGCACTGATAGTCAAGTCCACATCACAGCCAGGCTGATCGACGCCGCGACGGATAAGATCATCTGGGCGGAAACTTTTGACCGCGAGATGAT
>CAYOZW010000146.1:0-6827 GCA_964408495.1 uncultured Eubacteriales bacterium
TCGAGGACATTGTCATCGAGAACAGCCAGTGTTACCGCCAAGCTGAGGTCTACTCCAACATCCTGGCCAGCCTGATGGATGCCCGGGCTTCGATCGTCAGCAACAACATCAACGTCCTGATGAAGACGTTGAACATCATCACCATCGCTATCATGGTCCCGACGTTCGTTGTTTCGGCCTTCTCGATGAATGTGCGGATCCCGCTGTCCCGCCTTCCCTTCGCCTTCTGGATCATTTTGGGTATGGCCGGACTTTCTATGGCCACCTTCCTCTTCTTCTGGAAATACAAAAAGTGGTAGCCGGCTTGGGCTAGTGGGGCGAGCCCTCTAAGGCCGCCCGCAATCTTTGCGCGTTCCCGGGGAGGTCTGACTTATCACCCGTTGTCCCAGGATGCGGATAAATCCAGATGTGGGCGTGGGAGACCTCGTCTCCTATGACCGTGCACCAGACGGCTTCCGCGGCGAAAGCCTTTTTTTGCGCCAGAGCGATGCGGCGGGCCAGGAGCCAGTACTCGGCCTGAGGCTCCACCTCCCAAACCCACCTTTCGTGTTTCTTGGGAACGACGAGCGTGTGGCCGGGCGAGCGCGGTCGGATGTCCAGGAAAGCGACGAATTGCTCGTCTTTGTAGACGATTTTCGCTGGCCTAGTTCCGGCAACAATTTCGCAGAATACACAGTCACTCATTATTGACGGCCCTTAGTACTTTCCGTCGGCACATAATGTGTTTCTTCCGGCATTCATAGGGTCGCTATCGGCTCCTGAAGAGTTCCGATAGGCATCAAAAAAGTTGCTGTTCGCACCTAATAAGTTTTTATCGGCACTTAATGGATTGCCATGAGCGGTTTTAGGGCTTATTCCTCCCCCCTGGCGGGGGAGGATGGAGGAGAGGGGGCTATTTGAAGAGCGCTTCCCGAGATATCGACGGTAGGCTGCGTTCACTTCTCCCGTCTTAGCGTTGCCGCGATGCACGTAGATTCGGTAGCGCAGAATGATGGGTTCTCCTGGCTTCAGGACGACCGGTTCAAGCCCCGGCCAGGAGGCGTTGATGATGCCGGCATAGCTGTTCCGGATCATCCATTTCGTCGGGAATCCCGGATGATCGGGGGAAACGAAGATCGATATACCGAGCTCCCGGGTGGAGAGGTCAGCCCAGCGAAAAGGCCTGTTGACGGCGTCCTCTTTGAGAACTCCCTCGTCTGTCGTTATCGTCGCGCCCGTGAACAGCGGCGCTCCACGGAAACACAACCCGCCGTAGCCCTTGTTCTGGTCCGGCGTTCCCTGGAGTTCGAGGGGCCCGTCGACGGCTTCGATCAGGAGTTCGATGTCGATCGCCCTGCCCGTCCGGTCCGCGCGGTGAACCCGGATGGTGACAGTTTCTTCGGCGACAGTCTCTTTTTCATCCAGTTCCCAGACATTTTCGAGACTCAGGACGAACGCGCCCTCCACCTTTTCGCGTTTCAGCCAGCTCACAAAACGCTGCCGGAGGCGCGGCAATTTAGGTTCCCACGTCGAAGTGGTCAACCCGCGAGTCCGGACGACCGGCCAGACCCAGAAGAGACCATGGTGATGGAAATGATCTGCGGGAAAATCTTCTGTCAGAACCCGGCCGTCGAGCGAGAAAAGCGGGTGGATATAGGAGGACTGCATGTACTTGGGGTCCACCTCGGGCTTGAGCTGGTCACCATAGCGATAGGTCAGGACCTCGGTCTTCCCGTCACGCACGAACAGCGTGCCCTCGGCGGGATCTTCGATAAAAGTGAGCTGGGCCTGCGCTGCCCTGCCAAGGAATAGAATCAGCGTTATTATAAAAGCTGCCCGTCTCATACTTGACCTCCGAATACGCTTGTTGACATGCCCTTGATAAATAGATCCGAAAACCGCCTTGATGTTATTCTGAAATCCGGGCAAAAGGCAAGCTATTCGCCTCGAGAAAATCATCTGGACCTAGGCCATTTGCAGCCAGGAGGGAAAACGAATTCGGAGACAGGCCTTATAGATTTCTAGAAATGTGGATATATTTCTTGACATCATACTCAATATATCCGATATTCTTATTGCAGAGGCGAGCAAGAAGAAAAAAATAGGAACGGTGATGGAAGAACGCCTCCTCTGGGAGGCAAAAAAAGCTGCTCTCGAGAAAAAAACAGTTGAGCCGGATTTTTGAGGAAGCGGTCACGGAATACCTGGAAAAAAGAAAGAGGCAAAAGGCAAGAAAAGGGATCGTCCGGAGAACCAAAGGCCTGATCAAGCTATTGCCTGACAAACTGAAAAGAATTATGGGTGAGCTTGGAATCCATGAAACTTAGAGACATTTCGCCGAGCTCCGATATTTTTATCGACGCCAATATTTTCATTTATCATTTTACGGGCAATTCGGACGAATGCTCTGAATTCTTGACTCGTTGCGAAGAAGGTGAATTGAATGGAGTGACTTCAGCGATTGTCGCTGTGGAAGTGATGCACTGGTTGATGCTGGCGGAGGCTGAAGCCAAAAAATTCACGGAGCCCCCTCATATCCTCAGAAAGCTTACAGGCAAACCCGAGATCGTCTGCCGTTTGGCCGATTATTTCGCCGGCGCGCAAGCGATTTTGGACATCGGGATTAAGATCTATCCTTTGACGGCTGAGCTGATTTTGAACAGCCAGGCTATCCGCGCCCGCTATGGGCTTATGGTTAATGATTCATTGATTGCCGCAATGATGGGGGAGGCAGGCGTTGAAGCATTGGCTACGAACAATGACGGATTTTCCAGAGTGGATTGGATCCGCGTTTATAAACCTGAAGATTTATAGTCATCAAGGGAACAAATCTATTCTCTATAGAAGAGGTGCGAAAAATCCCTGAAATGGCGATGCGGCACAAATACCGACCAACCTCCCGTCTCCATGCCGGTAACCCTTTGTCTGGTTAGAATATATTCAGGCAGAAGGGGAAATGTCAAGAAATGGTTTTTTCAAGTTTCTTTTTTTGCTCACTCAGAGACGAGCAAGCCTCCGGGTTGATTTCTTCCAGGCTCGGTATCTTTACTGAGGACAGTTTGGCTCCGGGTATGGCTTCCCCTGAAGATTAGGGGAAGCCTTGCGTCGGAATGTAGACCGGCACAGAAACCTTCTCTCTTCGTGTGGAGGCAATCCGCTCACCTGCCTGTTTGGGCGTTGAGAAGTTCCTCGAAGAGACGGCTGACGTGGTTTCTGCGGCGGACGGACCGGATGCGCCGGATGATCTTTCGCGCCTCGTTGATTTTGAATCCCCTGGGAAGCGCTAGCTCGGGAAGAGCCCGGAAGAGACGCGTCCGAGCCGGGCTCAAGTAAAGGAAATCGATCAGCGCTTTTTCCGGCGTGGCGATCTTCCCGGCACTCTTCACAGCCGGCGTATATCCGAAAAAGAACGAAGGTTGCACATGATGAACCGATACCGTCGCCAGCGGGGTTTGATGCGTGCTTGTCCGGGCCGGGGAAACGGCGTAGAGAACGGATGGAATTTGAGAAATCATCCCATGATGGGAGAGAGCCGATTGAAGGGAGACATAGCTCGGATAGGGTGCCGTGAGGTATTCCGGAAGGGCAAAGATCTCTATCCGGTCTTCGAACCCCCAACGCCCCCGGACTAGCCGCGCCAGATGGCCGGAGTCGGCCAATCGCGCCAGCAGCTTGCTGGCGTGTGCATTACTGATGCCTAGGTACGCGGCGGCGTCCGAAGTCTGGAACGCCGGAACGTTCATTTTGAGGAGCCGCGCATGGACATCGATAAGTCTCATGCTGATCCTTCGCCGAGCACCTCGATGAGGCGCCACCTTATTGCATCCCAGGTTTCCTCCGAGTCGTAGTGATGCTGAAGGTCGGGTTCTAAGTAGGAAACTACCTGGCTTTTAAATTGCCCAAAATCCATGGCCAGGATGTTCTCCTTTGCCTGGGCCAGATCATATTTTGTATCGGCTGAGCAGCTATCGGTGGGTTTCAGCCCCGCCTCCAGGAGAAGATGAAGGTCAAAGATGTCCCTGGCCTGGGATGTGGTCCGGGAGACAATCGCGCCGATTTTTTGCCGCCAGACAACCGGGGCCGGATAATGGTTGGCCATCAAAGGGGGGAGTTCGTAGAGGAGGGCAATCTCTGGCGATACTGGCTCGAAAACACTCCCTTCTTCCAGCCCTCTCCTTGAAAACTCGACCTTTGTGGGGATGGGTTGCTCGAGACCCGGGACCAAGAGGCCGAATTTCCATCTCTGGGTCGTTCCGGTCTGCTTGTGCTCCGTCACGTGTTCGATCGCTATGTCCCGGACCTCGAGAACCGTTTTGAAGGGCCTTCCCGTGATGATGGCGTTAACTTTTTCGCGGAGAACATCGACAGGTATGGCCTGAACGTCCAGATCCATGTCGTCGGAATACCGTGGACTTTTAAAGAAGAACCGCAGATTGCAGCCGCCTTTTAGAGCCCACTTTTGTTTGTCCAATTTTCGTCCGAGGTGTCCTAATAAAACAAGGTGGAAGACCTCTATAGATTGTTTAATGGTCAATGAAGCCATAGCGGTGATCCTCTGATTATATAATACATGTTATGGCCATATATGTCAATTATACGTAATAAATAAAACGAGAGAACTCTTAAAGCTTTTTCATGCGCCTATTGTGTCATGACCGAAGGAGCTTGTCCGTGTTGCTGCGGTTCATCAATTCGATGACCTTGACCTCATCGACCTCGATGCCGAGGCCGGGACCGGAAGGGACATGGGCGAAGCCGTCTTCGATGCGCAGCGGTTTCTTGAGGATATCGGCCGTCAGGAACTGGGGACCATTGAGCGCCGCCGGTTTTTTGAGTCCGTACGCTCCATAGAGACAGAGCGACGCGGCGAGCGAGATATCCGGATCGGTGAGGCCGCTCCCCAACCACATCAGGCCATGCTCGAGGCAGATCTCGATCTGCCGGCGGCACGATGTTAGTCCACCGCAACGGGCCGGCTTCATGGCCATGCCGTCTAGCATGCCCAGCTTGACAAACTCCTCAAGGTCGGTGGGAGAGACCACCCCTTCGTCCATCAAGATCGGAAGAGCAGCCTGCTTTTTGAGGGCTTGGTAGCCGCTGATGCGGTTGGGCCGGAGCGGCGCTTCGAGGACATCGACGCCTGCGTCGGCCAGGCGGGGCGTTGCCTTTAGTGCGGTGTCGGGGTCGTATCCGCCGTTGGCATCGGCCCATATAAAGGTTTCCGGGGCCAGGCGGCGGACCTCGTGGGCAAGAGCGACATCGAAATCGGGGTCGGGAGCGACCTTAATGTTAAAATGGCGGTAGCCGCGCTTTTTCCCCTCGTCCATAACGGCGCCGACCTTAGAGATGTCCGTGACATTCACCGTCCAGCTGAGGGGAATCGGCGCTCCGGCGGGTTTTCCCCACGTCCGGGCCAGCGATTGACCGTGCAGCTTGGCGGCGAGGTCATGGAGAGCAATATCGATTCCGGCGCGGCTGATCGGCATCCCGGTCGAGAAGCCTGGAGCTATAACCTTATCCATCTCGGCATGCGCCCCTTCGATATCAGCCGGGTCGAGGCCGATGAGCGCCGGCGCATAATAATCACGGATGGCAATGACCGCTGTCTCCAGAGTCTCATAGCTCCACTTGGGGAGCGGAACAGCTTGGCCCCAGCCGATCGTCCCGTCATTGGCCGTGATCTTGATGATCACCGCGGCTCGGCCGGCCGAGCCGCCGGGGCCGCCGAAAAACTTGAAATATCCCGCCGTCGGATAGACCACCGGGAATAGATCGATCCGGTCGATCTTGGCGTTGCGGGGCACTTCGGCATCCAGTGAGCGGAAGAAACCGAAAGCGGCGCCGGCCGTTACTCCCGCCGCACATCCTATGAACTCCCGGCGTTTCATTGTGGACATTCCTCTCCGACATAGAGCGCATAGCGTTCCGCCACCCGGCCTGCTTTCAAATCGCCCTTATGGACCAGGATGCCCACGCGCTGGTTGATTGTCTCGCCCTTTTTAAGTGTGAAAGGCTTTCCGCTTTGTTCGTCTGGCCGGCGCGGGCCGAAGCATCCGTACTCGCGGGTCAGCCAGCGATGTTCCTGACCATCCGGCCACTGAAAAACGGCGACACCGGCCTTCTCGCCGGCGGCCGTGTTTGAGTAATCGACCCAGCGTGCGACCTTCAGGTTCGTCGCCTCCTGGCCGGTCGCCCCGGTGTCGGTGATGAGCTTGCCTCCGTTCTCACCGCTCCATTCTTTCTCCAGACGGAGATAAGGCCAGGCGTAGTGGACATCGTCACTGATGAATTCGACGTCGCCGTATGCGGAGATTAGCTTGAAGTTCAGGCCCAGGAAATATTCGCCATCCGCCAGGGTATAGACGACCAGCCGGCGTTCTTCCTTAAGAACCGGGGTATCACCGTCCATCTCCCAGATAAGCTCGGCATCGACGACGGCTTGATGGCCCTTCGCTTCCAAGCGGATGAACCGGAGATGGCGGATGTGGTCGCGGAACGGCGGCTCGTAGGCATTTTCGCCGGTCTTCCGGCCCGAATAAAAAGCGTTATAAAGGCTGACCTTGCGCCCGCCGTTCAGCCGCACAGTGTCCGCGAACCAGAAGGAGCGGTGGTGAGGATACGGCTCGGTCTGCTGGACCAGCATGTTCTTTCCGCCGGGGCTTCGGAGCGGCCAGTAGTGGGGGAGGTCGAGTGACGGGGCGTATTGGTAGACCAGGACCTCGCGGCCGTCGATGAGGATCTGGAGGCGGCCGGCGCTATCGTCCCGCCGGAGCTCAACCTTCGGCGTATCCGCCCGGCTGAAAACCGGCCATAGCATCAAAATTATTATGCCCAGCCACATCCGACGC
>CAYOZW010000146.1:6837-8454 GCA_964408495.1 uncultured Eubacteriales bacterium
AAACGCGTTATGAAGTTATCGCTAGGAACGAAGTGGTTGCGAGGCGACGCCGCAGCAGAGTGCGATCGCCGCGACATCTTCGATGTCTCGCTATGGATTTGCCGGATGACATATTTGTCAGATGGTCCAAGGCTCGCGGTGCGGATAGTCCAGCCAGGCGTTGGCCTCGTCGTCACCGAGGAAACGTTCGGCCTCGGGGTCCCAGCGCAGCTTTCGACCAAGCTTCATGCCGATGTGGGCCAGGACGCAGATGGTGTTGGAGCGATGCCCGGTCTCGACCGGAGCCACGGGATCCCGGCGGCTGCGCATGCACTCCAGGAAATTTTTTATGTGGTTGCCGCTACGGTAGAGGCGGACCTCGCCCTCACCGGGCTCCTGCTTGAGGAGCGCCGGGTCGGAGGCCGTGACCTCTCCCCGGACAACGAAAACCCAGCCGTGGTCCCCTTCGAAGCGTACCCCGGCCGGATCGCCCGTCTCCATGATAAGATGGACTCCGTTGGCGTATAGCGCCTCGCACCGGAAAGTCGTGTGGACGTCGAACAGGCCGCGGTCGGGGAACTCCGCTTTGGCCTCGAATTCGACCGGTCCCGTGTCATCGCTGCCGTTTCCCCACTGGGCGATATCGTTCATGTGGGACCCCCAGCCGGTGATCATACCCCGGCAGTAACCCTCGATCTGGAGCCAGCCGGGCCGTGAATAGTCCATCTGGGGATGCACCCGGTCCTGGCTGAAAGGCGCCGGCGAAGTGGGGCCCATCCAGAAATTGTAGTCGAGGTTTTTCGGCACGGGCATCTCTGCGGGGTCGCCGGCGCCCTGGTCCTCGGGGAGCCAGACCCGGATTGTCTGCAGTTTCCCGATGCGTTGGTTGCGGACAGCTTCGCAGGCTATCCGGAAGTAGATGGACGAACGCTGTTGCGAGCCGACCTGGAGGATGCGCTTGTTTTGACGAACGGCCTCGACGAGGCGGCGGCCTTCGGCGATGGAGTAGGTGAGGGGTTTTTCGATGTAGATATCCTTACCCGCCTTGGCCGCGGCGATGCCGTGAAGCGCGTGCCAGAAGTCCGGGGAAACGATCAGGACGGCGTCGATGTCCGGGCGGGCCAGGAGCTCGCGGAAGTCGCGGTAGGTATCGATGCCCTTGTAATTGGCTTTGCCGAGCTCGGCGGCATAGGTCTTTTCGGCCAGCCATTGGGCGTTCTCGAGACGGTGATTGTCGACATCACAGACGGCCACGACCCGGGCGCCGCTCTCGAGGCCGCGATAGATGAGCTCCTGCATGTCGCCCTGGCCCTGCCGGCCGGTGCCGATGACTCCCAGGAGCATCGTGTCGCTCGGCGGCGTCTGGGCGATCGTCCGAAGGGGAAGAATGGCCGGTGCAGCCAGGGTCACTCCGGCGGCTTTGAGGAAATTGCGCCGGGTCATTCCGGTGGAAGGGTTTTTTCGAGGCATCGTTCGCTCCTTCGCCTCAACCTATCACTATGACGAGGAGGGTGTCAACGGGGCCCGGCTTTGGGCAAACATTTCAGTTTGTGTGAATCGATAGGTGCAGGGGGCCGCCCTTCGCCCCCGCACCCCGGGGAACCAGTCCCGTCGGTTCCCCCCGTCAGAAAACTGACG
>CAYOZW010000147.1:0-5141 GCA_964408495.1 uncultured Eubacteriales bacterium
CATCGCCAGCAACTATGTCTACACGACCAAGCTGCAAAAAAGGATCGTCGACATGAAAAGAGTGGCGGCCATGGGGGAGATGGCCATGTTCGTCACCCATCAGCTCCGCAACCCTTTGGTCATGATCGGAGGTTTCGCCGACCAGCTTCTCGACCCCAAGATCGGGCCGAGAAAGAGGAAGAGAAACCTTCAGATCATCCGGAGCGAGATCCGTCGGCTGGAAAAAACCCTGCTCCAGCTGACTCAATTTCTCCGGGTGGATATCCGGGAAAAAAGCGCCATCGATGTCCAAGAGATGCTCAACCTCGTCCTTGAATCGGTCAAGCCTCGAATCGACAGCCTGAAATTGACTATTGATGTGGATGTTGAAGCCGGTCTCCAGATCGTCCTCTGCGATCCGATTCATACTGGAGAGGCCGTCCGGAACGTCGTGGACAACGCCATCGAAGCCGTCGGCACCGAGGGGAAAATCTATTTACGGGCCTACCGGGAGAACGCCGATTGGGCGGTCGTCGCGGTCCAGGACACGGGCCCGGGAATCCCCGAATGCGTCAAGAACAAGATCTTCGAATCCTTTGTCTCCACCAAGGAGAAAGGGATGGGACTCGGATTGGCCTATGTCAAAAGGGTCATCGATGCCTGCGGGGGCCGGATCGATATCAAGAGCACCGAAGGCAAGGGGACGACCTTCAAGCTTTATTTTAAAACTCAGCCGAGAAAAAGGGGAGCGAAAGCATGAAAAAGAAATTGCTCATCGTCGAAGACGAGAAAAACCTCTGCCTTCTTTACAAGGAGGAATTGACCAAGGCGGGGTATAGCGTGACCGCTGTGCTGGACGCGGATGCGGCCCTCAAGAAGCTTCGCACCAACAGCTTCGACCTCATCGTCACCGACATCCGCATGCCCAAGAAGAACGGGATCGAGTTGATCACCCAGATCATGGGCCTCCGCAAGGACATCCCGATCATCATCAACACCGCTTATCAGAGCTATAAGCACGATTTCATGACCTGGGCCGCGGACGCCTATATCGTTAAATCGGCATCTCTGGAAGAGCTCAAAGCCAAGATCAAGGAGCTGATCGGTTAGCTCATGTCCGAACTGCGCAAGGATATCATCAGCGGCCGCTGGGTCATTATCGCCTCGGAACGGAGCAAAAGGCCCGACGATTTCCGTCCCGCTCAATCGACAGGAAAAGAGCCCGTGCCGGCGTTCTGTCCATTCTGCGAAGGCAATGAATCAAAAACCCCTCCCGAAGTGGCCTCGCTCAGGAAACACGGCACCCGGCCGAATCATCCGGGCTGGTGGGTGAGGACCGTTCCCAATAAGTTTCCGGCGCTGAATAGAGGACTTCCTCCGGAACGCCACGACGAGGGCATTTTCCAGTGGATGGAAGGAGTGGGGGTTCACGAAGTCATCATTGAAACTCCCGACCATGGCCAAGAGCTGCCCGACCTTCCGCTCGGACATCTCCATGATGTCCTCGAGATGTATAAGGAAAGAGTCACCAGCATCGAAAAAGAATCCCAGTACAAGTATGTGCATGTCTTCAAGAACAAAGGCCGGGAAGCAGGTGCCTCGCTCAGCCACCCCCATTCCCAAATCGTGGCCACACCGATCATCCCCAAAAAGATCAATGAGGAGTTGTACGGCTGCGAGCGTCTCCACCGCGAGTTCGGGGAATGCATTGTCTGCCGCATCATCAGGGAAGAAACGAAAAAAGGGGACCGTCTAGTCCTCCGCAACGACCATTTTTGCGTGATCACTCCGTTTGCCCCGCGTTTCCCCTTCGAGATGCGCATTTACCCGCTGCACCATACTCCCTGGTTCTCGGAAGCCAAGAAAGGAGAGCTCCGGTCACTGGCCGAAGCGATCAAACTGACCCTGGGAAGGCTGCGGGACATTCTGGCCGACCCCCCGTACAACTTTTACATCCACCAGGCGCCCAATCCCAACCTGCGGCACGAAGCCTGGGTCACACTGGATGAGAGCTGCCACTGGCACATGGAAATCATCCCGGTGCTGACCCGGGTCGCCGGGTTCGAATGGGGGACGGGCTTCTACATCAACCCGGTGCCTCCGGAAACCGCCGCGGGTTTCCTCCGGTCTAAAGAAGGCAAATAAAGCGAGCTGTTCGTCCCGCCCATTTCTCAGTCGGAACTATCCAAGAAGACGCCAACGGCCGGGGCTTTTGAATTCACCAGGTAAGTGTCCCGGCGCTGCGGATGACTCTCCGAGGGAAATTTCAGGAGAGGCCGCTAGAGGATCGGGAGCTTCTGGTAGAGGCGGAGATATTCACGGGCCGACTTCTCCCAGGAAAAATCGCAGGCCATGGCTTTCTGAACGAGCTTGCGCCAGCGGTCGTCCTGCCGGAAGATGGAGATAGCCTTCTGGAGGGAGGAGATAATTCCGGATGCCGAATAATCCTCGAACTTGAATCCGTTCCCGGTTCCCTGGGCAAGGTCATATTCCTGGATCGTATCGTCCAGCCCGCCGGTCGCCCTGACCACCGGTACCGTGCCATAACGGAGGCTGTACATCTGGGTCAGACCGCAGGGCTCGTAGCGGGAAGGAATGAGAAACATGTCGCTGCCCGCATAAATCTTGTGGGAAAGCGCCTCGTCGAAAGCGATCCGCAGCCCGAACGACCGGGGATGCTTCTTTTGGGCGGCGCTCAGGGACTTCTGAAAAACTTCTTCACCAGTGCCGAGGATGACCAGGATCGCTCCCAGCCCGAAAATCCCTTCCAGGGCCTTGCTGAGGATGTCGAATCCCTTCTGGCCGGCCAGCCTGGAAACCATCCCGACAACAGGTGTATCTTCGGCGACGTCCTGAAGAGAAAACGCCTGGAGCAAATCTTTCCGGCACTGCTTCTTACCGTCCAAATAGGTCGGATCAAATGGGCGGGCGATAAATTTGTCCGTGGCCGGATTCCAATCGGCGTAGTCGGCCCCGTTGAGGATCCCGAAAAGACGGTCCCGGCGTTTGCGCAAGAGGCCGTCGAGACGGTGGCCGAACTCTGGCGTCTGGATCTCCTGACTGTAGCGGTGGCTGACCGTGTTGACGGCCGTTGCATACAGGATCCCCCCCTTGAGATAGTTGACCTTCCCAAAAAACTCCAGCTCTTCCATGTCGAAGAGCGAACCCGGCAGGCCGATACGGTCAAGGATGCCCTTTCCGAACAGGCCCTGGTAGGCAAGGTTATGGATGGTGAAGAGCGAGCGCGTGTGGGTGAAGAACGGATCATCCGGGTAGACATACTTGAGCAGGGCCAAGGCGATAGCGGCCTGCCAGTCATGGGCGTGGACGACATCGGGACGGAAACTCAGATGTTTGACCGTCTCCAGGGCCGCTTTGGAAAAAAACGCGAAGCGCTCGCCGTTATCCGGATAGTCACCCTGCGGAGTCCCGTAAAGATGGTCGCGGTCAAAAAATTCGTCTTTCTCCACCAAGAGGAAGTCGGCCGGTCCCTCTTCCCACCCCCAGACAGAAAAACTATCTTTCTTCCCGGCCCAGTCCATAGCCAAATTTTTAGCGACCGGACGGAGAGACAACCCCTTCTTCCTCGTCTCTCGATAGAGGGGAAGGATCACCTTGGTCTCGACACCCAGGGGGCCGAGAAATTTGGGCAGGGCCCCGGCCACATCGGCCAGCCCTCCCGTCTTGGCAAAAGGAACAACTTCAGAGGCTAAGATGACAACTCTCATGGGATCCATTATAGCATACGCTCGGCCACTCTTCCGCGATTGTCACGGCACCCAAGCATTATTGGCCAGATGGCGAAGGAGGCCGCCCTAAAGCCCCCGTAGCGGAGGGGGGACCCATCGTTCCGATGGGGGGAACCGACGGGACTTGAAAAAAAAACAAAGAAAACTATGATAGGAGCGGGTTTACCCGAAAAATATCATGCCCCCGAGATCCACCTCTGCCGAGCCGCAGCCGCTCCGCGTCCTGGCCGCCGTGCTGGAGAAGGACGGCCGCTGGCTGATCGCCAAACGCAAGGAGGGCGATCGCTTTTCCGGATTCTGGGAATTTCCAGGAGGAAAGCTGGAGCCGGGGGAGACGCCCCGGGAATGCCTGGCCAGGGAGCTTCACGAAGAATTCGGCATCCGCGCCCGCGTCGGGCGCTTCCTTGCTCGGGTCCGCTTCAGGTCGCCCGCATTTTCCATCGATCTTGCGGCCTATGCTGTCTCTCACTTTTCCGGCGCTTTCAACCTGCACGACCACGAAGAAATCCGCTGGGTAGCGCCCAGCCGGGCCGGGCGCTTCGCCCTGACCGAGCCGGACAAGCTCCTTCTCTCAGAGCTTAAAGCTCTGGCGTTTAAAAGAAGCCCATGACAGAGCCGGCCGTCATCCTGAAAAAGAATAAGGATAAACCCATCCTTCAACGACATCACTGGATCTTCAGCGGCGCCGTCGAGAAACTCCCGGACTTTGAGGATGGGGATATCCTGACTGTCAAGAGCAGCGCCGGTGAAATTCTGGGGTCCGCTTATTTCAACCGGAAAAGCGCTATCATCGGCCGGATGCTGAGCTTCGGCCGGACCCCGCCCCTCGAATCCATCGAAAAAAACATGGCCGGCGCTATCGCTCTGCGCAAGAAGCTGGTCGATCCGGACACAAACGCCTATCGGCTTGTCAACGGAGAAGGGGATGGGCTGCCCGGGCTCGTCATCGACCGCTACGATGATGTCCTGGTTGTCCAGGTCGCCACCCGGGGGATGGAAAAGCTCAAGCCAGTCATCCTTGACTGGCTGATAAAAATCCTGGCGCCGCGCTCGATCTACGAGAAATCCAGCCTGCCGACGAGACGGGAGGAAGGCCTCGCCGAATTCGAGGGGCAACTCTACGGCGAGGAGGTCCAAGAAGTGAGTGTTCACGAGGACGGCTCTCGATTTCTGATCGAAATACCCGGCTCCCAAAAGACAGGCTTCTTCCTCGACCTGAGAGAAATGCGCAGGTTGGTCCGTTCTCTCTCTTCCGGCCGAGAGGTCCTGAACGGATTCTGCTATACGGGGGCGTTTTCCGTGGCGGCCCTGGCCGGAGGAGCCGTCTCCGTCCATTCTGTCGATTCCTCGCGGCCGGCCATTGACCTGGCCAAACGGAATATCGGCCTGAACGGATTTTCCGCAGAGCGCAAT
>CAYOZW010000147.1:5151-8416 GCA_964408495.1 uncultured Eubacteriales bacterium
CGCAATCCTCTCGAGGTCGCCGACATCTTTGATTTCCTGCGGCGGCAGACGTCACTTTATGATCTTATCATCCTCGACCCGCCCGCCTTTGCCAAAAAGAGACGGGATATTGTCCCGGCCTGCCGGGGCTACAAAGACATCAACCGGCTGGCTCTTCAGAACCTCAGGCCGAAAGGCCTGCTTCTGACTTTTTCCTGCTCCCATTTTGTGGACGAGCGCCTGTTTCGCCAGGTCGTCTTCCAGGCAGCCGCCGAAGCGGGCCGGGAAGCGCGCATCATCCAAAAGCACCGTCTGGCCTTCGATCATCCGGTCAATATCTACCATCCGGAGAGCGAATACCTGAAGAGCCTTCTCCTGTATGTGGAACGATGAGGCCGGAATTGAACTTTCTAGGCAGAGTCTACGTAGAATAAGGAGATGATATTGGAGCCTGTTTCCGGCTTGAGACGGATTTTTCGGACAACTTCGATCGTCAGCGGAGCCCTGGTCGCCGGACTGTTCCTGGATGCGCTCATCGTCGAGCTCGTCAGGTCTCAGTTCAAGCCTTTCGCGGGTTTTCTATCGGGACCCCATCTGCCGTCCCTGCGCTATGTTTTCTACGGAGCGGCGGTCGGCGCGGTCGTGCTCACCCGCATCACGGCCAAAACCTTAATAAAAGCCGACCCCGGAGAGGATATCCAGGATTTTGAACACCGCCTGAGCCGGACCTCCATCGCT
Organism: uncultured Eubacteriales bacterium; assembly: GCA_964408495.1. Taxonomy (GTDB): domain Bacteria; phylum Acidobacteriota; class Aminicenantia; order Aminicenantales; family UBA8522; genus UBA8522. The sequence continues at coordinate 5,869 of CAYOZW010000147.1, forward strand.
ACGGCCACGGTGGCCGAGCTTCCGGCCGTGCTCGGGTTTGGCCTCTTTCTGATAGCCGGATTCGTGCGGGATTTTTATTGTCTCTTGTTCGTCAGCCTTTTTCTCGAATTCATGTATTTCCCCCGGTTCAAGGCCTGGCAGGAACTCATCCGGGAGAAATTCCCCAAGGAAGGGATATAGGAGGGCACAATGAAAAAGAAAACAGCGGCCTGGGGGCTGGCTCTCGGCATCGCGCTGCTCATCGTTCCCCGTCTCCAGGCGGTTCAGGAAACAGAACCGGCTGAGAAGGGAATGCCACTTCGCTATGAGATCTGGGTCGAGCTCGACGACGCCGGCAAAATGCTCCACGGTCGGGAGGAAATCCTCTGGCGCAACGAGACCCAAGACGAGGTCGCCGATATGTGGTTCCATCTCTATTGGAATGCTTTCAAGAACGAGAGGAGTGCCATGCTGGAAGAGTCCCGGAGGGAAGGCGCGATGGGGAGGCGGTACGAGGAGGGCGGTTGGGGATGGATCGACATCCCCCGGATCGCCCTGGCCGACGGCACCGACCTCAAGCCGACTCTCGAGTTCATGATCCCCGACCAGCCCGCCTATCCCGAGGATCAGACCGTCGCCCGGGTGCTCTTCCCGGCTCCCGTCAGGCCGGGGGAGGAGGTTAGCCTGGAAGTCGAATTCGAATCCAAAATCCCCCGGACGATCGCCCGCTCCGGGTATTACCAGAATTCATACTTCATTGCCCAGTGGTTTCCCAAGCCCGGTGTCTACGAAGAGGGGAGGGGATGGAATTGCCACCAATACCATCTCCACAGCGAATTCTTCGCCGATTTCGCCGACTTCGTTGTCCACATCACCGTGCCTGCGTCCTTTGTCATCGGCTCCTCGGGAAAGCAAAAAAGCGCCATCTCGGCTCAGGACGGGAAGACCGTGACCTACACGTTTGAACAGTCGCGGATCCATGACTTTGCCTGGACGGCCGACCCGGATTTCATCAAAGTGGAAAGGGATTTCGTCGCCGCCCGGGAAGTCAGCGATGCAGAATACACCGAACTTTCCAAAACGGTGGGGCTGCCTGTCGAAGAGCTGAGGCTCCCCGATGTCAAGATGATTCTCCTCATCGAGCCGGAACACAGGAAGCAAACAGAACGCCATTTCAAGGCCTTGCGCATGGCCTTAAAGTATTACGGTCTCTGGTTCGGACCCTATCCCTACGAGACCGTGACCATGGTCGATCCGCCATTCCGAACAGGAAGCGGGGGGATGGAATACCCGACCCTGTTCACGGCAGGAACGGGAGTGATCACAGACCAGAAGGTCCATTCGCCAGAAGGCGTCATCATCCATGAGTTCGGCCATGGCTATTGGTACGGTTTGGCGGCCAATAACGAGTTCGAAGAGGCCTGGCTCGATGAGGGCATCAACACCTATTCAACCGGCCGGGTTCAGGGTAAAGCCTACGGTCCCGGGATGGCTTCGACATCGCTGTTCGGCTGGCCGCTGACAAAAATCATCAACCTTCCCCGTTACTATGACTACCAGCTCGACCGCGTGGCCGCCGTCCTCGTCGCCGAGCGCGACCCGGTGACGACGTACTCCTGGAAGTTCATCGACGGGACAAGCTACGGGATGAACGTCTATATGAGGGCTTCGACCTGCCTGAACACCCTGGAACGCTATCTGGGAGAAGCGACGATGCTCCGGGTCATGCGGACATTCCAGATGCGCTTCCGCTACCGGCATCCGCATACCCAGGATTTTATTGACGTTGCCAGCGAGGTCAGCGGACAAGACTTGACCTGGTTCTTCAAGGAACTCTTCTTCAAGACCCATAATTTTGATTACGGGATAGCGAGCCTGCGGACCTCCGAGAAAAAAGACCGCTATCTCGGTGTCTTCGGCATCGACGGAGAGAAGAAGGAAGTCAAGCCCGAGGATATCGACAAGGAGGAAAAGCCGGATAAGGCAAAGAAGCCAACCCGGAAAACATATGTCACCGATGTCACGGTCCGGAGGTTCGGCGAGGCCCGCGTCGGCGGCGAAGCCCGGATCAAATTGCGCGTCGTCTTCGAAGACGGAAGCGAGGAGGTCGGGTCCTGGGATGGTCAGAGCCGTTGGGAAAAATTCCGCTTTGAATCCTCTTCCCGGGCGAAGTTCGCCGAGATCGATACGGACCTTGTCTGGCTCGTCGATTCCAACATCTCCAACAACAGCCTGAAAGTGAAGCCCGGCAAGGGCGGTGTCATCCGGCTGGCCTCGCGCCTTCTCTTCTGGGTTCAGAATTCTCTTCATTATCTCAGCGCCTTGAGCTAGGAGAAAAGACCATGGGTATCATCAAACTTTTCGGCCAGGGTTTTGGTACAGCCGCACGAAAGGGGAGGATGCTGGCCCTGCTGTGGTTTATCTACTTGCTTTTCTCTCTTCTCGTCGTAGCGCCCTTCTATTTCCTCCTGGAAAGCCAGTTTTCCCGCTCGCTCCTGGGGGAGAGGCTTTTCGGGGGAGATGGCCTGCTGTGGCTTGGAGACCTCGTCTATAAGTTCCAGGATATCCC
>CAYOZW010000148.1:0-8278 GCA_964408495.1 uncultured Eubacteriales bacterium
TTATGAAAGCCGCTCTCAATGACTCGGCCTCCAAGGCAAATATTCATCTGGCATGAAAAAACCGAGCTGGAAAACCGCGACCGTCTTTTTGATCATCATGGTTTCCGCCTTATCTTTGGATGGCGGGTTAAGACCACTCCAGCTGGACTCAGGCCTAAAGCCGTTCCAAATGGACCCAGGTCCGTACCGCTTCACCATTTCTCCAGGTGGAACCCTCGTCGATATCGAGAAAAAGGGACACCCTCCACTCCGGACAACCGGCATGGACGCGGCCGCTCAAGTTCTCCTGGGCGAGAATATCTATCCGCTTGATAAACCCGTCTCCGTTGCATAGGCTATCCAAAAAATGAGATCCTTTCTCCCGGCCAGGGAGAGGCAATGTCTGACTTTCTCTTTCATAAATAGGTTTGCACCAGGGCACTGGAAAGTGATGTTTTTCCCCGGGAAAACTGTATTTGAGGGGACGATTATTAAGGGCCGCCCGCTCCAGCCGACGGTAGCCGGGAGAGCTGACCCGCCTTCTCCCAGATCTTGTCATCGACGCTTTCGATAAAAAGCTGCAGGTGGTGGTAGGGGATCTGGATTCCCGCCGCATCCAGCGCTAGCTTGCTGGCCTCCATGACCCGATAAAAAACGGGCATTTCATATCTCGCATTCTCGATCCAGACCCTGACGATGAGGTCGACACTCGAAGACCCCAATTGTTTCACAACCACGTCCGGGGCCGGCTCCTGCTGAACCCCCTCCAATGTCCTTACCCTCTCCAGGATCACCTTCCGGGCGTCGGGAATATGTTCCTTGTAGGCGATGCCCACAGGGACTTCGATGCGCGTCTCCCCGTGCTTGGAGTGATTGATCAGCACCTGGTCGATGACGCCCTTGTTTGGAAGAACGACAAAGGTATTGTTGAGGGTTCGGATCCGGGTGCTGCGGAGGGTGATCTCCTTGACCTGGCCATATTCGCCGGCGACACTGATCAGATCCCCCACCTCAAAGGGCTTGTCCCAGAAGATGAGAAACCCGGCGATGGAATTGGCTAGGGAGTCCTGGGCGGCGAAGCCCAAGGCGATCCCGGCAACCCCGATCCCGGCCAGCATGGCCCCGACGTTCAGGCCGATCTGGCTAGCGGCCATGATGACGGCAAAGATGATTAGCATCACTTTGTACACATTATCGATGAGAAGGTCGATCAGGTTCTTGTGGATTTTCGCTTTTTCGAGGACAAATCTTGCCGGCCCCCGGGTGAGACGGAAGAGGAGCCAGAAGCCGAACAGTACCGCCAGCGCCCCCAGGACATCCGGGATGATCTTCAGGATCGTGTTATACACGAGTGCGGCGTCGATCGATTTTAAAAACGTGCTCATGTGAACCTCCAAACCTAGATTTTTCGAATAAGGCTTTATCCCCTATTTTTTGCCGGCCGCCGCCTCCGCCAGGAGGCCAGAACCGAGCCCGAGATATTCATCCAGGGCCCGAAGATGGCCGGCGCAAGAGCGGCCTTGGCACTCTTCAGGACCTCCATGGCGATCCCAGTGGCCATCCCGCCGTTCTGCATTCCAACTTCAAGGCTGACGGTCCCCTCCTTAATTGGTGACAGGATATCATTTCCCCTTTTTTCTTCTCAGAATCTCCCTCCTTAGAAAAACCTGGTTGCCGCACTGATCTCACACGCTGAAATTGGGAATAGAATATACCGTCACCATATTTCCGTCATCATATTTCCCATTTCCTGCGATCACCCTCTCCCCGACCCTCTCCCATCTAGGGAGAGGGATTTTCTTGCTTTTCACTTTATGCACTATCAAAATCAATTATTGTGTCGCTTTATCCTCAGGCTGGTTATCTTTTGCCATATCTTCGGGTTATGAATTGTCACTGCGTCTTTTTTTTATCGCTATGTCGCCTTTGGTTGCGGCGGATATTGGAATCCCTTCACGTTGGTTCGAACCCGATAAACTCTGTCGTAGCCTACGACATAAAGCGTCTTCATGTCCTCGCCGCCGAAGCAACAGCTCACCGGGAAAACCGGTGTATAAACCATCCCGATGAACTCTCCCTGGTTATTGAAGATCTGCAGGCCGGCGTAAGTGGCCACGTAGATGTTTCCAAGTTCGTCGATGGTCATGCCGTCGGCGCTCGTCGACCGGCCCTTCCGGTCCAGGACATCCGCGGTAAGATGGAGTTCGGCGAATTTCCGGCCGTTGGCCAGCGTCCCGTCCTCGTTGACATCGTACGCCCAAACCCAATTGTCCTTGTCGGTATCCACGTTCCAGAACGTCTCGCTGTCGTAGGTGTTGTTGACGTAGAGTGTTTTCCCATCCGGGCTGAGGAGAACGCCGTTGGGCATGGCGAAAACGTCGGGCTCGATCACCCGGATGACCTTTCCGTCCTGGGTCCGGTAGAAAACGGCCCTCCCCGGCTGGTTTTTCCGGGCGTCCGGGGTGAACTGCGGGTCCGTGAAATAGAGGCCGCCTTTGGCATCAGCAACGAGGTCGTTCGGCCCGTCCAGAGGCTTCCCGCCGTAGCTTGAGGCCAGCGTCCGGACGATCGTCCCTCGGGTCGTCATCTCGACGATCCGATGTCCGAACATGTCACAGACGGCCAAGTTCCCGTTCTGGAGCGGCATCAAGCCGTTCGCCTGCATCTGGCCCTGGGAGATATAGCGGTAGACGCCATCCTCATCCATTTCGACAATAGCACTCCGCTTCGGGTCGCCCGCCCAGCTCTGGTCGAAATACATGCTGGAAAAGTAAAGCTTCCCGCTGAGCCACTTCGGTCCCTCGTTGAAGGTCAGCCCCGGTTCCTGGTTTGCCCCGTCGACAATAAGTTCGACCCGAGCATCCTCAGGAATGATCGCATGATAGGCGTTCAGACGCGCGGCCATGTTCTCGGTATAATCCGGACGAGGCGGCCAGAAAACGTCGAGGACATCGCAGCCGAGCTCACCGACCGTCCCCCCATGGACCATATTCCCGGGCAGGAAAAGGAGGTCATCTTTCTTCATCGTCGTGACGCCGTCGAGGATCCCTTCGTCGATCGATCCACGGAGGACGATCATCAGTTGTTCCTCAGGATGAATATGCTCGGGGAAGGTCGCTTCCGGGTTCATCCGGAGAAAGTTGAGTTGGGCCCCACGTCCGGCGATGAGCCGGGAGTTCGCTCCGGGGCTGAGCTCGGTCCACTGGATCTCCTGGAGCGTCTGAACGATGCCGGGCCTCACTGTCGGCTCGAGCGGGAAATCCCCCTTCTTGATGTTTCCCGGGAGTCCCTGGATTCCCGCTTTTTGCAGGTAGTCGAGCCGCGGCGGCCAGTAGACCTCGAGGATTTCCGCGCCGTCCGGGCCGGCTTTGAGGGCGTTGTCTGTCCCTTCCTCGAGATAGACAAAATCGTTCCTCGGCGTTCCGCCGTGCGTGCCGTCGGGCACTTCCGCCCGGACCGCCCGCATGGTCAGAAAATTCCCGCCGAGAAGTTGATCGACTTCTCCCCTCATCACCACCATGATCCGTTCCCCCGGCAATTGTTCCCTGGGGATTTCGGCGGCCGCGTCAAGGCGCATCCAGCAAACGAGGTTTCCCTGTCCCCAATAAAACCGGGCTATAACTCCCGGAGCGAGCTCGATCTCGGGGAGCGAAGCCATATTCGTGACAACCCCGGCCTCGAGGTTGGAAGCGAGGTTGACCTTCGGGATGTCCGCCCTCGTCCGGCCGGTGATCCCTTTCTCCCGAACGATTTTATCACTTTTGTCCGCCCAATCCGGTTTTTGGGCACAGGTGGAAAACAAACAAAATATCAGGGACGGCGTTAGCAAAATCCGTGCTATTCGATTTGCCTGATAGTTGCTCTTTATCATCATTATTTCTCCTTCCCCTTACATCCTATCGAGGATGCTGATCATGGTGCATTCCTTTCGACCGAGCGCAATGCGGCCAGACTCTATTTCTTCGCCTTACCGTGACGGTTGCCAAGGCAAATCCAGAGCATATGTTTTTAGGTGTGATTAATCGAGCCGTAAGGAACTATGTTGTTCGGGGGGACGAGAAAAGCCTCGCCCGGCTCCTTCGCGTCTGCCAAGGGGGGGAAACCCGGGAAGAAACCTGGGATTGACACTTCGCTATGGTCTATACCATAGCCCCAAAATCCGAGTCAACCGGGAGCGGCTTGACTCTTTTGGTTCGATTAGCTCTTCGGAGCACGGCTGGGCAGAGGTTATTTTGATGTATAATAGCGCTTATTCATTAGACGCCCGGCCAGAGGAGTCCGGCCGAAGAGGGCGCGGGAGAACGACCATGGAACTCGACGTCGCCATCCGGGAATACCGGCCGAAGGACCTCGAACAGGTCCTTGGCCTCGTCCGCGAGCTCGAAGCGGAGATGGCCGAAAAATTCAAGGCCAAGATCAAGTCCGGCCTCGAAGATTATCGGAAACGTTATCTCAAGCCGGCCACTAAGTACAAGACCTGGGTGGCCGAGATCGAGGGGAAGATTGTCGGGTATCTCATGGGTTTCCCCTCGCTGGGGACACCGGAGATCGACAACATGTACGACAAGCTCCCGCTGGCTCCCGGTCAGCGCACTGCGGAATTCTACATGCAGATCACCTTCGTCTCCAAGCCCTTCCGCAAGAAGGGGGTTTCGACTCGGCTTCACGAAGCCGTCGTCGCCTATGCCAAGAAAAAGGGGTTCAAGGAGATCTACGCTTGTATCGCTAAATGGAATAACCCGGAACTCAGGATCATCCGCTCCCTCAAGTTCCAATCCAAAGACTTGGGCTACCGGTACCGGTTGAGCCTCAAGCTGGGGGGAACAAAGCCCACTTCTACCCGGGGAGAATACTAATGACGGTCGAAAAGAGACTCGCCTTGGGAAGCGGCCGCTTCACCTTTGTTTACATCAAAGACGGGGACGAATTCCGGATCGCCCACGGCCACTTCTCGAACGCCCCGGCACCAAAAAGCCCGAATGGATCAGGTAATTTTCAATTTGAGTAGAATCAAGAATATCACCCTCTCCCATCCAGGGAGAGGGATTATGGGATTCCTCGAGCCTGGGGATTCAATAGAAAGCTTGTCTATAAGCGAGCCGGGCCTCTGTTTCGGCCGGGCTCATCTTTGACTGCGCTTGAAGATAAAATAGAAGGGAATTCCGATCAGGGCCATACCCAGGGCAATCGAGGATTCGACAGGGCGCTCCAAGTAACCCAGAACGAGGATAGCGCTGCCGGCCAGAACATAGGCCACCGGTATGACCGGAAAACCGGGCATTTTGTATTCACTCGTCCCCTTTCTTCTGAGTTTGAAGACCCCGATGACGGCCAGGACCGGGAAGAGCCCCAGGGAGAATCCCATATAGGTGAGAATCTGGTCGAACGTTCCGAAAAGGACCAAGACGGAGGCGATCAATCCCTGCAACATGATGGAGCGCGACGGCACCTTGTATCTCGGGTGGACGGCGGCGGCAAAAGGAAAGAAGCAACGGTCACAGGCCATGGCATAGTAGACCCGTGGCCCCAGGATGATGAAGGCGCTGAGCGAGGAGAAAAGGGCCACGGCGATAAGAACGGACAGGGCGCTTTCGAAGGACGGGCCGAAAAGGTTCCCTACTGCCAAGCCGCCGATCGAGATCACTCCGGCCATCTTGTCGGGCGGGATCGCGTAGACGTAGAAAACGTTCATCAGAATATAAAGGGCGAGGACGATCCCTGTCCCGAGGATGAGAGAGCGCGGCAGGTTCCGCCGCGGATTCTTGATCTCGGACCCGATGTAGGCCGAGGCGTTCCAGCCGCTGTAGGCGAACATGATCCACATCAGGGAGAGCCCGATCGTCTTGAAGCCGCCGAAATTGAAGCTAAAACCGGACCCGCGGCTGAAATTCCCGAGGTCGCCACGGCCTAGGGTAAAACCGAGGACGATCAAACCGACGATCAGGAAGACCTTCAAGAGAGTGAGGACGTTCTGGACCTTGGCACCGACCTCGATACCGCGGGCGTGGATCAGCGTGAAAATGATGATAACCATTATGGAGAGAGTCTTCTTGATGATCATCCCCTCGGTTGAACCTTCCGGTTGACCTAGGCTCAGAAGGCCAGGAAAGGCCCGGGTGAGATACTCAGAGAATCCGATGGCCGACGCCGCGATAGGCGCCGAAAATCCGGCGAAGAACGAAACCCAGCCGCTCAGGAACCCGAAGAGTGGGTGGAACAGCCGGGAGAGGAAGGCATATTCTCCTCCGGCCCGGGGGATAGCCGCCCCCAGCTCTCCGTAGGCGAGAGCGCCGCACAAGGCAATGATTCCTCCGACCGCCCAGAGGCCGAGCATGAGCAGCGGCTCTCTGAGGTCGCCCATCAAGAGTCCGGAAGTGGTGAAGATCCCGGCGCCGATCATGTTGGCGATGACGATGTTGGTGACCGGGAAGAGCCCGAGTTTCCGTTCCAGCCCGTTTTCCGACCGCGCTTTCTCTAAAGGGCTCAAAATCCGCGCTCCTTGGGGCGATCCATCGCCGTTCAGCGCTGGAAGATCCGCCCGATGGATTTCAGTCCCTCGATGATGCCCGTCCGCCAATAGATCCAGGAGTGCTCTCCATCTCGGACCCGGAATTCATGAGGGACCTTGCGCTCGTTCAAGACGATATGAAGGGCCGCGTTCCCTTTTATGAGAAAATCGTCATCCCCGCAGTCGATATAAAAGTGCACTTTCTTGAGGCTTGCGACTGGCAGCGTTTTGGCCAGGTCGAGCGGGTGGTATTGCCGGAAATGCGGATTGAGTCGGTCTTGCCCTGAAGGTTTCGACCCGAATATGTCCGAGAAAAGCCGGTCATACATCGGCTGCTGTATCGAGACGATATCTTCGTCCATCCAGACGGCGGCGCTGAAGGCGGCGCAGGCCGCGAATAGATCAGGATGACGCATCGAGAACATCAGCGCTCCCCAGCCGCCCATGGAAAGGCCGGCGATGCCGCGGAATCCCTTCGCCGGCCGCGTCCTGTAGGTCTTATCGATATAGGGGATGAACTCCTGGACAAACATGTCTTCATACCTCACTTTGCCCTGGAGGTCATTGATGTACCAGGTGACGCCGGCGTCCGGCATGACAATGATGAGTGGCGGGATTTCCCGCTGGGCGATCGCCCGGTCGGCCGCCAGGTTCACTTCGCCGAACTGAACCCAGGCTGAGTCGTCATCGGTGAAGCCATGGAGGAGGTAGACAACGGGATAGCGGCGAGTGGACGTTTGATAATCCGGCGGAAGGTAAACTGTATACGCCACTTCACTGCCGACAATGGCACTCGAAAAACGCAGACTTTCGAGCACTTGGCCCTGGCATAGAACGGCCCCTGCCGTGCTTTCCTGGGCGAGCGAAGAGACAACGATGAGCCCGCTGAAGAGGACAAAACCAGAAATCAAACCGCGATATTTTCGGTTCATGAGTGCTCCTCATCGATCGATTCCATATTCCTTAAATGCTAGCGCTTACCTCGCTTTTCTCCGGCCCGGCGCTTATCCGCCCGCTCGGAGTTGACCACGTCCAGGTCCCCGAAGGCCCGGGCGCTGAAGCCGCGGCCCCGCTCAAACGTGGTTTTCGCAGGGGCGTCGGCATGAATCCAAAAGAAGGGCCGTTGCATGGCCCTGGCGTAGCTGATGGTCTCTGATGTCCCTCCCCGCCCGCTCCCGGGCTTACCATCCCAAATCGCGATGAGGATATCGCAATGGTCGACAACATAGCGGCCGGCTTGAGCGTAAGCGTCGGCCCGCGATGGAGATGGCGGGAGCTGTCGGGTCGTCCGGGCCCTTGAGAGAAAGTCCTCGAATTCGGCCCGTGATTCCGGAAGTGAGAAATCTGCGGCGTAATCCTCTTTCCCCATGGGCAGGACCACATCCAGCTGGCAGCCGGATCTCTCGAGGATGATCCGGGTCACCAGACGGTCGGCTCCTTCGGCCAACGGCGAGAGGGCCGTGAACGCGACCGCTGTTTTCTTGAGCGGCGGCAAGAGGCTTTCGATTTTATCCAAGACGGCGGCCACCTCCAAAGCCAGGAGCGCCTCGTTCTGCAGCCGGCGGTGGCCGGTCACCCCGATGACGATGCGGGCGGGAATGGCCGACTGTCCAGTCATGCTGCTCTCAATAGCCAAAGACTATACCATAGCCCAAAGCCGGATATCAAAACGATAAATAGCTTGGGAATGTCGTCACTCCCAAGCTATTTTGGCCTGGATCGAAGAGATCGGACAAAAACTCAAGACTAAGTTCGCTTATCGGACTCCTGGCTCATGAGTTAAAAAAGCTG
>CAYOZW010000149.1:0-8202 GCA_964408495.1 uncultured Eubacteriales bacterium
TGTTCTCGAGCAGATGGGCCAATCCGGTCTTCCCCGGCTGCTCTTGAAGGGACCCGGCCTGGTAAGCCAGCACGACCGACACTAAAGGCAGCGAATCATCCTCGGAAATGACAACCTGGAGTCCGTTCCTAAGTGTATGGTGGGAGAAGGGGAATGGAAAACCCGTCTCGACTTGAACCGACGGGGCGAGCAAGCCGGCAGCCAGGAAAAGACAAAGACCGGCCCAGAAATATCGTTGCGGCGTCATTTTCTTCTTCTGTCTTGGCGACATTTTCTAAAATAACACAAAGCCAATCAAAAATTCAATTTTGCCGCGCCGTTGAAAAACGGCAACATTTGATATAACATGCGGCTTTGCCAATCGCCTGAACCAAGGAGGCCAATGATGAGCCAGGCCGGAAAGCATCTTTTTACCTCGGAGTCTGTAACCGAAGGACATCCGGACAAGATTTGTGACCAGATCTCCGATACCGTTCTGGACGACCTCATCGCCCAGGACCCGCAGAGCCGGGTGGCCTGCGAGACCTTGGCGACGACAGGCCTCGTCTTGATCGCCGGGGAGATCACGACCAACGGTTATTGCGATTTTCAGAGAACCGTCCGGAGCGTCATCCGGGACATCGGCTATACAAGGGCTGTGTTCGGATTCGACTACGAAACCTGCTGCGTCATCTCAACGATACACGAGCAATCGCCCGATATCGCCGCCGGAGTCGATGAGACCGCAGAACACGAGCAGGGGGCCGGAGATCAGGGCATCATGTTCGGCTATGCCTGCCGAGAGACGAAGGAGCTGATGCCCCTTCCGATCGTCCTCGCCCACCGGCTTGTCCACCGTCTCCGCGAGGTCCGCCGAGACAAAACCTTGCCGTTCCTGAGACCGGACGGGAAATCGCAGGTGACGGTCGAATATGAAGGCGATGTCCCCAAGCGCGTTCAAGCCGTCGTCCTCGCCGCCCAGCACAACTCCACAGTCAAGATGAGCGACCTTCAAGACAGCCTGTTGAAAATGGTTGTCCGCAAGGTCATTCCCGCCGGGATGATCGACAAGAAGACTAAGATTATTATCAACGGAACAGGCCGGTTCGAGCAGGGCGGGCCTTTGGCCGATACCGGGATGACTGGACGCAAGATTATTGTCGATACATACGGGGGCGTGGGCAGCCACGGAGGCGGGAGTTTCTCGGGTAAAGATCCATCGAAAGTGGACCGCTCCGGCTCTTACACAGCCCGGTATATCGCCAAGAACATTGTCGCTGCCGGGCTGGCCGACAAGCTGGAGGTCCAGCTCGCCTATGCCATCGGCGTGGCCGAACCCGTGTCGATCATGGTCGAAACGTTCGGCACGGCCAAGATCTCCGAGGATAAAATTAAGGAGTTGATCCGGGCAAATTTCGCCCTCAGGCCCAAGGCTATGATCAGAGCTCTAGACCTGCTTCGGCCCATCTACCGGAAAACCTCCGTATACGGGCATTTCGGCCGCACCGAGCCCGAATTCACTTGGGAGAAAACCGACAAGGCAGCGGCGTTGCGCCGGGACGCCGGGCTTCGCTGAGAGGCCCTGGCCGCGGTTTTTGTGTCCTCAAAACCGGGCCGTGGCCGGCGGGGCCTTTGGGAAACGGGGAATGCGGAATCTAACCGAGGGAAGGAAGACCATGGAATATGACGTCAGAGACCTCAAATTGGCCCCTCAGGGCCGTCTTAAGATCGAATGGGCGGGACGATTCATGCCCGTCCTCGATTCCATCAAGAAAAAGTTCGCTCGGGAGAAACCCTTGCGCGGGCTTCGGATTTCGGCCTGCCTCCATGTCACCAGCGAGACTGGAAATCTCATGGAAGCCCTGAAGCTAGGCGGGGCCGATGTGCGCCTCACGGCTTCCAATCCGCTGAGCACCCAGGATGATGTCGCCGCGGCCATAGCCAAGGATTTGCGCTTGCCCGTATTCGCCATCAGGGGGGAGAACAACGCGACCTATTATCGGCATATCATCAAGGCCGTCGATCACCATCCTCAAATCACCCTGGACGACGGAGCGGACCTGGTCAGCACCCTCCATTCCCGCCGCCGGGCGTTGCTCAAGAACGTCGTCGGGGGGACTGAGGAGACGACCACCGGCGTCATCCGCTTGAGGAGCATGGCCGCCAAGGGAGTCCTTGACTATCCCATCATCGCCGTCAATGACGCGAACACCAAACATCTCTTTGATAATCGCTATGGGACCGGGCAGAGCACGATCGACGGAATCCTCCGGGCGACGAACATCCTCATCGCCGGTCTCCACTTCGTTATCGCCGGATATGGTTGGTGCGGCCGGGGAGTGGCCGCGCGGGCGAAGGGCGCCGGAGCCAAAGTGATCATCTGTGAGGTCGATCCGCTGCGGGCGCTCGAGGCTGTCATGGATGGTTTCGAGGTCATGCCGATCGACGCGGCCGCTTCCGTCGGCGATGTCTTCGTCACCGTTACCGGAGACAAGGCCGTCCTCACCCGGCGCCATTTCATAAGAATGAAGGATGGCGCCATAGTCGCCAATGCCGGCCATTTCAACGTCGAGATCGATATTCCCGCTCTGGCGTCTATGGCCAAAAGAAAAAGGAGGGTCCGGGAGTTCGTGGAGGAGTACGAATTGCGCAACGGCCGCAAGATCAATCTACTGGGCGACGGCCGGCTGATCAACCTGGCGGCCGCCGAGGGTCACCCGGCCATGGTCATGGACATGAGCTTTGCCAACCAGGCCCTGAGCGTCCTCTACCTCCACCGAAAGGGTAAGACCCTGGGCAAAGAAGTGTATGGCGTTCCCCGGGAAATCGATGAGCAGATCGCCCGGCTCAAGCTGCGGTCGATGGGCATCCGAATCGATCGATTGACCTCCGAACAGAAACGCTACCTGGCGGCGTGGGAAGAAGGAACCTAGCGAATCTAAGGGGCCGTTCCCTTCTCTTTTTCCCGGATCGTTTTCAAGTAAGAATCGGCAGTCTGCTTCATCTCCGGGTCGGTGATCGAAGGCAAGATCCTCTCCAATATTTCTTCGGCGGAACCCAGCTCTCCGTTCTTGAAATAGGCGGCAGCCAGGTGGAAATTGTAGCTGACGTCAGCGGGGACCATCTTAACCGCTTCCTTATAGCACTCGATGGCCTCGGCGAATTTGTCCCGGCTTTCCATGATATATCCTTTAAGGGCATAGCCGAGGTGATAGCGGGTGTTGGCCTGGATAGCCTTCTCCACATAGAAAAGGGCGTTTTCCCAGTCCTCGCGAAGCGAATACAGCCGGGCCAGGTTGTAGTAAGGCAATTCTTTGGTCGAATAAGTCGGGTCGGCGACCGCTTTTTTGAACTCCGCCTCGGCCCTGTCGGGGAACCCCATCTCTTGATAGACCATCCCCAAGTTGTTGCGGGCTTCGGAAAACCCGGGTGATATCTCCAGGCACTTCAGGAATGACCTTTCGGCCTCCGCGAAGTTGCCCTTCATGGAATTGGCCAATCCCAGGGCATTGAGAGACTGAAAATGACGCGGGTCTGAGGCGAGAGCCCTTTGGAAGTATCTGATGGCTTCGTCCAAGTTATTGTTGTTCAAGTAGAAGGCGCCCATGGAATACTGGTATTGGGGATCTTTCTCTTTCGCCTCCTGGAGCTTTTTCTGAGAAGAAGCGCAGGTCACCAAGCCCAGACACAGTCCGATAAGAAAAACTTTTTGATTTTTCATCGTCACCTCATCAACTTGCTTTTCCCGTCAGGTCTCATTCTTTGACCTCATCTTATTCTACCTTAAGCGCCCGCAACATCAAGTCCCGCACAGATTCCTCCGGGTCCTTGTCCTCATAGAGAACCCGATAGACCTCCGTGCAAATAGGCATCTCGACTCTCTCCCTGCCGGCCAGGTCTCGGACGGACAGGGTTGTGGTTATTCCTTCGGCGACCATTTTCGTTTCCGCCAGGATCTCAGCCAGCCGCCGCCCTTTGCCCAGTTCAAAGCCGACATGATAGTTGCGGCTCTGCCGGGCGGTACAGGTCAGGACCAGGTCACCGATCCCAGCGAGTCCCAAGAAGGTCTCCTTCTTGGCCCCGCAGCGGAGACCCAGCCGGGTCATTTCGGCGATGCCTCGGGTGATCAGGGCGGCGCGCGGGTTATGGCCGTAGCGCCACCACATTTTTCAACGCGCCGGCGAGCTCGACTCCGGTGACATCGCCGCTGGTGTAGGCCCGGAAATAGATATTGGAGATGAACTGTTGGATGGTCCGGGAGGCCGACGCATGTTCTGAAGCTATGACCACGGCGGTGGGATGCTTTTGGGCGACCTCCCGGGCGAAACTTGGGCCGCTCAGGACGGCCAAGCGGGGGAGCGCGGGCTGGGGAAAGACCTCATTCATCACTTCGGACATCCTCTTGAGGGTGCCCGCTTCTATCCCCTTGGTCAGGCTGACGACGATCTGGTCCGCTTTCAGGGCGGGCGCGATATTCTCGAATACGGCTCGGCAGAACCGGGAGGGAACGGCGATAAAAAGAATGGGAGCAGAAGAGGCCGTTTCTTGGATATCAGAAGAGAAGGAGACTTCGGCCGGGAATGGAAATCCCGGGAGGAAGAGGCTGTTCCGTCGATTTTCCTGGAGATCTTTGTAGATCTCGAGTTCCCGAACCCAGAGGAGGGTCTTCCGCTGGAGCCGTCCGAGGTGAAGGGCGAACGCTGAACCCCAACTTCCGCCACCGATGACCGCAGCATCCATCTAGGCCTTCTCCGCGCTGGCCTTCTGCCCGAGCTTGCGCTCCCCTCCTTTGGCCAACCGTTTGATGTTGCTGGCGTGCCGGAGGGCGATCAGAGCGAATAGGGCCAGGCCGAGAATGGCAAGCCCCTCATCTCCTGGCCAGAAGAAAACAATCAGGGGAAACGATAAAGCGGCCAGCAGCGACCCGAGAGAAACATATCGGGTGGCCGCGACCACGGCCCCAAAAATGGCCAGGCTGAAAAGAAAGGGCCCGGTCGCTAAAACGGCGAAGGCGCCCATGGCGGTGGCGACGCCCTTGCCGCCCTTGAACTTGATGAAGATCGGGAAGCAGTGGCCGAGGACGACCATGAAAGCGACGCCGAAAACGACCCAGCGGTCGGCCGGGAAAGACCTCAATGCTAGCCAGACGGGAAGAGCTGCCTTCAGGACATCGAGGATGGCAACGGGGAGGGCCCATCTCCATCCCTTAAGCCTGAGAACGTTGGTGGCCCCGGTGCTCCGGCTCCCGTAGCCGCGGATATCCTTCTTCTCCCCCAACCAGAAGATCAGATACCCCGAGGGGAAAGAGCCGAGAAAATAGGCGAGACCTATCCAGAGTATTTTCATCCTAGTCTGAGCTCCTTAATCTTGGTGTATTCGGCTCCCGAGGGTTTGAGCTGGCTCTGGAAGAAAACGAACCCACCGACGTTCATCTCTCCAAACTTGCGCTCCCGGTGTCGCTTTATTTCCTGGACCAGAGTGTCGAGAGGCGCGGGAAATCTGACCCTGCCAAGAGTAAGATGCGGATGGAAGGGCCGCCGTTCCTGCTCGAATCCCCGTTTCCACATTTCTCTCTCAATATCTCCCTGGAGCGAAACTAAGGCCGGGGCAGGAAGGACTGTGCCAATCCATAGGACACGCGGATTTCGCCCCCCCGGGGGGAAAGTCCCCGTGCCCTGGAGAAGGAGCGGGAAAGGCAGATGCCGCCTGGCGACCTCTTCAAGAACGGAGGAGATTCCGACGACGTCCCCCCCCGGGATCTCTCCGAGAAACTTCAAGGTCAGGTGCATTCCGGGAGCGCCGACCCAGCGGACGTTTTTGGCCAGAGGCCTGAGTTCATCGATTAGCGCCGACAGACTCTTCTTCAGCGCATCATCCAGGTCAATGGCGATGAATGTCCTCAAAGCTTTTTGCTCCGCCTGGTCCTCCGGGCCTCGAAAAGGAGATGTCGTCTTAAGGCGTCCAGGGCGCTCCGAGCCGTTTGGGTTTTGATCCTGTCGCGCGTTCCCAAGAATAGATTTTCCCTGACTTCGGCGCCACCCCGCCAGGCCAGGGCAACGAAGACCAGGCCGACGGGCTTAGCCGGAGTCCCCCCCGATGGACCGGCGATCCCCGTGACAGCCAAGCCAAGGTCGGCCCGGGCGCGCTTCCGCACGCCCCGGGCCATGGCTTTGGCCGTCTCGGGGCTGACCGCGCCATGAGTTTCGATCATCTTGGGCGGGACGGACAGCAGGTCGATCTTGGCAGCGTTACTGTAGACGATCAATCCTTCCAGAAAGTAAGCCGAGCTCCCGGGCACATTGGTCAACAGATGGCCGATCAAACCGCCGCTGCATGATTCTGCAACGGCCAAGGTTTTGCCCATTTTTAGCAATATCCCCCCGACAACTTCCTCCAGCGATTCTCCGGTTTGGGAGAAAACACTGTCTCCCAGTCGGCGCGCCAGCCGGGCCTTGAGTCGTCGGAGCTTGCCGGCGGCGGCAAGAGGGCTCGCCGAAGAGAAGGCCTTCAAATGGACCTCGACCTGCCCAGGAGAGGCGAGAATGGTCACACTAAGGTCGGCGCTTCTCGGATAAAGATCGGCGAGGCGTGATTCAACCAGCGATTCCGCCAAACCCGTCGTCTTGAGGATTCCGCGGACAAGAAAGCCCCGGCGGCGCTTTGTCAGGACCGGCCAGACATTTTCTTCACAAAGAGGCTTCAGCTCGTGCGGCGGGCCGGGAAGGAGGATAAGCTGTCGCCCTCCTAGGGTCAGCCACTGACCCGGAGCGGTCCCATTCTTGTTCGGGAGGACGGCGGCGCCAGCGACGATATAGGCCTGTTTTCTGTTGGCCGGCGAAAGGAGGATCCGGCGGCGCCGTAAGCGGGCCTCGATCGCCTGGAGAACAGCCCTATGCAGGACCCGCTTTCTCCCGACCGCTCTGGCGACAGCCTTAATGGTGATGTCGTCGCGGGTGGGGCCCAATCCGCCGATGACAATCACCAGATCCGTCCGCCGCAGCGCTTCGCGGAGCCCGAGAATCAGGTCATTCTCCCGGTCGCCCACGATCGTCTTGAAAGCGACCTCCCATCCCAACTCTTCGAGCCGGGCGCTGAGATAGAGAGAATTTGTATCCAGGAATTCGGGGCCGAGGAGCTCGGAGCCGACAGCGATGATCTCGACTCTGCCGGGACGTCCTTTTCTCATTTCAGATAGATGAAGATATGGAGGATCGCCTTGGCCATCAGCGCGGCCAGGATGTCATCGGCCATGATACCCCAACCGGCGGGAAGTTTCTCCACCCTGCGGATAGGGTAGGGCTTGACGATGTCGAAGAACCGGAAAAGCAAGAAGCCGGCCAGGAGCGATGTCCACTCGGGAAAAACGAGGAGGAGGACGAGGAGCTGTCCAGCCGCCTCATCAACGACCACGCAGCCGGGATCGACCAGCTTGAGCTCGGCCGAATAACGGGAAGCGGCGTGAGTTCCCAAGATCATGAGAGCGGCCAGGATGAGCAGGAGATACGGCCAGCCCAGGCCATGGATCAAATACTTATAAAGAAAAACGACGGCCAGGCTCGTCAAGGTCCCGGGAGCGAAGGGGAAGAGCCCTAATCCGAAAAAGGAGGCGATAGTCCTCCAGAGATATTTCATCGGACGATTTTCCCGCGTAAATCATATCCCGCCGTCGAGATGATTTCAACTCGTTCGATCGGGCGAGGGCCCCCCGCGGAGCAAAGATCCCGTTCCACCAGGATGATCCCATCCACTTCTGGGGCCTGAAAGCTCGTCCGGCCGATGATGGCTCCGTCTATCGACGCCGCGGAAGGTTCAATAAGGACGTCGAGCCGGCGCCGCAGGTATTTCCGCTGAACGGAGGCCGCTATTTCCGCTTGGAGGGCCATGATCTCATCGCGGCGACCGGACTTCTCATCATCCGGAACCGGGTCACCGAGTCGGTAAGCGTCGGTGCCTTCTTCGGGAGAATAGGTAAAAACGCCCAGGTGATCGAACCGCGCTTCCCGGACAAATTCCTTTAGTCCGGCGAATTCCTCCTTTCCTTCGCCGGGGAATCCGACGATGAGAGAAGTCCGGATGGCGACATCGGGGAGCGTTCTTCGGATCATCTCGATGAGCCGGAGCGCCTTGCTTCCGTCCAGGCTCCGTTTCATCGCCCGGACAAGGCGACGGTTGGAATGCTGGAACGGGATATCCAGGTAGGAACAGATCTTGTGGTCCTTCATG
>CAYOZW010000150.1:0-8176 GCA_964408495.1 uncultured Eubacteriales bacterium
CCCGAGACATCGGCGGTGCGAATGGACTGGATGTTGGTGAGTCCGGTGATCATCAACTCGGTGGACTTGGCGAAGGCCAGGATCTCGCTCATACCGTCTGAGGCCACCACCTGGTGGACCTCTACGGAGAGGTCATCGTCATCCGTCAGGACCTCGCATTCGAGGATGTCTCGGATCTCGGCAAGCTTCATGCCTGCGGCTCCTCACTTTTCTCTTCTTCTTCGCCCATGAGATATTTCTGGATGGAGGCAGCGGCGATACGGCCGTCGCCCATGGCGCTGATGACCGTGGCCGCGCCCCGGACAATGTCCCCGCCCGCCCAGATCTTGGGTCGGGATGACCGTCCTGTTTTTTCGTCGGTGACGATGCCGCCCTTCCGGCTGATCTCCAGACCCGGAGTCGTCATCGGGATGAGCGGATTGGGGCTGTTGCCGATAGCGATGACAACGGCGTCGAAGGGCACGATGAAATTGGACCCCTCGATAGGGATCGGCTTGCGCCGGCCCGAAGAATCGGGTTCCCCAAGCTCCATCCGCAAGCATTCCAGCTCCTTGACCCAGCCGTTCTCGTCGCCGATTAGACGTATGGGGAGGGTCAGGAGGTCGAAGATGACGCCTTCCTCCTCGGCGTTCTCGACTTCCTCGATCCTGGCGGGGAGCTCCGTCCGACTCCTTCGGTAAACCAGATGGACTTCGTCGGCGCCCAGACGGATGGCTGTGCGGGCCGAATCCATGGCTACGTTCCCCCCTCCGACCACGGCCACCCGAGACGGCCGCTTAACCGGCGTATCATATTCAGGAAAACGGAATCCTTTCATTAGGTTGACCCTGGTCAGGTACTCGTTCGCCGAATAAACCCCGTTGAGGTTCTCGCCGGGGATTTCCATGAACCAAGGAAGGCCGGCGCCGGAACCAATGAAGACGGCGTCGAACTCCTCCAGGAGTTTGTCCACTGTTCGGGTCTTGCCGACCACGAAATCCGTGTAAATCTTGACTCCCAGGCTCTTCACGTATTCCACTTCCCGTTTGACAATCGCCTTGGGCAGCCGGAATTCCGGGATGCCGTAGATCAGCACCCCCCCGCATTCATGCAGCGCCTCAAAGATGGTTACATCGTGGCCGAGGATAACGAGGTCGTTAGCCACCGTGACGCCGGCTGGACCGGCGCCGACGATGGCCACTTTTTTCCCCGTTTTGGGGGCCATATCCGGGACTTCAATTTTTCCTTGGACCGCTTCCCAATCGGCCACAAACCGCTCCAGCCGACCGATAGCCAGCGGGTCCCCCTTCTTCCCCACAACACACACTTTTTCGCACTGCTCTTCCTGGGGGCAGACGCGGCCGCAGATCGCCGGGAGGGCGTTCGTTTCCTTGATCTTCTTGACACCGGCAGCAATATCCCCCCCGACGATGCACTTGATGAACCCGGGTATATCGATCCCGACGGGGCAACCCTGGTTGCATAAAGGCTTTTTGCACTGGAGACAGCGCTTCGCTTCCTCGATTGCCGTCTCGACGGGATACCCGAGGGCTACTTCGTCGAAGTTCTTGATACGTTCCCAGGGAGTCTGCTTGGGCATGGCCCGGCGGTTCGGGTCCAGCTTTTTCTTTTCCGGCTTGGCCGTTTTTTCTTCGTTCACTTCAGACTTCCTCTCCGCTTTCGCAGGGTCTTCTCCGTTAGAAACGCGACTGGCAGTTCGACCGGCGCAGCGGGTCGACTTCTTCGGGATTATAGCTTTTGCGCCGCGCCAGGAACTCCTCCCAGTCGATCTCGTGGCCGTCGAAGTCCGGGCCGTCCACACAGGCGAACTTCGTCTTCCCGCCGACGGACAATCGGCAGACGCCGCACATGCCCGTTCCGTCGATCATGATCGGGTTCATGTTGACGATCGTCTTCCAGCCCAACGGTTTGGTGATCTGGGACATCCTCATCATCTGGAAGGTGCAGCCGTTGACGATGGTCAGGTCAGGCACGACGCCGGCCTGTTGCAGCATCTCCGGGATCTGGCCGATATGTCCTTTCTTGCCTTTCGTCCCGTCCCGGGTGATGACAAAGACCCGGTCCGAGACTTTATGAAACCTATCCTCCCAGTAAAGGAGGAACGAGCTTCGCGCCTCCAGGACCGAAAAGACCTTGTTTCCTGCCTCTTTGAGCGCCCGGGCGATCGGGAAGATGGACCCGATGCCGTAGCATCCTCCCAGACACAGAACGGTCCCAAAATTTTTGATCTCCGTTTCCTTGCCAAGAGGCCCGACAAAGGTGGGGATGGTGCTTCCGGGCTTAAGGCGGGCCAGCTTGGCGGTCGACCCTCCCACCTGCATGAAGATGGAGGTCACCGTCCCGGCCTTCCTGTCCCAGTCGGCGACGGACAAGGGGATGCGCTCGCCCAGCTTATCGGGCCGGACAATAATGAAATTGCCCGGCTTCACGGACTCGGCCACGGCAGGCGCCTCCACAGTGAACTCATGCAGGTTGGGGACGATCATCCGCCGCTCTATGACCTTATACATGCTTATTCTCCATCAATTCGCCGACCCCTTTAAATTTCGACCCGGGTGATCCGAACCCGCACCGGGTTCGGCCGCAGCTCGAGCAACGGCCCGAGCTCCTGTCCCGGTTTCAACCCTCCAAGGATAATCCTCCGGGTAAAATATATGGCACCCCGGGAGCATTCAGGATCGGCTTTGACCTCTCCCTCGGCGCCGGTTTTATCTCCATCCCAGGTGACGCGGATGCCGTGTCCGTTTTCCAGACCGAGCGACTCCAGGTCCTCCGGATGCATCCGGAATCCTTCCTCCGGACCCAGCTCGCACAACCCCCCGACTTTGGAGGAGATGTCGATACCGCGATGCCGATAGCCACCCGGCTCGGCCACCAGCCAGAAATCTCCTTTTGGCATTTTGCCCATGGCCGGCGCAGCGGGTGCCGTTTGTTCAAGGGGCTTCATTCGCCGCGGCTGCCGGTCGATCGTTGCCGGAAAACCGGGCACAGCCGCGCTGATTTCCAGGCGGACATCTGCGTCCGTCCGGTACTCCAACGGCCGGCAGTCGATGGCTTGGGCGAGGTCGGAAAAGATCCGCCAGTCGGGACGCATGAAGCCGGTCACGGCTCCTTCGGGAGGATTCTCGACCTGGACGACTTCCTGAACCCGGCCTTCCAAGTTGATCAGTGTTCCGCCGGCTTCGGCGAAGCTCGAAGCCGGGAGAAAGGCATCCACCTGGAACGGAGGAAGATAAGTGTCCTGGACGATCAGGAAATCGCATTCCGGCCTTTCCCGGAAAGCGACATCGCCGACGCAATAGATCACCCGGGGACGTTTGCCTCGGCTCAGAACCTCCTCCCACCCGAAGGCCTGGCTTTCTCTGGAAAGACCTCCCGGACCGACACCGGGAAAGACTCCCATCTCCAAAGCACCCCGAGAGTTGGCGCCAAAATAGAGGGGGATGAAATTGACGTTCTTAAGCCCGGCCAAGGTCATGATCCCGGCTTCCAAAGCGGTGGTTTCTCCATAGTGAAAAACACGCGGACCCAGAATGACCGTTATTTCTTTTCCGGAGGCGACGATCTCGAGCGCTTTCTTCAGGCTATCGATATCCACTGCCGCCTCCCCGGCGGCTGCGGAAACGTCGACCTCCCGGCCGGCCAACCGGTCGGCAAATGCCTGGAAGAGCAGACCCTCCTTCCCCGGCAGAGGGCACAGCCAGTCATCCGTGTAGCGGGCCAGGTTGCTGTCTCGGGAATCGACCGTCACCAGTTTGGCACCGTGGTCGAGGGCCTTGCGGACCTTGGTCCCGACAACCGAGAAATTGAACCGGGTGTCGAGCCCGACGGCTAGGATCGTATCCGCCTTAGCGATCTCTTTGATGGAGATGGGCAGCGAAAAAAGCTTGGACCAGAGTCCCAGCCCACCGGCCAGCTCAAACCAGGCCGTCGAATCAATGTTTTCACTCCCGAGGCATTCGCGGGCGAACTTCTGGGCGGCGAACAATCCCTCGTTGGTCAAATCGGGCGAGACGAGCATCAGGAAATCCTCGGGCTTGACCTCCTTGAGCTCAGAGCCGACTTTCTCCAGAGCCTCGTCCCAGGTGACCTCCCGGAAATAGCGGCCTTTCTGGAGCATCGGCCGTTTGGCCCGTTCATAATGGTGAGTCACCTCGGGCTGGCAGAACCGGCCTTTGACGCAGAGCTGTCCGTCGTTGACCTCGGGATCAAGGTTGGCCCGGGCCCCGGTCAGCCGGCCATTCCGGTGGAAAAGCTCGACTTGGCAGCCAATGGCGCAGAAAGGACAGGTGGAGACATAGAAACCATCCGGCTTCCCCTCCCACTTGGAGGCCTTGTCCGCCAGGGCGCCCGTGGGGCAGACGTCCACACAGGCACCGCAGAATTCGCATCCGGCCTCGGCATGGCTCCGGCCGAAGGCCGGGCCGATCTTGACCTTGGGACCACGGTGGGTGAAGGCGAGGATGCTGGTGCCACGCACCTCCTGGCACATCCGGACGCAGCGCCCACAGAGGATACAGACGTTGTAGTCACGATCGTAAAACGGGTCGTCGTGTTCCGCGTCATAGCCGTGATATTCGATCGGAAAATCGATCTCCGAAACGCCGAGCTTCTCGACGAGGTCTTGGAGCTCACACTGCCCGTCGTTCGGACAGAATCGGCAGCCCGTAGTCACCCCGGCCTTTCGGATTGTCCCTTGATAATCCTTGCATTCCACGCGTTCGTCGCAGACCAGGCAGCTCGAAGGGTGTTCGCTGAGGATGAGTTTGAGGATCTCCTGACGGAGCTCCCGGAGTGTGGCCGTGTCCGTCAAGACTTTCATTCCCTCCTGGGCGGTCGTGCTGCAGGCCAATGGATAGCCGCGCATCCCTTCGATCTCCACCATGCAGAGGCGGCAGCCGCCGAAGGGGGAAAGGTCCTTGTGAGAACAGAGAGACGGGATGTCGACGCCGTTGAGCTCGGCGGCCCGGAGAACGGTGACGCCTTCCGGGAAGGTCGCCGGCCGGTGATTGATCTCCATTGTCAGTGTTCGTTGTTCTTGGCGCGCCATGGTTTAACCTAGGATTCGATGATGATCGCGTCTCCGGCGATCGCGTCGAAACGACAGATCTCGTAGCAGGACCGGCACTTGATGCATTTGGATTGGTCCAGGTTGTGCAGCTCGGACCGCGGGCCGGTGATCGCTCCGGTCGGGCAGACTCTAACACATCGCTGACAGCCCGTGCATTTATCGGCCAGGATGCGGTAGATCACTAGGTTCTTGCAGACCACGGCCGGGCACCGTTTGTCCCGGATGTGAGCGATGAACTCAGAGCGGAAATACTTGAGCGAGGTCAGGACCGGGTTGGGAGCCGTCGAGCCCAGCCCGCAGAGCGACCCGTTCTTGACCGTCCGGCCGAGCTTCTCCAGCTTAGCTAGATCGCTCAGCTCTCCCTGACCGTCGCAGATTTTCTCCAGGATCTTGACTAGATGACGGGTCCCGACACGGCAGGGGACGCACTTCCCGCATGACTCTTTCTGGGTGAAATCGAGGAAATACTTGGCCGTGTCGACAATACAGGTGTCCTCATCGACGACGATGAGGCCGCCCGAGCCCATGATCGAGCCGGCCGCGGCCAGATGCTCGTAATCGATCGGCGTGTCCAGGAACTCATCGGAAAGGCATCCCCCGGAAGGGCCCCCGGTTTGGACGGCCTTGAACGGCTTCAACGTCCCGCCGCCGATGTCGAAGACAACTTCCCGCAGGGTGATTCCCAACGGCACCTCGATCAGGCCGGTCCGCCGGACCTTGCCGACCAGCGAGAATGTCTTCGTCCCCTTGCTCGTCTCCGTTCCGTTGCCGGCGTACCATTCGGCTCCGTTGCGGAGGATATGGGGCAGGGTGCCAAGGGTTTCGACGTTGTTGATGATGGTGGGTTTGCCGTGAACCCCGGAGACAGCCGGGAAAGGCGGCCGTGTGCGGGGCATCCCGCGTTTTCCCTCGATCGAGGCGATAAGAGCGGTCTCCTCGCCGCAGACGAAGGCGCCCGCGCCTTCCTTGATAGTGATCTCGAAGCTGAAGTCGGACCCGAGGATGTTCCTGCCCAGCAGGCCGACCTCCCGCATCTGGACGATTGCTTTCTTGAGGCGCCGGATGGCCAGCGGATACTCGGCCCGGATATAGATATATCCCTGAGCGGCGCCGATTGTGTAGGCGGCGATAAGCATCCCCTCCAGGACGGCATGGGGGTCGCCCTCGATCAGCGACCGGTTCATAAAGGCACCCGGGTCGCCCTCGTCGGCGTTGCAGATCAGGTAGCGCCGGTCGCTTTCCGTCTCCCGGCAGGTCTGCCATTTCCGCCAGGTAGGGAAGCCGGCGCCTCCCCTACCCCTAAGGCCGGAGCGTTTTACCGTCTCCAGGACGTCCTGCCAGGGCGAGGATAAGCATTTCTCCAGCCCGATATAGCCGTCTCTGGCCAGGTAATGGTCGAGATCTTCGGGGTCGATGATCCCGCAGTTCCGAAGGACAATTCGAACCTGGGGTTTGAGCATCGGCATATCGAAGAAACGGGGAATCCCGTCAAGCTCTCCATCCCCGAAATGCCCGGCCAGCCGGGACGCAGCCGGCTCGCCCTTGTCGAAGAATGACTCCAGGATGATGGGCACGTCTGAGGGCCGGACATTCGAATAACTGATCCGCGGCTTTCCCGGCATCTGGACGTCCATCAGCGGTTCCAGGTAGCACGGACCGATGCACCCCACCTGGATGATCCGGGCTTTGACTTTATGCTTCTTGAGGTACTTCTCGACGGCCTCCTGGGCCTCGGCCGCGCCCGCCGCCAATCCGCAGGAAGCAGCGCCGATATAGATAAACGGGACCGGGTTCTTCTGGAGTTCTTCCCACTTGGCGGCCGCCTGCCGGCGGCGGTCGTCAATCGCTCTTCTGCTCATCGAGAATCCTCTGGATCTTCAGAACGGAGACCTGACTGTGAATCTTATCGTCGAAGGCGACCACGGGAGCCAGGGCGCAACATCCCAAACAGGCCACCCGCTCCAGATCGTATTCTCCGTCGGTCGTAGTCTCTCCCGTATTGACACCGAGCCGCTCCTGGGCGGTCAATAGAATCTGTTCGCCGCCCCTGACGTGGCAGGCCGTGCCCAGGCAGATGCGGACATGATGGCGGCCGGGCGGATGGAAACGGAACTGGGCGTAAAATGTTGCCACGCCGAAGATTTCGTTTTCCGAAATCTTGAGCCATCGGGAAATGGAGCGGACGGCTTCGGGGCGCAGATAACCGGAAAGGGCCTGCACCCTTTGCAGGACGGGGATCAAGTCCCCCCGATCGCCTTTGAATTCCCGCCTGAGCTCGGGCAGGCCGGCACCGGGCGTAGGTTCACTTTTCTTCATTCCGGTCATTGTTCAGACTCAAGGTGGTGAAGCGAAGAACCCGCGGCCGCCTTTATCTGACGCCGAGTTCATAGAGTTTCTTGGCCAGCGTCCAGGTGTCTCCGCCGAAACCCAACAGCCCGATCCCTGCCTTTTTGGCCAGGGCAATCACATCCTCGGTCGGAGCCTTGCCGCGGGAGAAAACGACGGCCGCGACATCGACGAGGTTGGCCGCCGCGATCAGATTCTTGTGCGTCTGCAAGGTCACAAGAAGGTTTCCCGGGCCGATCCCGATAATGTCGCTGACCATATCGGAAATATAGACGCCCTTGATCTCCTTGTCTCCGGGTTCGTTGAAAGTTTTAAAATCGCCTTGTTTGATCAGTTCGGACACTTTCATGGCACGACCTTTCCTTTATGAATCAATATATCTCTGTCAAACCGACATCCGCCAGCACAATCCCTTCGCAGGTGTCGACACTCTTGCGCTGTTCGCAGGGAACGACGATGATCTTCTTTTGGGGATCGTGGATCCCGCGGCTGAAATATTCGTTGAGGGCTATGATCCCTGCCTTGGAAATGCATTGACCTGACGCATGGGAGGTGTTGGCGCAAAGGGCCACATAAACCCAGGTCTTCTGTCCTTTTTTTCCCGCCGAACCGGCCTTATAGACTCCGCATTCCGGGTCGCACCTCATACACAACATCAAGGCCGTAACGTCTGTTAAGGGGACCTCTTGGGAGCAATTCTTGCATTTGAGGTCGAACTTGGAGGCCTGAGAACTTCCAAGATAGCTCCAGAAATGGTCG
>CAYOZW010000151.1:0-4596 GCA_964408495.1 uncultured Eubacteriales bacterium
TGTCATCGATCATCTGCGAGTTCAACGAAAAGACCAATATGGAGTTCGCCCGGCTCGAGCTCATGGAGAGGATTGCTCGGATCCGCGACGAGCTTCCCTACGCCGCCAACCGCCCCCAGATTATCCCCTATGTGCCTGAGGAATTCAGGACGGCTGATTTCCTCCACTACACGATCTCCGGCGACTACTCCCTCCAGGAGCTTCGGGAGATGCTCAAGGAGAAGCTCGAGTACGGATTGGGCGCGGTCAAAGGAGTCGCCGGAGTTGAAGTGCTGGGCGGGTCGGACCCGGAGATAAGGATCACCCTGGACCGGGACAAGCTTCAGGTGTTGAACATCCATCCCTACCAGGTTCTCATGGCCCTCAACCGCTGGAACCAAACCTATCCGGCGGGCCGGATCCAGAAAGGAGCCCAGGAATACTTGTTTAAAGTTGCGAGCTCCCTGCGCAGCCTCAAGGATATCGACGGCTTGATCATCGCTCAGCAAGGCGCGGTCGCCGTCAAACTGAACGACATCGCCCAAATCGACCGCACCTTTGGAGAGATCCGTTACATCAACCGGATCAACGGCCAGCCGACCATACGGCTGATCGTCCACAAAGAGAAGGGAATGAGCACCCTCAAGGTGGCCGGCGAGGTCAAGCGAAAACTCGACGAAATCAAGCGGGAGCTCCCCCGCAACCTGACCTTTCGAGTCGTCGATGACGAAAGCAAGGAGATCAAGAAAAGCCTGAATGAACTCTATCTCCTTGTCGGGATCATCCTGGCGGTGATCTTCACCCTCGTCTTTCTCATCCTGCGCAGCCTCAAGCCTTCGCTTCTGATTCTCAGCTCGATTGCCTTCTCAGTCCTGATCACCTTCAACCTGATATACTTCTTCAAGGTTTCAATCAACATGCTAACCCTGGGAGCGCTGGCCCTGGGATTCGGGCTGTTCGTCGATAACTCGATCGTTGTCTTCGAAAACATCCTGCGGATGAGAGAGAAGGGCGTCCCCGCCCTGGAGGCGGCCGTCCGGGCCCCCAAGGAGGTTTTCATCGCCGTCCTGGCCGCCACCGCAACGACCATCGCCCCCTTCTTCTGTTTCCCCTTTTTCCAGGGGCGGTTGAAGATGTACTATCTCCCGTTGGGCATCGTCATCGCCTCAGCCCTGGCCATTTCCCTTTTTGTCTCCTTTTCCTTGATTCCAGCGCTCAGCCCGAAGCTCCTGAGGATAAGAAAGGAAGCCGGCCGGGAAAGAATCCGGAGTTTCTACGAAAAAGCCCTCAAGGTCTTTCTGCGGCATCCCATCGAGGTCATCCTCCTCGTCGGGCTGATGCTATTCGGGAGCTACCGCTGGTTCAAAAAAGAGGTGACGATCGGAGATTTCTTCCGCTGGTATTCGCGCGACCGGCTGACCATCTATATCGGCATGCCGCCCGGAACGGACCTCAACCGGACCGACGAAGTCGTCCAAAAGTTCGAAGCCCGGGTTATGGAAGCCGACTACGAGAAGGAGATGAACTCGCGCCTCACCTCCGAAAACGCCTTCATCGAGATCACATTCCCGGAGGAGATCGAGTATTCCTTCCGGCCGTATGCGCTCAAGGAGGAGCTGATCCAGCTGGCCACCCAGTTCGCCGGGATCAGCGTGAGCATCCAGGGTTTCGACCCCCAGGGCTACTACTCAAGCTTCGCTACGGGAACGATGTACGACTCCTACATCAAGTTCTTCGGCTACAACCTCAAAAAACTGAAAGAGATCACCTCCGAGCTTGAGGCGCGGCTCCAGCAGAACCCCCGGATCAAGGAAACCAAGGTGGTCTCGAGCCGATACGGCTGGTGGAGGGTGGATTCCTTCGAGCACATCCTCAAAATCGACCGCAGCGCCCTACGGCGCTATGAGCTCGATCCCCAGTATCTTTTCTACCATCTCCAGACACTGCTCCGGGGAGAGTTCTCGTATCCGGTCAAATGGCGGAGCGAGGGCAAGGAGATCACCATCTCGATCAAGTTTCCAGACTCGGAAACCCTGGATCTTCGGGCTCTCCAGGACACGTTGATTCGAACTCAGCGGGGAGAACTCCTCCGTTTGGGGGACATCGCCGGACTCGAAGAGCGGCCGATCGCCGGTTCCATCGACCGCGAGAACCAACAATTTCAACAGACTTTGATGTGGGAATTCCGGGGACCGTCCAAGGCCGCAGAGAATTACAAAAAAGCCGTCTTCGCCGGCCTCAAGCTCCCGCCCGGATTTTCGGCCACCCTGGAAGAGACCTGGCGAATGACCGAAGAGGAAAAAGCGCAGATCAAGTTCGCCATCATTTTTTCATTGATCATCATTTTCATGATCCTGGCTTCACTGTACGAGTCCTTCGTCCAGGCTTTTTACATCATCCTGGCCGTCCCCCTGGCGCTCATCGGCGTCTTCGTCGCTTTTGTCATCGCCGACTATTCGTTCGACTCCTCGGCCTACATCGGGCTGATCCTGCTCGGTGGGATCGTGGTCAACAACGTTATCCTCCTGGTGGATCACATCAACCTCAAGCGGAAACAGGGACTCCCCCTGCTCGAAGCTGTACTCCAAGGCTCCAGGGAGAGGGTTCGGCCGATCTTTTTAACGACCGCAACGACCGTCCTGGGAATGTTTCCTCTTCTGCTCATCCAGGCCGAAGTCGGGAAAAGGAAGATCTGGGCTTCGCTGGCGCTCTCGGCCGTAGGCGGATTGACCAGTTCAACGATCTTCGTCCTCATCGTCATCCCGATCTTCTATCTCTACGGCGATAGGATGCGCTCCTGGATGCAGATCAAGATGGCGGAACTCAAAGCCGCCCGCTCCCGTCTTTAGCCGTCCGTCCTCCATTCCGCCAAACAATATTGACCTAAATCCTCGCATGTTGAGTGATCATCCAATCGATTTGAGGGAAGGGGTGGCACGGTGGTGCCGCGCCCGGGCCCGTTCCCTATTTTCGTTTTTTGCTTTCCCCAGTCGCTTTTGTTATAAAAATTGAGTATCGACGCTTATGACGTCTCAATAAGGACATAGAAATGGCGGCAAATGATCTGGACGGTATCAAACGAAAAATCTCGGCCTTCCCTCGAAAGGACCTGATCCACCGGCCGACTCCGCTCCGCCGTCTCGACCGGCTGACCGAGGAGATGGGAGGACCGGAGGTCTGGATCAAACGCGACGACCTGACCGGATTGGCCTTCGGCGGGAACAAGTCGCGCAAGCTGGAGTTCATCATTGCGGACGCCATTCGCCGCGAGGCCGGAGTCATCATCACCTGGGCGAGCCTTCAGTCAAATTGGTGTCTACAGACAGCGGCGGCGGCCCGGAGATACGGCCTGAAGCCGATTCTGTTGCTCTTCAACACATCCGACCTTCCTCCTGATTATGACGGCAACCTGCTCCTTGACCGCATCCTCGACGCCGACATCCGCATTCACGAGGCGGAAAAAGGGAAGATCGTCAGCCTCGAATACGTAGCCGCGGTCCTCAAAGAGGTTGCTAACGAGGTGAGAGAATCGGGACATACTCCCTATATCGTCTCCATCGGCGGATCGATGACCGGGTGGTCGATGACTCAGCCCTTGGGAGCAATCGCTTATCTGGAGGCGTTCATCGAGACAATCGAACAAACCAGGACGGCGGCAGCCGGTTTCACCCACATCGTCCATGCGACGGGTTCCGGATCCACCCAAGCGGGTTTGACGATTGGCGCAAAAAGTATGGAAGAAAACGTCCGGGTGATCGGAATCAGCGTTTCCGAAAGCCGGGAGGTCCTCGTCCCGATTGTGCAAAAGGTCGGTCAGGAGACTGCCGATGCTCTAGAATTTGATGCCGAGCTCACAGAGGACGACATCATCATCATGGACGAGTATATCAAGGGAGGCTACGGGACTGTCGACAAGGATACGGCCGAGACCATCCGTCTGCTCTTCAAAACCGAGGGAATCGTCCTCGATCCTGTCTACACCGGGAAAGCCATGGCGGCGCTGCTGGACCTCATCAGAAAGGGTTTCTTTCAAAAGAAGGACAGAGTGGTCTTTTTCCATACCGGAGGAACTCCCGCACTGTTCCCGTATCGGAAGCCGCTACTCGAATTTCTGGGCTAGGAGAAAGGACGGAATGAAGTACAAATGGCCGACTTATCAGGATATCCTTAAAGCCCGGGAGATCATCCAATCTTATCTTCCTCGGACCCCTCTTTACGCCTATCCCCCGCTGAGCGATCTCCTGGGAACCAGGGTTTATGTGAAGCATGAGAACCATCTCCCAACAGTCTCTTTCAAGGTCAGGGGAGGGATCAACCTCATCCACCACCTCGGGCCCGAAGAGAGGAAACGGGGAGTGGTGACCGCCTCGACTGGAAACCACGCCCTCTCCATCGCCTTCGCCGGCCGCCTCTTCAATGTCCCTGTGACCATCGTCATGCCGGAAGGAGCGAACCCGGTTAAGGTCAAGGCCGTGCGCAGCCAGGGGGCCGAAATCATCTTTCACGGCCGGATCTTCGAAGAATCCAAGGACGAGGCGAGCCGCTTGGCCGGCGAGAGGGGAGGGCGGTTCATCCACCCGGCCAAGGCTACCGCGAAGAATGTCCATGGTTTGAAGG
>CAYOZW010000151.1:4606-8149 GCA_964408495.1 uncultured Eubacteriales bacterium
GTTCATCCACCCGGCCAACGAGCCCCATCTCATCGCCGGAGTGGCCACCTATGCCGTCGAGATGCTGGAAGAATGCCCGACTCTCGACGCGATCGTCGTGCCGGTCGGAGGGGGGAGCGGCGCCGCCGGCTGCTGCCTGGCCAAAGCTAGACTCAAGCCCGACCTCCAGGTGATCGGCGTCCAGGCCGAGAAGGCACCCGCAGCCTATCGTTCCTGGAAGGCCAAAAAGATCGTCGAGGACAAAATGGAAACCCTGGCCGAGGGGCTCCAAACGCGGATGGGTTACGAGCTGACCCAGAAGATCCTCCAGAAACACCTGGCCGATTTCGTCCTGGTCTCGGAGGAAGAGATGTCCGCTGCGATCCTGATCTACCTGGAACTTGTTCGTAACCTCAGCGAGGAAGCCGGCGCCTCACCGCTGGCGGGCGCACTCAAGATCAAGTCCCGACTCAAAGGCAAAACCGTCGCCCTGGTCCTCTCTGGGAGCAACATCTCTCTGGAACGACTAAGCGCAATCCTAGCTTCTCGATAAGCCCGAGTTTACCTGGATGTTCCTTTCAGGAATTTGAGAAATTCGCTGTCCGTCGAAAGCAATAGCCAGGTTTCGCTGTCCAGACTGGTCCGGTAGGTCTCCAGGGTCTTCACGAACTGGTAGAATTCGGGATCGGCGTTGTAAGCCTGGGCATAAACCCGCGTCGCCTCGGCATCGGCCTTTCCCTTGATCTCCTGAGCCTTCATGTAAGCTTCCGACTGGATTCTCTTCAGCTCCTTCTCTTTCTGGCCGCGGATCTCGGCGCTCTTGCCGTCTCCCTCCGACCTGTACTTGGAAGCGATCCTCTTTCGTTCCGCGATCATCCGGACGTCCCGGATCTCGACGCCGAATTCCGGGGTGATCTTGGAGGCTCGTTCCAAGATGATCTGGGCGAGCTTCTCCCGGCCCACCTCGATCTTGACCATTGCGGTTTCGGCCTGGATGATCGCCGTCTCCTCGCTGCGTTCGAACTCCCGGTTAGAGGAACGGACAACCTCGATCAGGTCGAAGTTGGCGATGACGTTTCGCGTTTCACCGTCGATGACGTCGTCCAGACGGGATTGGGCTCCCCGCTCGTCTCTCAACCTTTGGTAGAAAACGAGGGGATCGCTGATCCGCCACCGGGCGTAGGTATCGACCCAGATGTATTTTTTGTCCTTGGTCGGAATCTGGTTAGGAAAGCCGTCCCATTCCAGCCAGCGTTTCTCGAAAAAGTTAGTCTTCTGGATAAACGGCATCTTCATATGGATCCCCGCTTTGGTGACGGCGCCGCCGATGGGGTCCCCGAACTGGGTGATGATGACCTGGTCCGTCTCGGAAACGATATAAACGGCGTCGACCAGGACGAGAAGGATGACGGCGGCGGCCCCAATGAGGATAGCGGTTTTTGTCGAGGCGCTCATTTCTTGACCTCCTCTCCCAGGTTGAGGAGCGGCAGGATGCTCCGCAGTTTTTCGTCGACAACGATCTTTTTCTTGATTTTAATCAGGACATCGTTGATCGTTTCAAGATAGAGGCGCTTCCGGGTTACGGCCGGGGCCCGGGAATATTCCCGGTAGATCGAGGTGAACATGCTGGCATCCCCCTGGGCGCGGTTGACCCGTGCGGTGGCATACCCTTCAGCTCCCCGGATGGTTTGCTCGGCTTCGCCCTCGGCCTTGGGGATCTCCTGGTTGAACTCGGCCCAGGCCTGGTTGATCTTTGTCTCTTTTTCCTGGAGCGCTTCGTTGACCTCGTTGAACGACGGCTTGACCGGGTCGGGCGGGTTGACGTCCTGGAAGATAAGCTGCAGGACATCGATCCCGATCTCGTAGATATCGCAGAGCGCTTGCAATTCCTGCTTGGCCTCGTCGGCGATCCTTGATCGGCCGACGGTGATGACTTCGTCCACGGAGTTGTCACCGATGACCTTGCGAACCACCGCCTCTCCCATGGACCGGAAGGTGCCTTCGACGTTCCGGAGCTTGAACAGATAATTGTAGGGATCCTTGATCTTGTACTGGACAATCCATTCGACATCAACGACGTTGAGATCCCCCGTCAGCATCACGGATTCCTTGGTCGATTCGGGAGTGACCGAGAACTCGGACCGGATCCCCGGCCGGCTTGTCCTGAACCCGAACTCGATCTTCAGCTGGCGCTGGACGGGAACGCGGGTTAACGTTTCGATTCCCAGAGGCATCTTGAAATTCAGGCCGGGATCGGCCGTGCGCACGAACTTGCCGAAGCGCAGGATGACCCCGATCTCCTCGGGGCTGATCTGATAGACCGCTCCGTAAAGCACAATGATGCCTAAGACTGCCAGGACGACGATGCGGATCAATCCGGGCTTGATCTTCGGCATTTTAAAGTCCATCTGAGGGAAGTCTTGCCTCATCAGAACCTCCTTTCTTGGATTGTGTCTTTTCCCACTATAACATAGGAATCGTGGAGCGGGAAGAAAAAAGCGGAATATGATTGACAATTCCACTGGGCCGGGAGGCCCCCATCGGCTCCCGGGCACCGGTTGATAATCAGATCGGCAGGGATTCCAGGGTTTTTTCCAAACGGGAAAGCGAGGTCCGATGGAGCGCGATATCCTGGCGTTCCAGGCTTTCCCTCGTCTTCAAACCACTCCCGGTAACGACCAGGACAACCTCTTCCCTCAAATTCAATTTTTTCCTCTTGGAGAGTTTGATCAGGGCGGCCAGGACGGTCGCCGAAGCAGGGTCAACGAAAATACCCTCCAGCTCCGCCAGATCCCTTTGTGAAGCCAGGATCTCATTATCTGTGACCGCCATGATCATTCCGTCGTTCTCCCGGACGAGCTTGAGGGCCAGGTTTCCTCCTGGAGGAGATGGATTGGAAATGGCGTGGGCGATCGTTTCCGGATTCAGAAACTTCGAATATCGGGATCTGCCTTGGGCAAATGCCCGGGCAAGGGGAGAGCATCCTTTGGCCTGGACGCCGACAAAAACGGGTATCCCTGCAGCGAGGCCTTCCTCCTTCAAATCGATGAAAGCCCTCATCAGGCCGATCAAATGACCTCCGGAGCTCACCGGGACGAACAGATATCGGGGGACGCGGAGGTCGAGCTGCCGGAAAATCTCATATCCTGTGACTTTGTAGCCCTCGATTCTCAACGGGTCGATGGAATTCATGAAATAGATATCGCGCTTCCTTCCAATCTCATGGCTGGCAGCGAAAAGACTCCCGTAATCTCCCTTAACTTTCACCAGGAGAGGGCCATAAATGCCAGCGGCCAGGGCCTTTTCCCGCGGGGTGTCCTCCTTTAGCAGAACGACGGTTGTCAGACCCGCTTTGGCCCCGTAGGCCGCCGTCGACCCGGCCATGTTCCCCATCGAAACCGTTCCGATCCTTTTTATCCCCAAGGCAACGGCCTTTTGAACGGCCACCGCTGTCCCCCGGTCCTTGAAACTGTGGGTGGGGTTCAGGGTTTCGTTTTTGGCATAAATAGAGGGAAGACGATACTTCCGCCGGATCCTTTCCAGGGGGACGAGCGGCGTATCCCC
>CAYOZW010000152.1:0-8121 GCA_964408495.1 uncultured Eubacteriales bacterium
CAATGTCGTGGCCCTCTCTGCCCTCCTCACCACGACGATGATCGGGATGAAGACCATCGTCCAGGCGGTCGAGGCCTCCGGCCTCAAAATTCCCGTGATCATCGGCGGCGCTCCCGTGACGCGCGATTATGCCAATGAGATCAAAGCCGAGGGTTACGCGGCTGATGCCGCCAGCGCCGTAGAGGAAGTGGCCCGGCTTCTCGCCCGCTAAGTTTCTTTTTCGGGCGCCTCAACAAATTATCCGAGAGCCATGAGGGCACTAGTCACCGGAGCAAACGGGTTCATCGGCAGCCACCTGGCTGAGGCGCTGACCGGGCAAGGATGGGCAGTGAGATGTCTGGTCCGGAGGCCGAGCGGTTTGGGCTGGATCGAAAACCTGAATGTCCAGCTGGTGAGGGGGGACTGCCGGGATAAGCCTTCTCTCGGGCCGGCTGTAGAAGGTGTTGATTGTGTCTTCCACCTTGCCGGTGTCATCAGTGCCTTGAGCTGGGAGGAGTACTTCCAGGCCAACGTGGTTGGCACGAAAAATCTCCTCGAGGCCGCAGCCGAGCGCAATCCCGGGCTAAAAAAGTTCGTTTATGTATCCTCCATCAGCGCCGCCGGACCAGCTAAGAAGGGGCAAATCCTGAGCGAAGACGACCCTTGTCTTCCGATCTCCGATTATGGCCGAAGCAAGCTCGCGGCAGAAGAGGCGATTCATGCGTTCGCCCCCTGCTTCCCCTTCGTCATCATCCGGCCGCCCAATGTCATCGGACCCAGGCAGCGTGAGCTCCGGGAGGTAATTCGCCTGATTAGGCGGAGGATCAAGCCGTCGGTCGGGACGGGAGAGCCCCAGACCAGTCTCTGTTATGTTGGAGACGTCGTCAGAGCGCTGATCCTCGTGGCGGAAAAACAGGAGGCCGACGGCGGGACATATTTCCTGGCCTATCCCAGGCCATACGCCTGGTCGGAGGTGACTCAGGCTATTCAAGAGACTCTCGGAATCCGCTTTTTTTTTCTGAAGATACCCTATCCTGTCCAATGGCTGGCCGCCGTTGCCGCCGAGGCTGCCGGCCATTTGACCCGGAAAAGGCCGAAATTGACCCGCGACAGCGTCGCCGCGACCAGGAAATATCACTGGATTTATAACGGAGGTCGCATCAAGAGAGAGCTCGGATTCGAGCCGCGCACGGGACTGCAGGAAGCCATCCAGCGGACCATCGCCTGGAATGAAGAACACGGCTGGGCATGAAGATCTCGGCCCTTTGACATTTTCTTTCGCTTCGACTATTAATCAGGTTTTGTAGGATGCAAAAGACGCCGGACTCGAAGCCGATCGCCACAAGGATGTTCGCCGGCCTGAAAGTCAAGGTCACCGATATCCTCATCTTGTCCACCCTCATTTTTTATTCTCTCCTGGCCGGGCTCTTTCCTTCCCGGGTCAAGGGAGGGGGGAAGGGGGTGATCCTCGTCAATGGGTTGGCCTTCGTTCTCTTCCTGAGCGTGAACCTCATCGCCCAAAAAACCCCCAGCCGGAATCTCCGCTTTCTCCTGCGCACCTTGTCCATTCAGTTCATCTTGCTTTATGTCTACAGCATGTCCATGAAGCACCAGCTCATTTTTTTTCCTGATTGGCACGACCAGATGGTCGTCGACCTGGAGGCCCGCTTTCTGGGAGTCGCCCCGACCGTCTGGATACAGCGGTTCGTCACCCCTTGGCTCACCGAGTGGATGATGTTCTGCTATGTTTTCTATGTCCCGGTTTATCCGCTCCTCAGTCTGCTGATCTACCGGCGACATGGGGAGGAAAAGAACGAGGAATACCTTTTCTATATCGCCTTCGTCATCGTTCTCTGCACGCTCGGCTTCATGATCTTTCCTGTGGCCGGCCCGATGCGCCATATCGGGGACCTTCACACCGTGCCGTTGCGCGGTCATTTCTTCACCGCCGTCAGCGAGATCATCCGCAACCGGGTACACAATCCAGGAGGGACGATTCCCAGCATCCACTGTGCGGCGGCGACGATCATGTGGTGGATGGCCTACCGCTTCGCTCGGCCGGCTTTCTATATTCTTGCGCCCATTATCCTCTCCCTCTATGTTTCGACAGTCTACGGCCGTTTCCACTATCTCTTCGACGTCTTCGTCGGCATCGCCGCCGCCGTTTTGGCCATCGTCCTGGGCAAAATCTTGATTGAAGCCTGGAATCGGGATACATTGAGGAATTGATTTCATGCCCGTGAGTCTTCTCTTGAAGGAAAAAGCGCTCATCACCGGGGCCAACGGCTTCATCGGGTCCAACCTGTGCCGCTCTCTGTTGGACAAGGGATATGATGTCTATGGGCTGGTGAGAAAGACGTCCGACCTCCATTTTTTGGAGGGGTCTCCGGTCAAGCTCATCTTCGGAGACCTCGGCGACCCGTCAGGCCTCAGCATCCCCCAGGACACGGCTTATGTCGTCCATGCCGCCTCGATCGTCTCGGACATGGCCACGGAGACAGAATGCGATGCCGGAATTTACGGCCTGACGGTGAATCTGCTTCAAAAGATCCGGGATCTGGGGATCAAGCCCAAGCGGTTCGTCTACATCTCGACGACTCTGACCCTCGGGTATCTCGGGACGAACCTGTCCGAAGAAAAGCCCGGCTGTCCGGCGGATTTCATGCCATACGTTCGGGCCAAGAAAAAAACGGAGGCTTACCTTCTGGAAAGAATGAACAACGATGGTCTCCCCGTCGTCATCCTTCGACCCGGCGACACCTATGGCCCCAACGACCGGACGGCCTGCAATAAGATTCTGCGGGGTGCGGAACGTGGACTCCCCATCATTGTCGGGTCGGGGAAACATCAATTCGCCTTCTGTTACATCGATAACCTCTGTCAGGCCGTCCTCCTGTCTTTAATTAGCGATGTGGCTGTCGGCAAAGCTTATACGGTCACCAACGGCATTCTGCCCACCTGGAGGGAGTTTTTTACGGGTTTTCAAAAAGGACTGGGAAGACGGCAGCGCATCTATGTCCCCGTTTGGCTGGCTAAGGCCGTTGCCGGAGCCCAGCAATTTCGGAAGAAAGTTTCCCCGGGGTTTCAGCCTGAACTGACTCAGTACAGGATCCGCAGGATCACCACCGAGACGACCTATGATATCTCCCGGACCGTCTCCGAGCTCGGGTACCGTCCCGACAACGACACTGAGAAGCAGATCAGAGCGATTGTGAGATGGTACCTTGGGGAGCGGAAGAAAGGATATATCCAATAGTCCAGCCGTTTCTTTGGATTTATCTGGCCTCGGCTTTTGCCCTGGGGATGACGTTTTTTCATTATCGGCGCTTCTTGAAAAAGGGGGATGATTTCCGGGCGTTCCTGGGCTATTTTTTCGCCTTCTTCTGCCTTTTCCTGGTTCTTCCTTGTCTCATCATCTTCATCCTTTCACCCGCTCCGCTGCTTTTCCTGAAGGAGGCGGGCCTTTCTCCGGGGAATATGGGGAGGGGATTGATGATCGCCGCGGCCGGCGCTCCCCTTGCTGTCCTTGCCGGATTCATCGGTTCCCGTGATGCCCGGCTTCGCCGGTTTTATCCTTTCTCCAAGGCGGCCTGCCGGAGCCCGAGAACGTTCCTTATTTTCGAAACGGCCTATTTGCTTCTCTATTACACAGCCTGGGAATTTTTCTATCGGGGAGTCCTCTTTTTCCCCTTGGTTCCGGTCCTCGGATTGGTCCCGGCGCTGGCCCTACAGACGGTCGTTTCGACGCTCCATCACCTCGGGCATCCCCCGTCCGAGCTTTTCGCTTCGTTGGCCGCCGGTGTCGTCTTCGGCCTCATCGCCTATTACACGGGTTCCTTTCTCTACACGATCTTTCTTCATGCGTTGACCGGAATTTCCACCGATACCTTCATTTATTTCCGGGACTATCGGAGGGATATCCCGGCATGAAGCTCCTTGTTACTGGAGCTACCGGCTTTGTCGGCTCCATTCTCGTCCCCCGGTTGATTGAAAGATACGGGTCGGAATCCATCGGCGTTTACGTGTTGCCGGGAGACCCCCTCCCGGCGAGCTGGAAAGGCGAAGGAATCTCCGTCTTTCGCGGGGATATCAGCGACCCTAATCGTCTTTTTCAGGCCGTCGAGGGGCGGAGCCATGTCATTCATCTGGCCGGCCTCATCTCCTACTGGAGGCGCGACTTCGGCCGCTTGATGCAGGTGAACTTCGGGGGAACGCGGACGGTTGTAAGCGCCTGTCTCCAAGCGAATGTCTCCCGGTTGGTCCACATCTCTTCAGTGGGGGCGGTCGGGCTCAAGAAGAGCGGAGAACCGATAGATGAATCGACCGCCTATAATTGGCCGCCTGAATTTTATTACATGACGTCGAAATACCTGGGCCAGCAGGTTGTGGAGAAAGCCGTGCGAACGCGAGGGCTAAATGCGGTCATTTTCAACCTCGCTTCTGTTATGGGACCCGGAGATTTCTTCCTGGAGACTCCTCACAATCAACTCTACCAGCGCGTTTATAGGGGCCGGTCATTCGGTTCCTTCCGCGGCGGGCTGGGGGTGGTGGATGTCCGCGATGTCGTGTCCCTGATCATCAAGGGGCTCGATCAGGGAGCCGCCGGGGAGAAATACATCCTGGTCGGAGCCAACCTCCGCTATCCGGATGTCTTGCGATTGATCGGGAAATATGCCCGCCGCCGGGTTTATCCTTTTCCCGTTCCCGCACTTCTGCTGTCTTCGGCCGGACTGATGTTGGAGATGGTCAGCCTTCTGAGTAGGAAAATGCCCTTGCTCATCTATGCCTATGGCCGGCTCAGCGGCTGGACGACGTTCTACTCTAATGAAAAAAGCCGCAGAGAATTCAGCCACGACTATATCCCTATCGAAGAGACCATCCGGGACGGCTGTCGCTTCTTCGAGAAGACGTTCAGGGCAGGCTGACCAGGAGGGCACCGATGGTCGCCAGAACCACGGCTGCGATTTTCGCTCTGGTGACTTTTTCCTTCAGAAAGACCGCCGCCAGGACAAAGATGAAGATGGAGTTGAGCTGGTTAAGCGGCGCGGCGATCGAGACCATCGTGTACTTCATGCCGGCCATCCAGACGACTGGAGAAATATAGGCTCCGATTAAGGCTCCCGGCCCCATCGTCCGCCAGTTTCGGGGGGAGAGAAGCGGCCGGCAGATCAGCCGGCGCCTTGGGTGAAAAGGCAGAGCGACTCCCAGAGCGAGAGTGCCTGCGAGCATCCGCCAGAACGTCGCCCAGAGCACGGGTGTGACGGCCAGTAGCGGCTTGATCATCACGATGCTCCCGGCCAGCGTGACCATGGCCAACGTTCCCAGTCCGATCCCCAGGATGAGGTCCTTTCGTGGCGGAAGGCCTTTTTCTTTGGCGCGGGATATCAATGTCAGGGCGGAGAGGATAAGGACGACGCCGCCAAGCTGCGTCCCTCCCAAGCGCTCGCCGATGAACAGGAAGGAAAAGAGGATGACGAAGGGGCTGTACAGGCAATCTATGACCGCGGTCAGGCTCGCTCCCAGGAGATTCAAACAACCGAAAAAGAGCGTGTCGGAGACGGCGACTCCGATGAGCCCGCTTAAGGCGAGGAGCCCGTAGCTCTGCCAGGGAATTCCGGGCAGCAACGGCTGGCCGAGAATGAGCATGGTCGGGATGAGCAAGGCGACCGCAAAGGAGTTCTTGAACAGGTTCAGGGCGAGGGGAGGAACGGTCCGGCCGATGACTCGGAAGAGCAGGACGGCGATGGCCCAGATGACGGCCGCGCCCACCGAGAGAATCTCTCCGCGGAGGGGCGAGCCCTGAAGCATCTCGAATAGCCCGGCCATGGTCGTAATGAACCTAGTCTTATAACAGACCCAACTCCTGCCGTCAAACGATGACGATACAGGTCGGGAAGAGCCGCCCCATGATAATTGTGAGGGGCCATTCATGGATAGGGAAACAGCCTCGAAGGGTTAGACTTTCTGCGGCGTTATTCGAAGCAAGTCGCTTCTATTCAGTTGACTCCGGTTCCCGATAATGGTTTTAATAAGTCGGCTCGGTCAGACATGCAAATCCTTGGCATGAACCCACTCGACATTGGAATCATCATCCTTTATCTAGTCGTCGTCCTCTGGCTCGGCCGCCGCTCTCAGCGCCGGACCAAGGACACCGGAGATTTCTACCTCGCCGGACGGCGTCTCGGCAAGTTCTACCAGTTCTTCCTCAATTTCGGCCATGCCACCAACGCCGACCAGGCCGTGGCGGTGGCCCGGGAAGTTTACCGTCAAGGCATCGGCGGGATGTGGATCCAGTATCTGGTGCTATTCCTAACGCCGTTTTACTGGTTCACAAGCGCCTTCTACCGCCGGGTCCGGCTGGTCACCCTGGGCGATTTCTTCAGCGAACGTTTCCGCAGCCGCTTCCTTGGCGCTGCCTTCGCTGTCTTCACACTGGTAATGGCCATCATCGGCGGAGGCGTCGGGTTCATGGTGGCCGGGAAAACGGTGGAAGCCCTGACCCCGAAACCGGCAGAAATGTACACCGCGGCGGAAAGTCAAAGCGTTGAGATGTTCCGGGAATTCCAAGCGCTCAAACAGAAATTGCCCGGGGGAATGTCGGCCGGCGAGAAGACCCGCTATAATGAGCTCAATGAGCGCTTGAAGAAGGGCGAACTCCGGTCGTTTATCTCCTATGTCAATCCTTTCCTTGTCTACCTTGTCTTCGGTTTGATCGTGGCCGTTTACACGATGATGGGCGGATTCATCGCCGCCGCCTTCACGGATGTTATCCAGGGATTTCTGATCCTCATCTTTTCGATCCTGCTCATTCCTTTGGCGCTGAGCAGGATCGGGGGGTTCGCTGGGCTCCACGCTCAGGTGCCCGATTTCATGTTCAATCTCTTCGGGTCGGTGACGACGAGCGAATATGCTTGGTATACCATCCTGGCCATGGTCTTGGCCAACCTGGTCTCCATCATCGCCTCGGCGCCGATGATGCAGACCGCCAGCGCGGCCAGAAACGAGAACGCGGCCCGCTTTGGGATGATCATCGGCATGTTCTTCAAACGTTTCTTGATGATCTTCTGGGCGCTGGCGGGCCTGTTGGCCATCGGGC
The DNA here is from genome assembly GCA_964408495.1 of uncultured Eubacteriales bacterium. GTDB lineage: Bacteria > Acidobacteriota > Aminicenantia > Aminicenantales > UBA8522 > UBA8522. The sequence continues at coordinate 7,076 of CAYOZW010000152.1, forward strand.
TTTTTAAGGGACAGCTCCACGATCCGGACCTCATCTGGGGATATATGACCCTGCACCTTCTTTTCCCGGGTGCCGTGGGGCTTATGCTGGCTGGGATCCTGGCGGCCAACATGTCCACCCTCTCGGCAGGTTCAGTCACCTACTCCGCCCTTTTTATCCGCAACCTCTATCAGCCCTTCGTCTCTCCGAAATCGGAGCGCCACCTTATCTCGGTCGGCCGGGTCGTCATCGCCGTTACCCTGGCTGGCGGCATCGGGGCAGCCGTTTTCGTCGGCAACCTGCTTGATCTCTTCAAGTACTTCATCTCCATGCCCGCTGTTTTCGGCGCCTCCATCTGGTTGGGATTTGTCTGGAGGAGGCTGGCCAAATCGGCGGTCATCGTCCAGATCTTTATCTGTTTCGCTATCTATGCTGTTATCCCCAACGTCTTCCAATCCTGGGACTGGGCGCGGACGAATCCGACCTTCCTGCAGGAGACGAAAGCCCAGGTCATCCGGATCAAGACAAGAGCGCTCGAAGAGGATGTCGCCGCTGGCCGGGCCGCGGCTGTGGGTGAAGCCATCGAAAAGTCCCACCGCGTCGAGCCGGCCGCTATCTTCTTCGAGACAGTGGCCCGGATCCATCCCGAGGACCCTGGCTCTGCCAAGATCGGCATCGGGCGGTTCGAGGCCGAGGTTTGGCTTTTGAGCTGGTCTGGAATCGATCTCAGCCGTTTTTCCAAAGCGCAGCTGGTTGCGACGCGTTTCTTTTTCGATGCGCTGTTTCCGTTCGTCCTTCTTTTTGTGCTCAGCGCGTTCGGCAAGCCGGTACAGAAGGGCCATCTCGACGAGTTCTTCGGCAAAGTCCACACTCCGGTGCAGTCCACTCCGGAGGCCGATAAGAAGGCGGTCAGGGAAGCTCAGGCTCATCCCGAGAGGCTCGAGAAACGCAAGCTCTGGCCGCGGTCGAACTGGGAATTCATGAAGCCCGGGCGGGCGGACGTTATCGGATTTGGCGGGACATGGCTGCTAGTCGGAGTGATCCTGTTGTTGCTCTGGCTCATGGTG
>CAYOZW010000153.1:0-8103 GCA_964408495.1 uncultured Eubacteriales bacterium
AGTCTATCAGACCCCCGGGGGAGGTGCATCACATCATCATGTTACCTATATTTTACACTTCTGAGAAAGGAGGTGATTCAGATGCCGAGGCGTGATGGAAAAGGCCCCGCAACTGGAGCGAAAGGGCCTCGCGATGGTCGAGGCAAAGGTAAAGGCCGAGCACAGGGTAAGGGTGTCGGTAAGCGCAAGGGAGGTAAGAAAGGCTCGTGCAAGTAATCTGGATTTTGAGTTCTTAATACGTGTCCGGGGCCGGGGTACCCTTATTTTGTGAGGGGAAGGGTTGATTCCGGACCTCAAGCGAATTTCTGTCCTTAAAGTGCGCTTGCCGCTGATACCGAAAACGTCACGAATCAAAGGAGATCACCGAAAATGAAAGCAAAATTCATCCCGCCTGTCCCTGTCTTCCCCGACCACCGCCAGTTGTCCTTGGAGGACGGGGGGGGATCACACGACGCCGCCGAGACGGCCGGGCGCGAGGACACCCGATGAGCGGCATCGGCAGCAGCGAGAAGCAGGACGCGCCCCCCCCCGGCAAGGAGGTGCTGGAAAGGGAGCGTTACGAGCTGCTCCAACGCCTTGACGACTGGCTGGAAATGCCGCTGCTGATACTCGCCTTCGCGTGGCTGGCGCTGCTGATAGTGGAAATCATCCGGGGCGAGAGTCTTTTATTTAAGACTATCGCCATGATCATCTGGGTCGTCTTTATCCTCAGTTTTGCGGTTCAATTCGTCCTGGCCCCGCGGAAGGCTGCTTATCTCAAAAGCAACTGGCTGATCGCCCTTTCGCTGCTGCTACCGGCACTGCGCATCTTCCGCGTCTTCCGGGCGTTGCGGCTGCTCAAGCTGGCCCCCGTGGGGCGAAGTCTTCGTTTTTTCCGCATTGTCAGCTCGCTGAACCGCGGCATGCGCGCTCTGGGCGCGAGCCTGCACCGCCGGGGCTTCAGCTATGTGCTGGCCCTCACCGTGCTGGTCGTTTTCGCCGGCGCGGCCGGGATGTATACGTTCGAGAAAGGGGCGTCCGGCGGCCTGAACAGTTACGCCGACACGCTGTGGTGGACCGCAATGGTCATGACGACGATGGGTTCGCAGCATTGGCCGCAGACGGTCGAGGGGCGCGTGCTGTGCGTCTTCCTGGCGCTCTACGCCTTCGCCGTCTTCGGCTACATGACGGCGACGCTGGCGACTTTCTTCATCGGCCGCGATGCGGAGAATAGCGAAGCCGAGCTGGCGGGGGCCAAAGAGGTTGCCGCCCTTCGGGAGGAGCTGGTCGCCTTGCGCGACGACATCCGCGCACTGCCGCGACGGCTTCCGGAATCATGACGGGAGTGGCAATAAGCTTAGCCCTGGATGCCCCCCTTAGGGCGCGCGCATGTTCAATATCTAACACAATTCCAGGGTCACGATGTAAAACGATGGGAACTTGGCCGTTTTTATAGGAAAAATGGGCCTTATTTGGTATAATGTTGCCCGTTGCCTGGAAAAGCCGATGGACGAGAAAGAACCGAAAATGGGGGTCCCTAAGCCCTTGAGTCGCCGCCGATTCATCGGTCTGGGCGCCGCCGCCCTGACCTTGCCGTTCATATCCCGGCTTCCCGCCGCCGCGTTTTCGAAGCCTATTCCCCCCGACCGCAGCCTCTCCTTTTACAACACCCATACCGGGGAGCTGGCGGCCGTCAACTATTGTCATTCCGGCTGCCTCATCTCCCCGTCGCTCGAGAAGATCAATCACATCCTGAGAGACCATAGGACCGGAGAAACCAAGGACATCGATGTCCGACTCCTCGACCTGCTTCACGCGCTCTCCCGGAAGGCCGGCGCCGGCCGGCCCTACCATGTCATCTCCGGCTACCGGTCGCCCCGGACCAATGCCCTCCTGCGGGCAAAGGGGTCAGGCGTCGCCGAGCGCAGCCTGCACCTCCTCGGGCAGGCCGTCGACATCCGGGTCCCGGGCGTCAAGCTTCAAGACCTCTATCAGGCGGCGGTTTCCCTGCGGGGCGGGGGCGTGGGGATGTACCCGGAATCGAATTTCGTCCACGTCGATATCGGCCGCGTCCGAACCTGGTAAGCCGGGCTACTCGGCCGGTGTGGACGCGTTCTGCCGCAAGGCCTCAGAGAGGGCCGCGTCCCGCTGGTAAATGTCCCCCCGGAAGTTCACTTGCCCGTCGTCGGCCAGCCAGGCGGTCCAGTACAGGAGGTGAACGCCGATGGGATTCCGCAGGGGGATGACGCGGGTCGTCGAGTCCGCCAGCGCCGCCAGAATTTTTTCCCGGCTCCAGTCCGGGTCATCCCGCAGAATGTATTCGGCCAAGTCCAAGGGCTTTTCGATCCGGATGCAACCCGAGCTGAGATCCCGCGCCGCCCGGGAGAAGAGCCCCCGATCCGGAGTGTCGTGCAGGTAGACGTCGAACTTGTTCGGGAACATGAACTTGATCCGGCCGAGCGAATTCCGGGGCCCAGGGTCCTGCCGGAACTTGAAGGACAGGGCGTCAGCCTTGACCTGTGACCAGTCGACGGCCTCGGCATCGATTTCCGGGGCCCCCTCGGACCAATCGCGGAAGATACGGATCCCCTTTTCCTTGAGATAACCCGGATCCTCCCTGACCTTGGGCAGGATGTCCTCCCGGACAAGTTTCGGCGGGACGGTCCAGGTGGGGTTGATTTCGATATAGGTCATCTTGCCGCTGAATTCCGGCGTGCGCCTGTAGGCGCTCCCGACGATGGCCGGCATGGACAGGACCTCCCGGACGCCCTCGAAGACGCCGACCCGGAAATCGGCGACGTTGATCAGGATATACCTCTCTCCCAGATCCTGGGTGATCCAGCGCCAGCGTTCGAGGTTGGCCAGGATCTGCGTCAGCCGTACTTCGGCGGAGACGTTCAGGGCGGCCTCGGTTGCCGCCCCGACGATGCCGTCGGGTTCGAGACCGTGTCGGCGTTGAAAGGCCTTGACCCCATCCTCGAGCTCCGCGTCGAAAAAGACTCGCTCGACGCGCTCCGATGACGTGAGATCTCCCCTGGCTTCGAGGCAGTTCCGGAGGACCTCGACCCTCGGGTCCCGGTCGCCCTTTTTAAGCTTCGCCCCCGGCGGGAACTCCGGCCAGCCGCCCGCGGCGGCGGCGATTCTGGTGGTCCGGAACGCTTTAATAAGGCCTCGGTACATGGCGTGATTCGGCCGCAGCAAATCGAGGGCGCCGGGGATATCCTTGTCCGCCAAGCCCTTTTCCAGGACGGCGGCCAGGTCCTCGATGCGTCCCTTGATGGACCATTCGGACTGGAAGGTTTCCGGATCGACCTGGCCGTAGACGAGCTGCGACCCGCAAAGGAGGAAGGCGTCCGTAAGGAGCATCTCCAGATCGACCAGGGCCTCGGGCCGGACTTTCCGGGGTCTTTTCCCCATGGCTTCCTTGATCTCGGCCAGCAGGGATTCGATGGCGTCCAGGTGGTAGTTTTTGGGATTCAGCCCGTCCTCGGAAACGAGGCGCAGGGCAGCCAGGAAAGACGTGGCCTCTGTGAGAGTGAGGGCGTCGTCGATCCAAGCCGGTCGGAAATCCCGGGACCTGTAGAACACGGGGAGGACATCGGAGCCGCAGAGCCGGACATTCCGGCAATACACCGGCCCCTCAGCCTCGGTCGAACCAACCCGGGCTCTAAGGACGCTTCGAGTCAGCTCGACCGGTGAGACCGGCAGAACCCCGCAGGAGGGGACTAGGATCGCCGCACAGAGCGGGATGAGAAAAAGAATTGCGGCCGCCGGTTTTCGAGCCATCGCCATTCCAATGCCCTCGTCTACAATATTACCATATTATCATTGCCGGAGCGTCATAGTAATAAGAGCTAATTTGGGCTCAACCCGAGTTGTATAGTATTACTTAGAATATCCCTTTCAATGCGCGTTCATGAGGATCCGGATATCTTCGGAGCCTCCATCAATTAAACGATGGCTACGACGGGTTTCCTTCCGGGGCTGATCGAAAAAGACTACTTCTGCACGCTTCTTTTGGACTTCCTTGCGACCGGGAACGATACCCTCGTTTTCAAAGGCGGGACATGTTTAGCAAAGGTGCACACTGCATTTTATCGTCTTAGTGAGGACTTAGATTTTTTGATTCCAACCCCCGTTACAGCCACGCGGAGTTCGATTTGGAATGGGCATTGGGACTGGCAACGCAGATGGCCTTGAGGGTGAGCGGATGAGCAAATGCGCGCGCCGACGTTCGTTGCTCTGGACTTCGAGCCTTCCGATTACGGGCGGGACAGCGCCTGATAAGAGAAAACGATCATGGCGCGTATTGAACTGAACCGTGAAGCGCCCGTCGTCGAGGCCGAATCCCGCCCGCCCCGATCCCAAGCCTAACGAGCCCAAATCAGCCACTATCAGGGTTGTGATAAAAGCCTTGATTTTCCCGCGTGCGTGAGTCATTTTACTCAATGTCCGAGGAGGTCTGACCATGGCCGAATATTCGATTTCCCAGCTCGGGACGTTCGAGAACTGCCCACTTCAGTACAGGTTTATATACAAGGACCGGATCAAGCGCTACGAGGAGGGAGTCGAAGCGTTCCTCGGCCAGCGTTTTCACGAAGCCATGGAGCGGCTTTATGCGGAACGGGCGTTCCGGGTCGTGCCGCTCGATGAGCTCCTCGCCTACTATGAAAAGCGGTGGGCCGAGAAATGGCACGACGAAGTCAAGATCAAGAAAGAAGGGCGGACACCCGACGATTACCGGCTTTTAGGGCGGCGGTTCATCGAAGACTATTACAAAGGGCACCATCCCTTCGAGGAGGGGAAGCTCCTGGGACTCGAGCGGTATATTCGGTTCCCATTGGACGAAGCGAAACGCTACAACTTCAAGGGCATCATTGACCGGCTGATGCTGGCGCCGGACGGAGCTTTCGAGGTTCACGACTATAAGACCGGCTCCAGCCTCCCGGACCAGGCGGAGGTCGATTCGGACCGGCAGCTCGCCCTCTACCAGGTCGGCGTCCAGACACTCTGGCCGGAGGCCAAGAAGGTCCGGCTGGTCTGGCATTACGCCGCCTTCGACCTGGAGATGAAATCAACCCGGACGCCCGAGGCGCTCGAAACGCTCAAGGTAGAAATTATGGCCCTCATCGACCGGGTCGAGGCGACCAGCGAGTTCGAGCCCTGCGAATCCGCCCTCTGCGATTGGTGCCCTTACTGGGACCTTTGCCCGGTCAAAAAGCACTTGCTGAAGGTTGAGGGCCTACCGCCCAGCGAGTGGAAGGATGAGCCCGGCGTCAAGATCGTCGATGCCTATGCGGACCGATGGCGAAAAAAACGCGCGCTCGAAGCGGAGCAGCGAGCCGTTGACGGGGAACTCGAAAAGATCCGTGATGCGGCGATCGCCTTTGCCGAGAAGGAAAACATCCAAGTCATCGCCGGGACGGCCGCTAGGCTGCGGGTGACAGGCAAGGAGCGCGTCCTCTCGCCGGCCAAGGGCAGCCCCGACAGGGACGCTCTCGAAAGCGAGCTCAAGGCCCTCGGCGTTTGGGAAGAAATCAGCACTCTCGACCCCTACGCCCTCGAAAAGGCCGTGGCAGATGGCAAGTGGGAGAGTTCAGTCCTCGAACGTATCCGGACTTATACCAAGACAGAAAAGCGCTACACAGTGACCGTCAAAGAAGATCGGGAAAACGGGGCGGAATAAAGCTCCGGGACTGACAATCCGCCGACCGAGGGGAAACTAGGATTGCAGCCGGCGTCTTCTCCTGAAGTAAAAATAGAACGGCAGGCCGAGAAGAAGACAGACGATAGCGGCGTAGGCCTGGACCGGCTTGTAGATGATCGTATTGACCAGAAAAAAGAGCGATATCAGGACGAAGACGAGCGGTGTGACAGGATAGCCGAGCGTTTTATACGGCCGGTCCAGGTCCTTTCTCCTCCTCCTCAGCAGGATGACGCTCGTTCCCACCAACGCCATGAAGAGCACATCCGTAAAGACGAGGTAGGTGATGATGTTGGCGAATGTCCCCCAGAAGAGTAGCAGGAAGATCGACCAGGCCGTCTGAAAAAGGATAGCGTTAGCGGGCGTCCGGAAGCGCGGGTGGACAGCCGTGAAAGAGCGGAAGAAGAGTCCGTCTTTGGCCAGCGCAAAAAAGATCCGCGGCACCGAATAGAGACAGATGCCGACCGTCCCTAACGCAGACAGAGCGATCATCACCGAGATGAACACGCCCCCCCACGGCAGGACAGTCTTGACCGCGTCGGCGGCCGGCGAAGCGGAAGCGGCGATCTTGTCCACCGGAAGCAAAAGCATATAGGCCAGGTTGGCGAGCCAATAGACAGTGCCCACTACGACGGCGCCGATGACCATGGCCCGGGGCACGGTCCTCCGCGGATCGCGGGCCTCTCCGGCCAGATAGGAAGCGTGCTGCCAGCCACCCGACGCAAAATAGACGCCGACAAAGGCGAGCCCGAAGGCGGCGACCAGCCCCAAAGACGGGTCTGTCGACGACGCGTTGATAAAGGACAGAGAGAACCCCACCCTTCTCCCCGAGCCGAGCGCCAGCCCGACTCCGATGATCATGGCCAGCCCCGCCAGCTTTAAGATGGTGAAGATCTTGGCCGAGAGGTCGGAATAGGCCGTCCGCAGGACATTGATGGCGGCCATGACAAGAATAGCCAGGACGGCCGCAACCAGGGTCCCTCTTCTCCCCAACGAGAATATGAAAGAAAGGTACTGGGCAAACGTCAGGCTGAGGGCGGCGATGGCCGAGCCGTTGATCACCAGGAAGGTCACCCAGGCATAGAGAAAAGCCGGCAGCTCACCGTAGCCCTCCTTGAGATAGGCGTACTGCCCGCCCGCTTTGGGAAACATGCCGCCCAGCTCGGAAAAGCTCAGCGAGCCGGTGAGCGAATGGACAAAACCGAGCCCCCAGGCCAGAAGAATCCAGAGCGGCGATGATAAATACCCGGCGACATAGGTGGGGCTGAGGAAAATGCCGGAGCCGATGCAGGCGCCGATGGCCACCATGCTGAGCCCGAAAACGCTGAGGTTGCCTTCGAGCTTGGCCACCGCTGGGCTATCTTTTTTCAGTCACCCTCTCCCCGACCCTCTCCCATCCGAGGCGGTGTCACAATTGCCATTTGTCTTTGCGAGCGATCTCTGTGAGCGAAGCAATCGCCTTTCTTTTCAATGCATTGTGAGATTGCTTCAGGCGCTACGCTCTTTCGCAATGACATAATGACATAGCCTTTCTAGGGAGAGGAAGCTTTTTACGCTTCGTTTCATCAATAGTCCAGGCTACATCACCGGACCGGTTTCGGACGAATAGACGACTTTTCCCTCCAGAAACGTTAGCACCACATTGACGGCGTGGATCTCCTGCGGGGGGATGTCGAAAATGTTCCGGTCGAGGACGACCAGGTCGGCGGCTTTGCCAGGCTCGATCGAGCCGCGGGTCTTTTCCTCAAAGCTCAGGTAGGCACCGTTGGCCGTGTACGCGGCGACGGCCGTGGGAAGGTCGACGAGCTCCTCTGGAAGCCAGGCCGCTCCGGCCGGCCCCAGTGGGTCGCGCCGCGTCACCGCCACCTGGATGGCATCGAGAGGGTTGAGTGATGAGACTGACCAGTCACTGCCTCCGGCAAAGAGGCCGCCGCTGCGGACGACACTCCCGATGGGATAGAGTCGGGCCGACCGCTCCGGACCAAGGATGGGCTCGGTGAGCTGGGTGATATAGGTATCGGGATAGGCCCAAAGAGCCTGGAAGTTGGCCACAACCCCGAGCCCGTGAAATCGCGGGATATCCGTCGGGTCAATGAGCTCCAGATGGCAGATATGATGCCGGGCATCGTGCGGCCCGTTGGCCTTCCCGGCGGCTTCAAAAGCGTCGAGGGTCATCCGGACAGCCCGGTCACCGATGGCGTGAACGTGAATCTGGAACCCGGCTTTGTCGAGCGCGACGGCCAGGCGGTTGAACTCCTCCGCTTCCAGGATCGGTTTCCCGGGGTCACCCGGGCGGTCGAGATAAGGTTCGAGAAGAGCCGCGGTGTGGGATTCGATGACGCCGTCGATAAAGATCTTGGCATCCGTCGCCTTCAGGATTCGGCCGCGATATCGCTCCCGCTTTTGGACCAATTCATCGA
>CAYOZW010000154.1:0-8008 GCA_964408495.1 uncultured Eubacteriales bacterium
CTTATATCCGAATCGGGGGCGTGAAAGCTGACCTGCACCCGAATTTTGACACGGTCCTGAAAAAAGCCGTCGATGAGACGCGGGACGTGCTGAAGGATGTCCACGGTCTTCTCGACAAAAATAAAATTTTTCTCAACAGAACTCGGGATGTCGGCAACATTTCTGCCGAAGACGCGATCAATTTCGGCTGGACGGGCCCATGCCTGCGCTCGGCCGGCGTCTATTATGACGTCCGCAAGGCCCATCCCTATCTCATCTACGACCGGCTGAAATGGGATGTCCCGCTGGGCGAAAGGGGAGACAATTTCGATCGTTACATGGTCAGGATGAAAGAGATGGATCAGAGCCTCCGGATCATCGAGCAGGCCGCGGTCCGCATCCCCCAGACGGCGCGATCTCATATCTCCGGGGGGATCGAGCCGGCCGAAGCGATCCGGGCTTCGCGCCGTCGCAAGCCCCGCGAGAATATCAATCTTTCTCCCAACCTGGAGGGTTCGGAGGAATTCCGCTACCGGGATATCACGGCTTCGCAAAAAGGTCTCGCCGTTCCACCCAAGGAGAATACCTATACGACGATCGAAGGATTGATCGAGCATTTTAAGTTTTTTATGAGCGGCCATGGCATTCAGCCCCCGAAGGGAGAAGCGTATTTCGCCGTCGAAGGCGGAAATGGCGAGCTCGGATTCTATATCGTTTCGGACGGCACGGACCGACCTTACCGGCTTCATCTGCGGGCGCCGTGTTTCCATATTGTCTCTGCGTTGGAATTCCTCATCAAAGGCCGTTACGTGGCGGATGTCATTCCGACTTTCGGATCGATGAACATGATCGGAGGAGAGTTGGATCGGTGAGCCCCGAATATTCGGCGGAGCTGCGAAAAAAAATCGAGGAGGTCGTCGCCCGATATCCAAGAAAAGAAGCGGCGCTGCTTCCGGTTCTCCATCTCGTCCAGAATGAAATCGGCTGCATTTCTCCTCTGGAAGAGCAATTCGTGGCCGGCCTCCTCGGGCTCAAACCGATGAAAGTTCGGGAGGTCGTCAGTTTCTATACGATGATTTCGAGCCGCCCGCTCGGCAGATATCATATCCAGGTCTGTTCCAACCTGAGCTGCACGCTTCTCGGAGCCGGAACACTCCTCGAGTATTTGGAGAAAAAACTGGGCATCGGGGTGGGGGAGACGTCGGCCGATCAGAAATTCACCCTTTCGACCGTGGAATGCCTGGGCGCTTGTGAGCTGGCGCCCTGCATGATGGTCAATTTCGATTATCACGGCCAGTTGGACAAGGCCAAGATCGACGAGATTTTGGAGAGCCTGGAATAGAACCGTGGCAGAGAAAGTGTTGACTCGAAATTTCGGCCTGATGAACATCTTCAAGATCGATGTCTACCTGCGGGAGGGAGGCTATCAAGCTGTCCAGAAAGCGCTGACGAAGATGAAGCCCGCTGAAGTCATGGAGGAAGTGAAAAAAGCCAGCCTCCGGGGCAGAGGAGGGGCCGGCTTCCCGGCCGGCGTGAAGTGGAGTTTCGTCCCGCAGAAGCCGGACAAGCCGAAGTACCTATGTGTCAATGCAGACGAGGGCGAGCCCGGAACGTTCAAAGACCGCTATATCATGAGTCACAATCCTCACCTTCTTCTCGAAGGAGCCATCATCGCCGCCTATGCTGTCGGCATCAACACGGCTTATGTTTATATCCGAGGTGAATACGAGGCCGTTGCGCGGCGCCTCGAGGCCGCCATCGCCGAGGCCTATGCCAAGGGCTATCTCGGCAAAGACATCCTGCATTCCGGGTTCGACCTCGACCTGATGGTCCATCGCGGCGCCGGAGCCTATATCTGCGGCGAGGAGACGGCGCTTCTGGAGTCGCTCGAGGGCAAACGGGCATACCCACGGCTGAAGCCGCCCTTTCCCGCCTCGATCGGCCTTTTCCAGTGCCCCACCGTGATCAACAATGTCGAAACTCTTTCCAATGTCCCCTTCATTATCCTTAATGGGGCCGACAAGTTTATCAAGCAGGGTCTGCCCAAGGACGGCGGCACACGGATCTTCGGAGTCAGCGGAATGGTCCAGAAGCCCGGAATCTACGAGCTGCCCCTGGGCACCAAGCTCCGCTCGATCATTTTTGACCATGCCGGCGGCATGAAACCCGGGAAAAAGCTCAAGGCGGTCATCCCCGGCGGGATGTCGGCTCCCATCCTGAAGGCCGACGAGATCGACCTGACCATGGATTTTGATTCGCTGGTCGGGGCCGGATCGATGCTGGGGTCGGCGGCCGTGATCGTCATCGACGAGGCAACACCGATGCTCGATGTCCTCAAAACGGTCACCAAGTTTTACTCCCATGAGTCCTGCGGCCAGTGCACTCCCTGCCGCATCGGGACGTCCTGGATCCATAAGATCGTAACGCGGCTGGCCGAGGGCGAAAAGCAGAAGGACGATATCGACACGATCATCCGTCTGGCCTCAAACATCAAGGGCAAAACTCTCTGTCCTCTCGGGGACGCGGCGGCTCTGCCGATTCTTTCGATCTGCCAGAAATTCAGGGAGGAACTGGAAGGATAATTCCCGAATGCCAAAGATTTTCATCGATGGACAGGCGCTTGACGTCCCCGAAGGCCTGACCATCCTGCGCGCCGCTGAATCCGCGGGTATCGATATTCCCCATTATTGCTACCATCCGGCCTTCGCTCCGGAAGGTAGCTGCCGGATGTGCCTCGTTGAAATCGAAGGGCTGCCCAAGCTTGAGCTCGCCTGCTCCACGCAGGTCAAGGAAGGGCTGAAGATAAACACCAAGAGTCCCAGGATCATCGAGGCGAGGAAGGGTGTCCTCGAGTTCCTGCTCGCCGACCATCCCCTCGACTGCCCGATTTGCGACAAGGCCGGCGAGTGCAAACTCCAAGATTATTTCGAAGAGTACGGGTTGTTTGATGGCCATTTTCTGGAAGCCAAGGAAAAGAGAGAAAAGAGGTACAAGCTGAGCCAGAGGCTTATCCTCGACCGGGAACGGTGCGTTCTGTGCACTCGCTGCGTCCGTTTCCTCAGGGAGATTACCAAAACAGGAGAGCTTGGGATCGTCGAGCGGGGCCACCATTCCGAGATCAGTATCTACGAATCGGAATTCGTCGACAATAATTACGCCGGGAACCTGGTGGACCTCTGTCCCGTGGGAGCTATCACCGACCGGGATTTCCGGTTCAAAACCCGTGTCTGGTTTTTAAAGAAAAAAGCATCGATCTGCTCCCTCTGCAGCCGCGGATGCAACATCTTCATCGATTCGCATCCCGGATTTCCGCGGGCCGTCTCTTCCCAGAGGGTCTATCGCATTCGTCCCCGGGAGAATCCCGACGTCAACCGCTACTGGATTTGCGATTTTGGCCGCTATGGGTATGCGGGCCTGGACCAGGGCCGGACGGAAGCGCTGGTTTGGAAAAAGCAGGGACAAGATATGCCCCTGAATTGGGCAAAAGCCCTCCCTATACTGGTCGAGAAAATCCGTTCCCTGATCCTTCGGCGGAAGGCTTCGCGTCTGGGTGTCATCCTCCATACGGGCTTGACGAACGAAGAGCTGTTCTTGGCCAAACGGCTGTTCCAGACCAACCTCGGCGTTGACAGGATTTTCCTCGCGGACCCACCGCCGGGACAGGCAGATGGATTCCTGCTCACGGTCGACCGGACCCCCAACCGGCGCGGTTGGGAGAAACTCGGGCTCGCCGCCGATGCCGTCGACTTGGCCGGGCTGAGCGGCCTGGACTTGCTCCTGATCTTCGGCCACTATCTCGCCGCCTCTTTCAGCCCGGCCGACCTAAAAAACTGTCTGGACGAGGTCGAGACCAAGGTCCTCTTCGCCTCCCATAAAAGCTCCCTGGACGGCCTGGTCGATTTCGTCGTTCCCGTGCCGGTCATTGCCGAGAAAAGCGGCAGCCTGACCAATCTCGATGGCCGGGTTCAAGCTTTCCATCCGGCTTTGGAATTCTGTGGCGACGGAGTCCCGGAGTGGAAAGCCCTCTTGGATTTGGCTAAAGAGCTAAGGGTCGATCATAGGTACTATTGGTTTATGGATTCCCCGGAGGCGGTCCGCCGGGCGCTCGGCAATGAGATTCCCTTTTTTGAATAGAGGACTATGGACGTAGTGATTTCTGTCATTAAAATCATCTTGGCCCTGGCCTGGTTCCTCATCCTGACGCTGTATCTCACCTGGCTGGAACGGAAGGAGAGCGCCGTCATCCAGGACCGAATCGGCGCCAACCGGGCCAACATCTGGAAGTTCCGCGTGCTCGGGCTTTTCCAGCCGTTCGCCGACGCCATCAAGATGATCTTCAAGGAAGATTTCGTTCCTGCCTTCGGCAACAAGTTTCTCCATACGCTGGCGCCTTTTCTGTCTTTCTTTTTCGTCGCCATCACCATCTGCGCGGTACCGTTCGGCGACACGCTGCGAATCGGCGGCCGGAACATCAATCTTCAGATTCTGGACCTCAATGCCGGTCTTCTCTTCATCCTGGCCATGCTCTCGCTGGGAATCTACGGCATCATTCTCAGCGGTTGGGCTTCGAGAAACCGCTTCTCCCTGCTCGGCGGAATGCGCGGCGCCGCCCAGCTCATCTCCTATGAAGTCGCTCTGGGCCTGTCACTCATCGGTATCATCATGGTTTACCCGTCGCTGCGCCTTCAGAGTATCGTCCAGTTCCAAGGGGAGAACATCCTGGGCTTCATCCCCAGGTGGGGCGTGCTGCTCCAGCCGCTCGGGTTCATCGTCTTTTTCTTTGCCGCCTTGGCCGAGACCAAGCGCGTGCCCTTCGACCTTCCGGAAGGGGAGTCGGAGATTATCGGATTCTTCACCGAGTACGGAGGCCTCAAGTGGGGCCTGTTCATGATGACAGATTTCATGGAGATCATCATCGTTTCGGCGCTGGCCACTACACTTTTCTTCGGCGGCTGGCAGGTGCCCTGGCTCGGTGCGGACGGCTTTCACTGGCCGTGGGGCGGCCATTGGCTTCTCGCGCACGGAGTGGTCGTCTTGTTGCAGCTCCTGGCTTTTAACGTAAAAGTCATCTTTTTCTGCTGGTTCCAGATCCTCATCCGCTGGACCTACCCGCGCTTCCGCTACGACCAGCTCATGGACCTGGGATGGAAGCTGTTGATTCCCCTGAGCCTCGTGAACATTCTCGGCACCGGAATCGTCATGGGATTTCTCAAATGATCAAAGCTCTCGGCTATTTCATCGAAATCATCAGGGGAGGGCTGATTACCTGCCGTCATTTCTTCGTCAATATGTGGTACCACGTTCTCAAGGTTCTTGGCATCAAGGCCAAACGCCGCGGGGCCGTGACCATTCAATATCCCGAAGAAAAAAAGGAGATCGCCTATAGGCACCGAAGTCTGCACCGTTTGATGCGGCGCGCGGACGGAAAGCCGCGCTGCGTCTCGTGCATGCTTTGTGTAACCGTCTGCCCCTCCGAATGTATCACCGTCGAGGCGACCGAAGACCCCGACCCGGAAATCCAGAAGGTGCCCTCGAAATTCGTTATTGACATCAGCCGGTGTTGCTTCTGCGGCTTCTGCGTAGAAGCCTGCCCGGAGGATGCCATCCGAATGGATACGGGAAACATCGATGTCGCCAGTACCACGCAGGGGACGCTCATTTACGACCTGGACAGACTTCTTGAATGACGCCCGACCGACTCCGCCTGGGGGAATTTATCGTCTACGGCCTCAGGGACGGTTTCTTCTTCCTAGATGGGGGGGCCATGTTCGGTGTCGTCCCCAAGACCCTCTGGGAAAATAAGTGCCCGGCTGACTCTCAGAACCGGATCAGGCTGGGGCTCAACTCTATCCTGGTGGAGACGCCGGAGGCCCTCATCCTGGTGGAGACGGGGATCGGTCCCAAACTCGACCGCAAACTCTCCGGAATCTACTGTGTCGAACGCAACCCCGGCCTGCTGGGCGCTCTTGCCGGCCTCGGATTCAAACCGGAGGACATCGACTTCGTCATCAACACCCATCTTCATTTCGATCATTGCGGAGGGAATACCGTCCTCGACGAGAAGGGCCTGGCTGTCCCCGCTTTTCCCAGGGCTCGTTACATAATCCAGCGGGGCGAATGGGAGTGGGCGATGAACCCGCACGAGAGGGAAAAAGGGAGCTATAAGACGGACAATTTCCGGCCGCTGGCCGAATACGGCCTTCTCGACCTCGTCGACGGTGACGCTGCGGTCACCGCCGGAGTCGAAGTCATGCTGGCGCCCGGCCATACGGCCCGCCACCAGTGTGTTAAAGTGGAGAGCGGGGGAAAGACTCTGGTCTACCTGGGCGATCTGGCCCCGACTTCCTCGCATCTCGGACTCTCTTACGGGATGAGCTACGACCTCCACCCACTCGAGAACCTGGAAACGAAAAAAAAACTCTATGAACAGGCCATTGCCGAAGACTGGATCCTGGCTTTCGTTCATGACCCCGTGCATTATTTTGGCAAAGTGAAAAAGAACAATCGCAAGTTCGAATTTCAGCCGCTTGAGGGGTAGCGAGCTTTCATTGACTTTATAGACCCTGAGAATATAATACAATTCTTTATATCAAAGGAGGACTCATCAAGTGAAAGAAATCACCATCGAAGAATTATTGGCCAAAGCGGAAAAACCTTCCAAAGAGGCGATGCGCCTCCACGCATTCTACAAGGGCAAGATCGGTGTTCAGCTGAAGTGCCGGGTCCGCAGCTTCGAAGATTTCGCCATCTGGTACACTCCTGGAGTGGCGGCCGTCTGCAAAGCGATCCACCAGGACCGGGAGAAGGCCTACGATTACACAAACAAGTGGAATTTCGTGGCTGTCATCTCGGACGGCTCGCGCGTGCTCGGCCTGGGCGATATCGGCCCCGAGGCCGGTCTTCCCGTCATGGAAGGCAAAGGTCTTCTTTATAAATATCTGGGAGGCGTCGATGCTTTCCCCCTCTGCCTCAATGAGAAGGACCCCGACCGGTTCATCGACATCGTCAAGGCCCTCCAGCCCACCTTCGGCGGGATCAACCTTGAAGATATCTCGCACCCTAAATGCTTTAAAATACTGGACACTCTCCGTCCCGAATGCGAAATCCCCGTTTGGCACGACGACCAGCAGGGCACAGCCTGCGTCACCGTGGCCGGCCTGATCAATGCCCTCAAGATCGTCGGCAAGAAGATCGAGGATGTTTCTGTGACCATGGTCGGTTCGGGCGCCGCCGGCGTGGCCATCGTCCGCCTGCTTATGACCGCCGGTGTCACTCCCGGGAACATCCTCTCCGTCGATTCCAAAGGGATCCTCCACCGCGACCGGAGCGACCGGGAAATTCTCCAGACCAAGTTCAAGGAGAAGTGGGATATCTGTCTGAAGACCAATGCCAAGCAGGTCAAGGGCGATGTCCCTGATGCCATGCGCGGGGCGGACGTCCTGCTTTCCGCATCGAAACAGGGGCCCGGGACGATCCGCAAGAACTGGGTCATGAGCATGGCCAAAGGCGCCATCGTCTTCGCCATGGCCAACCCTGTTCCCGAGATTTGGCCCTGGGAAGCGAAGGAAGCAGGGGCCCGGATTGTCGCCACCGGCCGCTCCGACTTCCCCAACCAGGTCAACAATTCCCTTGGATTTCCGGGCATTTTCCGGGGCGCCTTGGACATCCGGGCCAAGACGATCACCGACGAGATGTGCATCGCCGCCGCCCGGGAGCTGGCCAAGGTGGCCGAGGACCACGGCCTGAGCGAGGAATACATCATCCCCAACATGGACGAGTGGGAGGTCTTTCCGAGAGAGGCGGTGGCCGTCGGGTCCAAGGGGATCGAGCAGGGAGTCGCCCGAAAGGTCGCGCCGGCCGAGGAACGGTTTAAGATCGCCGAAGCCATCATCAAGCAGGCGAGGGAAGAAGTCCAGATGCTGATGAAAGAAAAGTTCATCATCGACCCCGACGCCTAGGACCCGGGTCGGCTTATGTTGCAGCAACGTGATAATTTCCGGTTTGGGCAACGTGATTATTTCCGCTTTTA
>CAYOZW010000155.1:0-7985 GCA_964408495.1 uncultured Eubacteriales bacterium
TCCGGATCGTCGATATCCAACTCGGGCTTCTCCGCCAGAGGCTGGAGGACCGGAAACTCCGGCTGGAAGTGAGCCCCAGTGCTAAAGAGATACTCGCGGACAAAGGATTCGATCCTGTGTACGGCGCCCGCCCCCTGAAGAGGACGATCCAGCAGGAGATCCAAAACCCGCTGGCAATGCGGCTCCTGGAAGGGACCTACAAGGAGGGCGATGCCGTCAGGATAGACGCCGACAAGGAAGGAAACCTCGTCTTCAAGTGAGTCGATGTTCCTCCCGGAGTTGAAAAACGCGATAACGTATAGTAGATTGATATAAAATATCGGTTTTGCAAGGAGGTCGGAGTGAAAACATCGCGGATATTCGCACACCTTTTCCTGTCGCTACTCGTTATGAGTTCTCTGGCTATGGCCAACGGGCTTAACCTGAACAGCATAGGCAGCCGGGCGTTGTCGATGGGCGGAGCCTTCGTCGGCCTGGCCGATGACTTCAGCGCCATCTTTTGGAATCCGGCCGGAATGGCCCAGTTCAACCAGAGATACCTGGGTTTTTATGGCACGGATGTGATCCCTTCGGGAAGCTATCTTCTCCAGGTCCCCACTTCGGAAGGCCTGCTCAATCTGGTCGATGCCAAGACGCAAAGGAAACATTATCTCTCCGGGCTGTTGGCCTACTACCAGCCGATCACGGCTGACCTCGTCGCGGGCATCGGTATCTACATTCCCTCCGGCCTGGGGGCGTCATGGGACGGAGAGGATTTCAGCAATTATTCTTACGGTCAGGCCTACCAGTGGGAGAGTAAGGTCGGCGCAGTGACCTTTTCTCCCGGCGTTTCTTACAGGATCAACGAGATGATCTCTGTAGGGGCGGCCTTGAACATCAACTACGGCATGTTTTCGATGAAGAGATGGGCCGGCACGACCGAAATCCCGGAGCCTCCCTACGAGTTCGACCTTGGCCAATACGAGATGAACCTCAAGGGCTGGGGATTCGGGGCGACCTTCGGCGTGCTGGTAAAGATCAACGACATGCTCAGCGCCGGGGCTACCGTGAGGACTCCCAGCCGGGTGAAGTTCAGCGGCGATGCCTCCCTTTCCAACATCGAGCTCCTCGGCTTCAAATCGTCGTCAGACGCCGAGACGGAATCCCCCCACCTGACCTTTCCTCTCTGGATTGCCGGCGGAGTGGCCGTTCGTCCCCTCTCCGGTCTCACTCTGACCGGAGATCTTCAGTGGACGCAGTGGTCAACCCTAGACCAGATCGAGCTGAGTTTCATTGATCCTTTCTGGAGCCTGTTCATGGTTGCTTCGGGCGGGAATATCATGCACCTGGAATGGAAGGATGCTTTGCAGGTCCGGGTAGGAGCCGAGTACATGCTCAGAGAAGATCTCGCCTTGCGCGCCGGGTATTATTACGATCCCACGCCGACTCCGGACAAGACGATGAATGTCCTTCTTCCCAGCCATACGTTCAACGCTTTCACGCTGGGACTGGGCTATTCCCTGAACGGGCTGGTGATAGACATCGGTTTTGAATTTCTGTCCGGGAAGAAGCGGGAGGTCGATTACGCCAAGTGGCTCCTCGACCCTTCTTACGCCCATGGCCAGCCCGGCATCTATGATATGAGTGTCGTCGCTCCGAACATCTCGGTCAGCTACAAATTCTGACCGGGCGGGCCCGGACGTTCCCTTTTTTTATCCGGGATTCTTCCGAATTTCCGAGGGAGGAGACCATGAAGGTCAGGAAAGCCGTCATCCCGGCCGCAGGTTTCGGCACGCGTTTCCTGCCGGCGACGAAAGCCTTTCCCAAAGAGATGATCGCGGTGATCGACAAGCCGCTGATCCAGTACACCGTAGAAGAGATCGTCGGCGCCGGCATCGGCAGGATCGCGGTGATCAGCAGCCGCGGGAAAGCGGCCCTGGAGGACCATTTTGACCGCAGCCCGGAGCTCGAGGCCTTCCTCGAAGCGAAGGGCAAGCACAAATTGCTCGAAGAGATGAGGAGGATTGCCGGTCTTGCCGAATTGTCCTTCATTCGACAGCCCCATATGCTGGGGTTGGGACATGCCATTCTCATGGCCGAGAGTTTCGCGGCGGGCGAGCCGGTGGCGGCCCTGACGCCGGATGACATCTACGATTGTCCGGTGTCCTGCACGAAACAGCTCACGGACGCTTTTGAGGTACTCGGAGGGACGGTGGTTGTCTTGGGGCGAGTGGATGAAGAAGGCACCAAAAAGTACGGGATCATCAAGGTCAAGAAGCAGATATCGGAGCGAGTTTTCGAGCTGGCGGATATGGTCGAGAAGCCCGGTCCGGAGAAAGCTTTTTCGGACCTGGCGATATTGGGCCGGTATGTGTTCACTCCCGAGATTTTCGAGGCGATCAAGAAAACGCCGCCGGACTCCCGGGGAGAAATCCAGATCACTGACGCGATCCGCGGTCTTCTGGGCAGCCAGCCGGTTTACGGTGTTCTTTTCGAGGGGAAGCGTTACGATTGCGGCAACAAACTTGGTTTCCTGGAGGGGACGATCGCCCTCGCCCTGAAACATCCTGAGTTTGGCGAGCCGGTCAAAAAAATAGTCCGGTCTCTCTTGGATTGAACCGCCTGCCTCCCGCAACGCAAATCTCACCAAGGGGCCCCAAATCTGGCTTTTCGGAATGATAGTGCTCTAAGGAAAACTGGAGTTTCACAAGGGGGAAATAAGGAGAATGGCGAGGGACGGATTTGAACCGCCGACGCAGGGATTTTCAGTCCCTCGCTCTACCGACTGAGCTACCTCGCCATAGCGTTAAAAGCGGATCAGAAAAGCGGCTTATAGTATATTTTTCCGCTCCCCTAAAGTCAATGGGCGCTGCGCTTGACGGGCCGGACGGCTCATGGTAGGTTCATCCGAAGATGAGGGTCGCAGCTCTCCTTCCCCACGTCGAGGTTTTCGGAGGCGTCCGCCGCTATCTCGAGGTCGGCAACGCGCTCGTCCGGAGAGGCCATGGCTTCACCCTTTTCACTCCGGACGGGGACAAGCCGGATTGGCTGAAATTCCGGGGTGAGGTCCGGCCTTTTGAGGCCGTTCCGGAGGCGGAATTCGATATCGGTCTCTGCAGCGAATACTCCATCCTGGATCAATTCGACGCTCTTAGGGTCGGGGCAAAATGCTTCTACTTCGTTCTCGAAGGCCACAAGAAAGAAAAAGAGACCGCCCGGCGCGGCTATCACTTGTTAGGAAATTCTGAGGGCATCTGCCGGCGGGTCGAGCGGAAATACGGTGTTCGGTGTCATCGTGCTTCCGGGGGGATCAACCCGGAGATCTTTTTTCCTCTTCCAAGAAGCACTCCTGCGACTGATGAATTCAAAATCCTCTGCTACGGCCGCATCTACAAGAAAAGAAAGGGGATACAAAAAGTCGTCAGGGCGGTGGAGAGGCTTCACAAGCACCAGCCGCACCTCCGTCTCATTCTTTTCGACAGCCGGGTCGGCCGAGATAAACGCGACCCCCGCCTCCTCATCAAGACATCCGTACCCCACGAGTTCTATCTCGACCTTCCCCAAGACCGGATGGCCTGGCTCTTCGCCCAGGCCGACATGTTCGTCAGCGCCGAGCGGCGCGCCGGCTGGTCTAACACGACCGCCGAGGCCATGGCCTGCCGCCTTCCCGTCGTCTGCACGGCCAGCGGCACTCGCGATTTTGCCTTCCATGAAAAGACCGCCCTCATCGTCCCCTTTGCTCATCCCTGGTTCCTAGCTCGGCAACTCAAGCGACTTATCGATGATCCCGGGTTACGCCGGCGCTTGGCGGACGCAGGATACAAGAAAATCGGGGAATTCACCTGGGACGCCCTAGCGGGGCGGCTGGAGGCGTTGTTTCGCGCTTTCTTGGGCGGGCAGCTTTGATTTTATCAGCCTCGGAAAACAGCCCGTCCTATTGCCCGGCGAGCTTCACGTAGCCAAACTTCTCCAGAATTTTGATAAAATTCTCGATATCCTCAACAGAGGGAAGGGGAACATTCTTGAACACAGCCTCGGCGGCGACAGCGTTGCGGATCTGGAGGATGCTCCGCCGGCCGTCGATGAAATTCCGGACTTCGCCCTCAACCGCCCCAATCTTGGCAAAGACAGGCCGGACGGCCGGGTCCTGAATCGAAGTGTAGTACCCCATGAGGTCGAGGGGGCCGGTCATCTTCTCCGTCCGGACAGGGACGACCTTGCCGAGCCGGATCTCTTCGGCGGAGAGGACAACCTTCTGAGGCTTCAAGCCTTCCTCTCGACAGCTCGCTTGATAAGAATCATCAAGAGCTTTGGTGAAAGGAAGCCGGCAGGCGTCAATGGCCTTGAG
Source organism: uncultured Eubacteriales bacterium (assembly GCA_964408495.1). Lineage (GTDB taxonomy): Bacteria > Acidobacteriota > Aminicenantia > Aminicenantales > UBA8522 > UBA8522. The sequence continues at coordinate 4,328 of CAYOZW010000155.1, forward strand.
CTGAGTCTCGAGGAGTCCCTCGAGCCTCTTGTCTTCCCTGATGAAGAAGCGGGTCGAACCGAGTGTTTCGGCCTCGCGGACGAACCCCTGGGTCAGAATGTTCTGGGCCTCCTTGAACGCCGAGTGAAGATCAGTCTTTGCGGCATCGCTGAGCTGGCGTTCGGCCCGGAGCCTGTCCTGTCCCAGCCGGGCCAGAGACCGTCCGGCGACTTCGGCGATAATCTTCTCGGTTTCGGCCGGCCCGGCCCCAGCCAGGCAGACAGCCGACGCCGCGGACAGGACGACAACCCGCTTGAGCTGGGTGGAGTCGGACTTGTCGGGCGAGTCGCCGCTCGTGTGGTACCACATATCCGGCCAGCAGATGAACATGACCGCCGGGACGCGGACGCCGCCGTCCACAAAAACGATGTGGTCGCTGCCGCCCGAATGCTTGTCGATTACGGCCGGGAATGGATCGTGCGTGCCCGTCGGCGACCAGATCGGGAGCAGGGTCGCCTTTCCGTCATACCTCTGGGTCTCCTCGGTCCACTCGACGAAGGACCGGACGACGTCGTTAAGATAGGTCGGCAAGGACCAGGGTGTCTGGATGAGACAGAAGTAGCTCCGGTTTTTGGCCAGCGCTTCGCCGACCATGTCCTCGTTGATGTTGGCAAAGAACTTCTTGCCGATCTCCGGGTGCATCTTTAGGTACTCGATCGTGCCCATGATCTCGGGGACGAACAGGAAGCGGACCGAGCGCCGGAGGGGTGGAATCTTGCCGTCGGCGACGAGTTTCTGCAGGACCCGGGCCGTTTCGAGAAGGGAGACGCAGCCCGAGATGTCGTCGTTGGCCCCTTGCTTGGCATATCCCTCATAGAGATGGGCGGTGAAGACAAGCTCTTCGTCGGGGAATTCAGATCCCTTGATCAGGGCCTCGACCATCTGCTCTTTGTAGGGGACCATCTGGGCCTTGACCACGGCCCGGATCTCGACCTTTGTGCCACGCTCGAGAAGGTCACGGAGCTCCTCTCCCTGCCGCGTCGAGACCATGAAGGCGAACGTTGGCTTGTCCTTCTCGCTGCTCCGGATCCTGCCCCAGCCGACCTGGTCGGGATCGAACTCCGGGTGACTCGACCCGTAGCCGATGAGGCCGACGGCGCCGTTCTTGTCCACGGCCAGGGGACGGGCCCCACCGGGGTAGCCGTTCACCAGGACGATCTTCCCCGTGACGTCCTTGCCTTCATAGTACTTGTCCTGGTATCCCGGGCCGACGTAGACGAGCTCGGCGGTGACGTCGGCGTCCGAGCTCCCGGAGCAGAGGCAGGCGGGGACGTCCTTAAGGTCGGCGATTTTTCGTAAGGCCGGCTTGACCGTCCACAGCTCGGCCGACACGGCGTCCCAAGTTGTTGGCGATGTCGTCGGGAGGTCGATGATGCGGGCGTCGGTGATGCCGTATTCGCGCAGCTTCTCGATCAGGAACGGCGGTTCAAAATACCCGTTTGCGTATTCCTCCGGCGGCCTGTTTCTATTGACGCCGGCGATCAGAATTTCGTTTTGAAGGGCCAGGTCACCCGAGGCCTCGTTGATGATGTCGAGGAGAACCTGGTGGGGGAGGAGAGTCGGCGGGATCGGGCGTCCGAACTGGGCGGGAAGGACGCCCACAGCCAAAATGAACAGAATAAGCAGGCTTAGGTTTTTTTTCATATGCTCCTCCATTCAATGATTTTTTCAAGGAATCAAGCCGGCCGGCTCAGCGTGAAGCGGCGCGGCGGGCGAAGATAAACCAATACCCACTCTATTATACGTGTGGAGCCGCCCAAAGGTTTCAGGGGAGGCGGCCTTAATGAGCAACCCCGACGCATCTCCAAATCCGTGACAACAAAATTGGGGGTAGAGGGCGGCTTCCTGCCCCCAATGCAACGGAGATAGAGATGCCTACGGGGAGCCCGATGAAATTGAATTGCCCCCTTTCTTATGATATCCTTTGCGCGGGAGGCATCTGCATGGATGAACTGGCTCTGAAAGAGCTCATGCTCGGGGAAAACGAGGACTTCCGGAAGTTCCATGAAGAACACCAGGAATGTGAAAAAAGGCTCGAAATCCTTCAGATGAAAAGTTTTTTGAGCGAAAAGGAAAAAGTGGAGGAGCGCGAACTCAAAAAGCGCAAACTCGCCTTGAAGGACAAGATGTACCTAATGATGGCCGAGTTCCGGAAAAAGCGTTGAGCCGCCTCGCCGGAGGCACTCCAGAATGTCCAGCCAGAAGAAGAAATTCCGGGTCGCTCTGATCGGCACCGATTCGCTTCGGGGAAAAGAGATCAAGGCCGTCCTCAGCGTCAAGAAATTCCCCCTCTCTCATATCGAGTTCTATGATGTGGACGTCGAGGAAGAGTTCAGCAAGCTGACCGAGTTCCGCGGCGAACCCAGAGTCATCCTTCATCCCCAGGGTGCGGCCCTCGAGGGCCTGGATCTTGTTTTCCTGGCTTCCGACAAGGAAACCAACCGTGTTTATGGCCGGTTGGCCGCCGAGAAGAAATATCAAGCGATCGATTTGAGCGGAGCTTTCAGCGACCAGGATGGCATCCCTCTCGTGGTGGCCGGGGTGAACGATTCCTTGCTCAGCGCTCGACGGCTCCCCCTGATCGCCAATCCCCATCCGCTGACGATCATCCTTTCCTCGCTGCTTCATCGGCTCATTGCCAAGTTCGGGCTGGAAAAGGCCGTCATCTTCGCCCTGCAGCCCGTCTCGGCTTTCGATGAGTCCGGCATCGAGGAACTGGCCGGCCAGAGCGCCGCCATGCTCTCCAGCGCCTCCCTTAAAAAAGAGGTTTTCCCGGAACAGATCGCCTTCAATATCCTCTCTCACACCGAGGCCCCTTGCGCCAGCGGCTTCTCCCCGTTGGAGCGTCAGGTCATCGCCGAGGTCAAAAAAGTCCTCGGTCTTCCCGGACTGCCTCTCTCCTTGTCGATCGTCCAGGCGCCCGTCTTCCATACGTATTCTGTTATGACCTACTTGGAACTCAAGGCCGAGGCAGATATCCGGAGCCTGGAAGGTCTATATAAGGAAGGGTCGCTCTTTAAGCTCAACCCGGCTTCCTCCTCCTGCGCGGTCTCCTCTATCTCGGTGGCCGGGAAAGAACAGATCTTCATCGGTCAGATCAAGAGGGAGGAGTCTTTTCCCAGGGCCTTCTGGATCTGGACGGTGACCGATAACCTGACCCGCGGCTCGGCCGTCAACGCTCTGGAGGTTGCCCGCGTCCTGTACGACCGTAAACCCGGAGGACGGGCCGCGAAATGAAGGATATCCTCGCCCTCTTCCGGCTCGCCCGGAGGGAGAAGAGGCTCCTTATCCTGTCCTTCGTCTGTTCCGCTTTTGTGGCCTTTTTCACCTATGTCTTCGTCAACCTTGTCCAGCCCATCATGGACAGGCTTTTCCAACTGGGCCCGGCTAAATCGGTTCCTGGAAAGGCCCGTTTTTTGGACATTGTGTTCCGATACTTGCGCATCGACGAAACCCAGCTCGTCCAATTCCTTCCCCTTCTCGTCCTGATCGTCATTTTCGGCAAAGGGCTTTTCACTTTTCTCTCCTCGTATTTCATGAAGGGAGTGGGGCACCGGGTGGTCAAGCGGCTGCGCGACGACCTTTTCACCCATCTTATTTACCAGTCCAGCAGTTTCTT
>CAYOZW010000156.1:0-7908 GCA_964408495.1 uncultured Eubacteriales bacterium
TTCCCGGCCGGCTGCCAAGGACCAAGTCCTGAAAAAAATCTCTTGCGACAGCCTGGAGGGAGTCATCCACCAGGCCGGTATCTCTATCGACAGCCAGGTGAAAAAAGAAGGCCGGGGGGCCCTGAAGATCGAAGTCGCCGAGGCCAAGGTCATCCGGCTTTTCGAAACGGGGGATATCGACATCGAGGACGCCGTCCTCATCTACCAGGCCAGATTACGAACGGAAGATGTTCAGGGCCGCGTTTACCTGGAGATGTGGTGTCAGTTCGAGGGAAAAGGAGAATTTTTCTCCCGGGGACTGGACTCGACCCTCAGCGGCACGACGAAGTGGACACAGCTTGAAACCCCATTCCTCCTGAAGGCCGGCGAGAACCCGGACAATGTGAAGCTGAATCTCGTCTGTGAAGGGATGGGGACTGCCTGGGTGGATGACATCCGTTTGATCAAGAGAGCGAATAGGGAGTAGAATCCATCCTCAAATCGAATCCCTTGGCCTGGCTCCTGGAGAAAGACAATCCTTCTGTGCGTTTCTTTGCGCTGACCGAAATCACGAAGCTTTCTCCTCTCTATCCCGAGGTCACGGACGCGAAAGCGCAGATAATGGATCAAGGATTGGTCCCCGAGATCCTGCGGCGCCAAAAAAAAGAGGGATATTGGGATAATAAAGAGGACTTCTATGTTCGGGCCAAGTATCGGGGGACTTCCTGGCAGCTGATCATCCTGGCCGAGCTGGGCGCAGACGGGGGAGACGACCGGATCAAGAAGGCTTGCGAGTTCATCCTCGATATCTCCCAGGACCGGGCAAGCGGCGCTTTCTGCTATCGGGGAAATGCCGAGAATGGCGGATTCCATAGTTGCGTCCTGCCCTGTTTGACGGGCAACCTGCTCTGGAGCCTTATCCGCTTCGGATACCTGGATGATCCGAGGGTGCGGCGGGCGATCGATTGGACCACGACCTTTCTTCGCTTTGACGACGGGGAAACCAGCCCCCCGCCGGGCTGGCCGTATGAAAAGAGAGAAGGCTGCTGGGGGAATCACTCCTGTTTGCCGGGCGTTATCAAGCCTCTCAAGGCTTTTGTCGAGATCCCCGAGAGGGCGCGCTCGTCCGAGGTCAGACGGACGATCGGGCGCGGCGCCGAATTCCTTCTTCAGCACCATCTCTTCAAGAGAAGTCACGATCTGACCAAACCCCTCAAGCCAAAATGGCTGAGGTTCGGATTCCCGACAATGTGGGACAGCGATGCATTAGAGGTCCTGTCGATCCTGGCTCAGCTGGGCTATCGGGACCCCAGGATGCAGGAGGCCGCCGAACTTGTTCTGGAGAAACAGGGTGATCAGGGACGATGGATCCTGGAAAATACCTTCAACGGCCGCTTCCAAGTGAATATCGAACAGAAGGGAAAGCCCAGCAAGTGGGTCACGCTGACCGCTCTGCGCGCCCTGACCAGATATTTCGGCCGATGAATCCTGATTATGATCTCTGTCTAGCCTGGAACTGGGAGTATGACGCCGGTTTCGTCGGCTTGCTTGAGGAAGCATTTTCATTCCGCGGCCTCAGCCTTTTGCAGGCGACGCCGGCCTCGCTTCCGGGAATCCTCGAAGCGCTCCAATCAGGGAAGACGTCGTTCAGCGCTTTCCTGGACAGGGCAGCGGAGGCGGACCCCCGTTTCCTTCCTCTGGTGGAATGGGCTGCGGCTCATCATGTCCGCCAGATCAATCCCCATGACAAATCTGTTCACGCCATCAATAAAGCCTCTATGCACCTCGAGTTCATCACCGCCGGTCTCCATACTCCTCACACCATCATCCTGCCGCCTCAAGATAAAACCCCCCAAATCGGTCCGTTGGACTTCAATCCGCTAGGAGACAGTTTCATTGCCAAGCCCGCCCACGGCGGGGGAGGGGAAGGGGTCGTCTGCGAGGTTTACTCGTTCGCCCAGGTCCTCGCCGCCAGACAGGCGTTTCCTCACGATTATTATTTGCTGCAGGCGCACATCGTCCCGGCGGAAGCGGCCGGCCGACGAGCCTGGTTTCGCGTCCTTTATTGCGCGGGACAGGTCTATCGTTTTTGGTGGGACATGGCGATGCCAGTATATATTCTGATCAGCGAGGACGAGGACCGGAAGTTCGGGCTGGCCCCGCTCACCGAGATAGCACTGACTATCGCCCGCGTCTGCGGACTGGACCTTTTCTCCACCGAGATCGCCCTGACTCCGGGGGGAGTCTTCGTTGTCGTGGATTACGTCAACAATCCCATCGACCTGCGGCTCCAGTCGGCGGCGCACGATGGCGTGCCCGACCAGACCGTCCGAGATATCGCGGGAAGATTGGCCGACCTCGTCCGCGAAACAATCGACTGACGATAAATCGAAAACGCCTCGACCTTGTTGCGTTAAGAGTTTTGAGAAATGCGCAGGACGACTCAGAGATGAAAAATACGTTCGCTAAAGATAGCCCCCAGCTTATCCGCCGGGGATGAGTTTCCGGCTGAAGGTCATCAGGCAGTCGACGACATCTTCGAGGCTGAGGATAGTCCCGTCCTGGGGCGAGTCGATGATCCGATAGTTAAAGAAAGGGCAGTTCCCCTCATACCAGGGTCGCGTGAAGGCTCTGGCAGCCGCCTCCCGCTTCTGCCCTTCTCTCTGGTTGAGGAGTCCTCCCAGACCACGGAGGTTGACTCCCCTGGCTGGGTCAACGCCGAGGATGTATCTATAGCCGCCGAAACTCGTGACCAAGAGAGAAAAGCCTTGGCCCAGCGAGGAGTGATCCCGCTCCCGTCGGGTCCATTCCTTGAGCAGGAAACTCGTGGGGTTCAGGACGATAAGACCGTCCACTCGTCGGCTTCCCGAACGGTCGGTGAGGGGGAGGTCCAGGACTATTTTTTCCGCCCTCTGAAGATCGTTGAGATAATGAAAATAATCGTTTTCCACCTTTCGCATGGCCCTTTGGTAGCGGTCGATCCCGGAAAAAAGTGTGCGGTTCTCTTCGATTTCGTAACCTTCTTCGGCCTTGGAATAGAGAAAGTGCATGAATTTCAGGCCTTCATCCACCCTCATTTGGTTAATCTCCGCTTCCTCTTTCCTGGCGCCGGAGAAGAGAGCTCTCAGGATGGAGTAAGGCGTGGCCGAAAGATCGATCTTTTCTGGCAGAGACGCGGAATCGACCAGGCGGGTGTAGCGGGCGATCTTCGACATCGAGAAGTCGAAGGCACCTTTCTCCAGCAGCTTGAGTGTTAGGAAGATCGAGGCCAGGGCGTCGAAATCGGGCAGCCGGTGAGTGATGATCCGGAGGGGAGACTGTCCGGATTCAGGCGGCGCTCCGCGAAAAGGCCCGAGGTGATCGATCACCAACCCGGGGTATTTGGCGATGAGAGAGGCCGTGCATTCGGGCTCGGCGTCGGGATGATGGTGGTCGATCACGCCAGGGACCATCCTCATGCCAACGTCTAGGACGATCGTCGCCGGCCGGGGATCGAAGGGCTCTCCGTAGGGGGCGAATTCGAAGATGAGATCCACGGTTACGCCCCCGTCGGCCGGCGTTTTTCCTTCCCGGATTCCCGGTCTTCGAGGAACTGGACGACCTTGGAGCTCCCCGAAGGAAACGGATATCGTTTTAAGGCGCGCAGGCTCACCCAGCGGTGGACCGAACTTCTGACCCTGGGAAAGCTTACGAGATCGCACTCATAGGCGAACAGACTGACCTGGTACCGGGTGTAGGCGTGACGGACTTTGAGGAGGAGTGTTTCCTGGCGCACTTCGACTTCGAGCTCCTCCCTGAGTTCGCGACGGAGTGCCTGGGAGAGCGTTTCCCCTTTTTCTCTTTTTCCGCCGGGGAACTCCCAGAGTCCCGCCAGGAGGCCTTGGGGAGGTCTTTTCTGGATAAGGTAGCGCCCGTCGCAGGAGATGATCCCAACAACCGTATCGATCTTATCATAAAGCCGCCTCCGGGGAGCCGGGATGACCTCCTGCTCGCCCCTTTTGAAGGCTAAGCAGAACCTCTGGAGCGGGCAGAGAAGGCAACTCGGATTGCGGGGCCGGCAGAGGAGCGCGCCCAGCTCCATCATCGCCTGATTGAAGCGGCCTCCATTCCGGGGAGGGAAAATGCCCCTGATCCGTTCGATCAGCATACCGTCGGTCCGGGAGTTGACCTTCCCGGGGAGCGCCCAAAGTCGCATCCCCACGCGCCTGACATTGGCGTCCAGGACTGGATAGGGCTTCCCGAAGGCCATGCTGAGGACTGCCGCCGCGATATAGGGACCGATGCCGGGAAGGGCTATGAGCTCCTTGTATTCAGCGGGGATCGAGCCGCCGTGTTTCCTGCAGATGATCCGAGCCGCCCGAGACAGATTCCTGGCTCGTTGGTAATATCCAAGCCCTTCCCAGGCTTTGAGCAGCTTCTGGAGGGATGCCCGGGCCAAAGCCTCGACGTTCGGGAAGAGTCGGAGCCACCGGACATAATAGGGAATGGCCGCGCTGACGGTGGTCTGCTGGAGCATGACCTCGGAAACCCAGATCTTATATGGATCCTTGGTCTCTCTCCAGGGGAGCTTGCGGTGGTGGGCTTTATACCAGGGCTGGAGTTTTTCGGCTGGGCCCCGGTCAGCCCTCTTTTTGGCCATCAGTTCTGCCGGTCCCGGACGACCGGTCAATCCCCATCTTCATTTTCTTTAGCCTCGCCCGGTTCTTCCTTCTTGCTTTCCGGAGGTAGGAGCCTCCAATCTTCAACGTCCTTGGGAAATTCCTCAAGGAAGGTGGCTTCCACCCGGAAGAGGTAATTGAGCTCTGGGTTCTTGACGACGACCTGATTCTTCTCAGCGTTTGTTTCGCCGACCAGGATCGTGTAATCCTTGTCTTTCTCGCCCTCTTTGACCCAAACCGTCACCTCGGCCTGCGGCCCGGCGAGTCCATAAGTCCGGAGGTCGGCCGGTGAGTCAATGAACTCGGCGGCTTCGAGGCTTTCAATCTTGCGGATGAAGGTCTCCACCTTGGACCTATCCGCCTCCTCCTTCGAAGCATCGTCAAAATGCCATTTTCCCTCCTCATCCTTGGCGACGACCAGACTGAGGTTCCCTTTCTTTATCCGCAGCCGATGGGCCTCCCAGCTGTTGAAAACGACGACCTGCTTTTCCCTCAGGTCTTCGACTTTCTTCTCGATATCGGCGAGGACCCGGTCCTCGGCGGTGATGATCTTGGTGGAGAGAGAAGTCGTCGCATAGACCGTGTCATCCTGCTTATGCAGGGAAAAGACGATTTCCTCGTTGGCAGCGGGGAGGTTGAGGGAAACGGAGTATTCGGCGTCTTTGAGTCCGTACTTGGAGATATCTTCATCCTGCTTCTGCTCGGCGACGAACTCTTTGGCCCGAAGGCTCGACAGAGTCCGGAGCACGTCCTCAACCCGGCTTTTCTTGGCCAAGGCCTTGACCGGGCTCTCCAGGTACCAATTGCCTTCCTTTTTCAGCGCCCTCCAGGAGATATCCCTGGTCCTGAGTTTTACGGCGGCGACGTCTTCCGATGGGAACTTGAAGATATCCTTCTGGCGAAAATCGAAGACCTTTTTGTCCAGGGCGTTCTTCAGGGAACTGGAGAGAAGAACGATTCGCGGGTCGTCCTCCCGCTTGGAGAAAAGCGTGCTGTCGAGAGGATTTTCCATGCCGATGAGTATTTTGACCGGTTGGGCCTTGCCTTTGGCCCAAAGGACGACCTCCTTCTTGGGGATCTCGTACTTGGCCGGGTCGCCCTCGGGTTCGACGACACGGTCGAATTTGAGGCTGGAAAAATCATCGACCAGGCGGTTGACTTCATAGGAATCCGCCCTGGCCTCGAGAGGCTCCGTGATCAGCCATTCGCCCTTTTCATCGCGGCTGAAGGTGATGCTCTCGTCCTCTTTTTTGAGGGTCAGCTTCTCGATGTCCGCGGCGGCCAGGTCGACGAGCGTCTTTTCCTTTTCTTTGTCCTCCTGGCGGGCCTTGCCCTTGGATTCGAAGAGGAGGACGGCGGCCAGCAGGACGAGAAATGTCAATAAAAGGATAAGGGTGGTCTTCGGCTTCATAGGGACTTTCTCCTAATCCAGACCGAGATTCCCAGGATAAGGACGACAAGGGGAAGGATGATGACCGAGACAAAGAAGATCCTGCGTCCCTGAGAAGGAGTGAACTGGACGGTCCGGGGGGAGGACGTCCTCGGCTGGATAGAGATCAGGTCCGATTCCTCGGTCAGCCAGTTGACCGTGTTGAGAAAGAAGTTCCCATTGCCGGAGAGGTTGTAATATCGGTTGCTGGCAAAATCGGAATCCCCGAAGACGGCCAGCCGACCTTCTTTCTTAGCCTCTGCGGCCGGGGGTTCGTCCTCTTTCACACCTGCAGCCTCCTGCGCTTCCTCCGTTTTCGGCTCCTCCGCCTTTTTCAGCTCAGCCTTTTCTCCCGTCTGTTCCGAAGGGGGTTCCTTTTTCTCCGCCGCTTTCACCTCGATGGTTCCGACGACCGCCAACGATAGGGGGCCTTGCGTGTCTTTATCTTTGTCGAAGGTCACCTGCTTCTGGTCGAGCTGTCTTTCGGACCAGGAGTTGGGGCTGGTTTTCCCGAGGATAGACATGGAGGTCCCCTCGGGCTTCGGGTCGGCCGGCTCGACGGAACGGGCATAAGGGAAGAACGTGGCGTAGCGAAAGTTCCGGGTGATCTCGTGGACCTCATACTCGGTGATGACGGGCATGAAATAGTCACCGCCGAAAAGACGGGAAACGGTGTCCACGACGATGTCATTCTCGAGTTTCACGCCGAATTGCATGAGGTAAGGGATGAGCCCGGGAGCGGTCTCGGGGTCGGCCATAAAAAAGACGCGTCCTCCGTTGGTGAGGTAATTGTGGATGGTCTCGAGCTCGTTCGGCAGGAGATCCTTCTGAGGTCCCGGGACGACGAGCAACGCGCAGTCCTGCGGAAAGGTCTCGGAGAGGGCCAGGGTCAGCTTTTTGGCCTCATAGCCCAGTTTCTGGAGCTCGTCCTTGGCGAAAGAATAGCCGAGGTCCTCGGCCTGCTCGATGCTGTGCTCCCCGTGGCCCTCGAGGAAGTAGATGACCTTCTTGCCCTCCCGGGTCACCTTGATCAGGGCGTTGGTGAGGTCCTCTTCCGTCGTCGTCGTGATCCGGTTTTCGTTGCCGCCCGCCTCCAGGACCGTCGTGCCGTCCTGGGTGATGTTGTATCCTTTGACCAGCCCGGGGTTTTTGTCTGGGTCGATAAATTCGTACTTGATCTTCTTGGAGAAGTAAGCATAGTTCTTCAAAAGGTCTTCCAGCTTGGCGCGGCCGTAGTTGCCGTCCCGGAAGAAGGCCTTAAACTGAACGTCCTTCTTCAAGTTCTTGAGGACCTGGATGGACTGGTCGGAGAGGCTGTGGATCTTGGCCTCGGTGAAATCGAGACGGTAGTTGTGACGCGAGAGGAAGGAATTCAGAAGCACGAGGATGGCCAGGACGAGGACGACGACGAGGATGAGGTTCGTCGAGTAGAAAAAAGACTTGCGGCTGAGGCTGTGCTTGAGGGTGGGAAGGTTGAGGACGATGTAAACAACTATGGCGGCGACGCCCAGCCAGGCCACGATAAGGGCGGCGGCCTTTCTGTGCGGCCAGATGAGAAGGGCCATCAGGGCAAGAATCACCATCGTCAATCCGATATAATTGAGGTTTTTCTTGAGGGTTTCCATGGCTTATCTCCACCGGCGGGACAGGACTACAGAGTGAGTCAGAAAGAGACCGAAAAAGGCGAAACTGAGGTAATAGACCAGGTCCTTGCCCTGCATGTTCTTGCTGTAATAAAAATACACGCAGCCGGCCTGGGCCATGGCCTCCACCTGCAGGACGCCGGGCATGATCTTTTCTTTGGGAAAATGGCCCACGAAAAACGGTTCGTTGACCGTGACG
>CAYOZW010000157.1:0-7827 GCA_964408495.1 uncultured Eubacteriales bacterium
CGTCCCGGGTCCTTTCCTCCTTCAGGCGATCGAGATGGCGAGTGGCAGCCGCTTTCTCGCGGACGAGTTTTTTTCTGGCCAGTTCGTTCTTGACCGCCGAATAAAGGCTGCCCCAGCTGTCCGGACCGACGATCTGGTCGATGAGGTCCTGCCGGAGCAGGGTGATGCCCGCATCCGAGTCTTCCGGCCGAAGAAGGGCGATAAGCGATATCTGGGGAAAGGTCTTTCTCACGCGGCGGAGAAGGTCTGTCTTGCCGGCGTTAAGCCGGACAAAACTGACCACAGCGATACCGGGTGTTTCGGGGTGATTCTTCTCGTCCAGGAAGGCGGCGAGAGAAGGAAATGTCCTGACATCCAGGGCCAGCCGGGCCAGGAACTGAGCCGTCCGGTCCTTCTTGCCGGGATCTTCATCGATGATCGCAATCGCCGATCGTTCCATGCCCGAGCTCCTTTCCCCGCCAGCGGTCGATTCCATTGACCCGTCATCTCTTTATAATATATTTGTGATTTCAAGTGCAAGAAAATAAAAAAAGGGGACGGTCCTATTTTCCGGAAAAAAGGGGACGGTCCTATTTTCTTCTCATGCAGGCAGCGGGGACGTCGCTAAGAAAATAGGACCGTCCCCTTTTTTTTGTCTCGTCGGTGGTGGGGATTCCGTCTCATCGTTTGGGGTGAGCGCAAAGGGGCAAAATTACCCCTGTGAATCGTCCGCAAAGGTGATTGTCAGCCCTGCCGGGCTCTGACACACTATGGCCATGAACGCGATGAAAGCCCTGTCCTCTAGGCCCTTCCTGACGGGATTGAGCCTGGGCCTCTTGACAGTATTCCTGGCGGGCATTAAAATCATGAAACAGAAAAAGCTACCCAACTTGGGTGTTGTCCCGACCCGCCTCAAGAAAAAGTCCTGGATGGGGAGTGCGTATCGAAACGAAGGAGAATGGAGATGGCTGAGAAAGACGCAAACATGAAGGACTCCGTCGTCATCGAAGAGATCGAAGCCAAGATAGAAGACCTCTGGCTCAAGCGCAAAGAGGAAGTGGAGAAAGACCTGGAAGAGAAGATCCGGGTCGAAAGAGAAGAAGCTGCCAAGAAGATCGAAGCCATCGAGAAGGAATTAGAGAAAGGGAGGGCCGTCCTCAAAGACTACCGGACTGTGGTCGGCGAGTTCGAAAGCGAGCGCGCTTCCATGCAGAGACAGATCAAGGAGCATTTCGAAAAGGCCGTCGGGTACCAGACCGAAATCGAGAAGATGGCCGGCCAGACCATGGAGGAGCTGCGCCTAGTTAACGACCTGAGCAAAAAGCTCGAATCCATCCAGCATTCGGCTGAGGATAAGGTCAACGGTTTCCGCAAGGACCTCGAAGAGAGGTTCGGCATCGACGCCCAGCTACCCCAATCCCCTGAAGAGGACGAGCTCAAGGTCGACCTCGAACAGGAGCTCAGGAAACTCAGGAGGATCAAAGAGATCCTGGAAGCAGAGACCATTCAGGAAGCGAACCTCGAGGTGGAAAGCTCGACCGAGGAGGCCGGGGAAACCAATTCCGGCCCCGCGAGCCTGCCCGAGGTCGAGAATAACATCCCCCCCGTCGGCGAGGTCGTCGAACAATCACTGGCCGAAGAAGCCGAAGAGGTCGAACAGACAGCCGGAGAGTCCGAACAGACACCCGGCGAAGAGCCTCCGACCGGGGAGCTGATCCTGGACGAGGAGAAGGAGAGCTTCCAACACCTCTTTGAGGCCCTGGAGAAGTTCCGTAAAGTCGAGGCCCGCAACGGGAACGGCGAGATCAGCTTTTTCCAGAACGAAAACAAGATCCTCCTGGACGGAGAATACATGGTCGCTTCGATCGATGAGTCCCTGGAAGAGGCCAAAAGGCTCTACCTGAAGCTGGGCCAGACCGAGTCGCCAAAGGAACAGTTCTTCATCAAGCAGGAGATCATCAACCACCAGGAGATCCTGAGAAAGTACATGCTCCGCAACCTCAAGATGTGCGAGAAGGAAAACGCCGCCCTGCCCGAGTTCACCATCGAGATCCTCAATGTGGGCCTCCTCAAGGAGGTTCTCGAGAAGCTGAGCATGGAGAACTGGAGCAACCCGGCCGACTTCACCGCCATCCGCACCCTGATCGAAACGCTCAAGGACGCTTATTATGCCAGGATCACTCCCCCCGTCCACTATCTCCGGTCGCTGATCGAGGAGCTGGGAGCCTAGGCCGAGACTTCTCTCTTCGAGATCATCAAGAGAAAGTTTTCCAGAGTCTTTCTATCGGCCCCCGCCAATTCCTGGAATCTGATCCCGGTTTGGAATTGGGGCGGGTCCTCGTCGGTTTTCTGACAATAAACAACGTTCCCCTTGAGAGAAGCCGCCTTGTCTTCCAGGACAAGGAACAGGTCAACGGGCCTGGCTAGAGGAAGCCTGGCTTCAGTCATCATCCTCAGTCCCCCCAGGCTCAAATTGATCGTCCGGGTCACTTTGAGGTGGGCGTTCTCCTGGTAGAGAAGGACAGTGGATATGTATTGTCGCGGGGACTTTCTTTTTTCTTCGAAGAATTCCTGCTGGAAGGACTTGATGACCGCATCCTTCCTTCCCTGGTTCGCGTTCTCTCTCTGGTAGGCGCAGACCTTGTTCTTGATCACCTCGCTGTCGCCTTCACCCTTGGCTCTCTGGCTGGCGTAGCGTTTTCCCTTGGCTTCTGCCAGGGCCATGTCGGCTTCGTTGGCGATCTTCTTGAGCTCATAACGGTTGATTGTGGCGTAAAAATCCTCTTTTTTAGGCAGGAGCGTGACTCCGAAGCTCATGGTTAGGTTATTGCGCGGCTGGAACTCCTCGTTTTCGAAATACATCTCCTCGATGTTCTTGCGTATTCTATCGGTCAGGATACAGGCCTCCTCCAGGCTGTTGATACCGGCCAGGAAGAAGAGAAACTCCTCGCCGCCATAGCGGCAGAGCAGGTCGTCCTCGCGGATCGATGATTTGAGCACCGCGGCAAGCTTTCGGAGCAGTCTGTTTCCGGCCTCGTGGCCGTTGCGGTCGTTGTAGTGTTTGAACCAGTCCACGTCCCCCATGACCATGGCGTGGGAGCCGATCTCCTGGCGGCGCTTGCTCTGGAGGCGGACCTTCTGGATGACCTTTTCGAAGAAGGGGTCGGGCCGGAGGATGCCGGTGAGGGCGTCGTACTGGATCAGGTTTAGCTTGGTCATGGCCAGGGAAATGTGCTCGGAGAGGCCCCGCAGGACCTGGAGGTCTTCGGACGTGAACCCGAGCTTGCTCGGCGCGCCGTTGTGGAGCTTGTTGTAGACTTCAAGGACACCGATGACGTTCTTTTCATGCCTGATCGGGACGGCGAGCAGACTGCGGAGAGGCGTTCGCAGATATTCGGCATAGCGCTTGGCCAGCTTCCCGTCCGGGGGAAGGCTGGTGATGTTGACCTCCTCACCCTGGCGGACAACCTGGGAGGCGAAGTCCTCGGAATCGAGTAGGGCTATGTACCTGGAGAACTCGGTGTGGGACAGGAAAGCATCGTCCCAGACCAGAGGCTTGAGGTATTTGCCGAGCGTCTCGTTCGCATCGAGCACATAAAAGGTAATGCCGGAGGCCTGGACGAGATCTTTAATGTCGGAGACCGTGTCGAGCAGGCTGCTGACATCGTTGCCCACGTAGATCTTGCGCAGGATGTCCTCGATCTTCTGTTTTCTTCTCTGGAACCAGAGGTAGCGGACCTGGAGGGCGACCCTCTTCTCCAGCTCTTTAATGATGTTGTCATTGAGAAAGCCCTTGATCTCCCGGATCTCCGAATAGACGTCCCTGACCCTCGTCTCCTCGTGCTTAAGGCGGGCATGCGCGGCGGCCCGTTTCATGGCCCGGAGGAAGAGGTCCCGGTCGGCCTCGTTCCGCGGCCGGGGGACATAGTCGAGGAAGAATTCGGCCGGCCAGGCAAGGATGGTCTCCCGGGCCGTTTTTTCATCCGGGCCGGTCAGCAGGACGCTGGTTCCAGGGGAAAGATAGGGCTTGTAGGAGCCGAAATTTCCCAGGGACTGGTCGGCGATCAGGATATGGGGAGGGTCGCTCTGGATCTGGAGGGCGGCATCTTCTACCGACTTGGCCTGGCCGACGGGGCCGAGGCCGCGGCAGAGATCGGAAAAGATGATCCGGTCCACAGGGTTCGGAGAAAGAATCAAGACCTTGATTTCGGCCATTGTCTGGAGATCGGTTCGGCTCAGAAGAGTGAGGCTCCTTTTCCTTGGCTTAAAAACCTCGGCTCGCCAGCCGCTACTCAATTTATAACAATTATTTCATCCTAGTCAACATCTTTTTTGAAAAAAAGATTGTCTGAATTGTGTCCCAAAATTCCTTCTTTCTCCTCCCCCCTGTTCCATTTTGTTGTAAGGCTCTTCTGGCTATGGTATAAAAAAATCGCAAACTCCTAAACAAAGGAGAAGACCATGGCTGAGGCAAAAAATATCGTTCCTAAAGAAGTCCGCGCTCCGCGCGGCTTAACTCTCCAGACAAAGGGCTGGGCCCAGGAAGCGGCCCTGCGCATGCTGATGAACAACCTCGACCCCGAGGTGGCCGAAAAACCGCAGGAACTGATCGTCTACGGAGGGACGGGAAAGGCTGCCAGGAATTGGGAATGCTACCGGGCGCTGGTCGAGAGCCTGAAGGCGCTCGAAAACGACGAGACGCTCATCGTCCAGTCGGGCAAGCCGGTGGCCGTATTCAGGACCCACGAGGAAGCGCCCCGCGTCCTCATCGCCAACGCCTTGATAGTGCCGAAATGGGCGACCTGGGATGAATTCCGCCGGCTCGAAGCCAAGGGATTGACGATGTATGGCCAGATGACGGCCGGAAGCTGGATCTACATCGGCACTCAGGGCATCCTCCAGGGCACCTACGAAACCTTGGCCGCCGTGGCCAGGAAGCATTTCGGGGGCTCTCTCAAGGGGCGGCTCGTCCTCTCTGCCGGGCTCGGCGGGATGGGCGGAGCCCAGCCCCTCGCGGTGACCATGAATGACGGGGTCGCCATCATCGTCGAAGTCGACCGGGAGCGGATCGAGAGGCGGCTGCGGACCGAGTATGTCGACTCGATGACCGAAAGCCTGGATGAAGCACTCGATTTGGCCACCGAGGCGAAGAAAAAAGGAGAGCCCCTTTCGATCGCCCTCTTGGGAAATGCTGCCGACATTCTGCCCGAGTTCGTCAAACGGGGGATCGTACCCGACGTCCTGACCGACCAAACCTCCGCCCACGATGAACTCAACGGCTACGTCCCCCACGGAATCCCTTACGAGGAGGCCCTTAGGCTGCGCCGCGAAAATCCTGAGGATTACATCAAGCGGGCCTATCAGTCGATGGCCGTTCAGGTCGAGGCTATGCTCGCTCTCCAAAAAGCGGGTGCGAGGGCCTTCGATTACGGGAACAACATTCGAGGCCAGGCCGAGAAGGCAGGAGTCGTCCGGGCGTTCGACATCCCCGGTTTCGTCCCTGAATACATCCGGCCACTCTTCTGCCTTGGCAAGGGGCCGTTTCGCTGGGCCGCGCTCTCGGGGAAGCCCGAGGATATATTAGTCACCGACGAGGCGGTGCTCCGCGAGTTCCCCGAGGATCAGGCTCTCGAGCGATGGATCCGGAAGGCCCAGAAGCGGGTGAAATTCCAGGGCCTGCCGGCCCGTATCTGCTGGCTGGGATACGGAGAGCGGGCGCGCTTCGGAGCGGTCATCAATGAGCTAGTGAAAGAAGGAAAAATCAGTGCCCCGATCGTCATCGGCCGCGACCACCTGGATACCGGATCTGTCGCCTCTCCCAACCGCGAAACGGAAGGGATGAAGGACGGCTCGGACGCCATCGCCGATTGGCCGGTCCTCAATGCTATGCTCAACGCCGTCTGCGGCGCCTCCTGGGTATCCGTGCATCACGGCGGGGGAGTGGGCATCGGGCTGTCTATCCATGCCGGGATGGTCATCGTGGCCGATGGGACGGACTCGGCGGCGAGGCGTCTGGAGAGGGTGCTCACGGTCGATCCGGGGCTGGGGGTCGTCCGCCACGCAGACGCCGGCTATGAAGCGGCCGCTATTTTTGCGAAGGCCAAGGGGATCAAGATCCCGATGGCTTGAGAGACCGGCCACCTCAGTTAGCAGCGGCGGGCTTGAAAAGCCCACCATCGTTGTCGGCCGGGATCCTTCTGAATCGTCTGCCGTCCGCGTTTCCCGTTCTTTAGAGACTGTGTCCCAATGTCATTGCGAGAGAACGAAGTGATCGAAGCAATCTCATAATGCGTTGAAAAGAAAGGAGATTGCCGCGCTCCCTACGGTCGCTCGCAATGACAAATTGCAGTTGCGACACAGTCTCTTATCAGGGGGGACCTAGGATTCTGCGCCTCGGCCGCGCTCCTGGCATGGGAATTGCTTTTACGTTGGGCGAAAGGAGGTTCCCATGAAAAGAGCCATCGCCGGGACGTTGGCTGTCATGTTTTTCCTGTCCGTGTTCTTGTGGTTTCCACAGTCGTCCTCGGCACGTGCGCGTGCCGACATCTGCGCCGACGACTGGGAGGCCTGCCGCACCCGGGCTCTGGAGAGCGACGAGGGTTTCATCAGGACGACCCTCTGGCTCACCGTCTGTGACTTAGCCCTGGGCAAGTGTCTTCTCGGCTTCACACAGGTCTGACGGCGCCGGTGAGCCCTCCGTCTCGAGGCTGAGGAGGGCTCACCTCTTTTTTTTCCGGAATTTGGAGGAGTGAGGGGAATATGAAAAAAAATAAGGCGATTGCACTCATGTTATTGATTCTCGGTTGTAGCGCATCGATGGATGTTTTCAGCCAGTCCTCTCCCGCCCGCTGGACGGCGCGTGAGATCAAATCCGGGCCAGTATCCTCCCCTCCGGTCGAGCTCTATCGCCCTGTCGAACTGGCTTTGGATGAGGATGGTCTTTTCGTCCTCGATATGGACGATAACGATATCAAGGTCTTCTCCAGGGCAGGCGCGTTCCGATATATGTTCGGACGGAAGGGCCAGGGCCCGGGTGAGTTTCACCGGCCGAGCGGCCTGGACATCCTGGACGGGCGCGTCTACGTAGCCGACGCCGGAAACCGAAGGATCCAGGTCCTCGACAAGAAGGGAGCCTATCTTGCCGGATTCAAAGTCCTTTTCTCCCCGTATCGGGTTCTGGCGCTTGAAGAGGACAGGATCGTTGTCCTGGGACTTCCCTCCAGCCGGTCCGGGCCGGAGAAGTTGCTCCATTGTTTTAATAGCCGGGGCGAGATTCTCTGGGAGGCTGTGGAGTCCTTCGATTCCGGGGATTCTGTCTATGACCTGATGCGCAACCGCATGTTCATCCGTAGGGCGCCGGGCGGCGAGTTCTTCCTCGTCCCCGGCGCCGACGACCGGATCGTCCGCCGGATGAACGCGGCCGGCTTCCTGCTGGAAGAAATCAAGGTCGACGCGAGCTGTCCGCTCAAAGAGATCACCATCACCGCTCGGGGTGGCCGGAAGAGGACACTGCGCCCATTCTGTTGGAACTGCGCCCTGGACGGGGAGGCCCTCTATCTCCTCATCCCCGAGCGGACAGAGGACGGGGACCTGGGACCGGGACGGACGATCGCCGTCATCGGCCGGCGCGGCGCCAACACGGCCCTGATCGACCTTCCGGCGAAGGTGAGCCGCATCGCCGTCGCGGGCCCTACGATTTTCGGCATCGACCTCGATTCGCGCCTGCGGCTGTTTACGACGGGGTCGGAATGAAAAAAATGGCCGCCCTGATCGTCCTTACGGTCGGATGCCTGCTGAATCCACTCCCGGGGCAGGTGTTGCCGAAGGGGGGCGATGTCGAGATCTTCG
>CAYOZW010000158.1:0-7217 GCA_964408495.1 uncultured Eubacteriales bacterium
GCGGCAGGAGACGCATTTTTCGACATCCTCAGGGGCGAAGGCGGAGACCCGGAGGAAGGCGATAACCGCGAAAATCAGGAGTCCGAAATAGACGCTCTTTTTCCACTTCATGTTTATCTCCTTTCGTAAACCCTATTTATATAAAGGCGCTGTGCCCCTGTCAATAAATCACTTTGACAAGGCTGAGCCCTTTGGCGGGGGCGGTGGGGCTTCTCAAGGATCGCCTCTTTCCGGCGAAAAGGTCTTCGATCGCCCGAGGCTCGACCTTCCCTCGTCCTGCTTCCATCAAGGTGCCGACGATCGTCCGGACCATGTAGCGTAGGAATCCGTCGGCCTCGATCGTATAGATGATTATCGAGCCCTTTTTCCGAAGCTCGGAGCGGCAGACCCGGCGTACGGGCTGGAGGAGCCGGTTGGAGGAGAAAGCCGAGAAATCCGCCTTCCGTTCGAACATCCCGGCTGCTTCGGCCATCTTCCCGAGGTCAAGAGGTCCCGTCCAATGGAGGACATAGCGGAAAAGAAACGGGCTGATCCGTGGTCCGTTGAAAATTCGGTAGCGATAGACCTTCGACCGGGCCGACCTGCGGGCGTCGAACCCGGGCGGAGCGGGGCCGGCCGAGACGACCCGGACGTCATCGGGAAGCAGGGCATTGAGCGCCCGGCGAAGTTCATCCTTTTTGAGATGAAGTTCGGCCTTGAAGCTGGCCACTTGGCCCTGGGCATGGACGCCGGCATCGGTTCTTCCCGCCCCCGCAACCGTTATCCTTTTTCCGCAGAGCCGGGCCAGAGCGTCCTCGATCACTCCCTGGACCGTCCGCTCGTCGGGCTGCTTTTGCCAGCCGTGGAAATCTGTGCCGTCGTAGCTCAGGACAACCTTGGTTACACGCATTCGTTCAAGGCCATCTGGACGGCTTCCTCAGGAGTCTTGGCTTTGATTACTCCCTTGACTTCCCAGGTATCCAGACCGATGACCTTCTTCCCATAGATATTTCCATAGGCGATCTCCGAGAGCGTGCCGAATTCTCCAGCGATAGCGATCAAGACGTCTGAATTCAGGGCGACAAGGGAATTCCGGCTGTACCCGAGGCTCGTGGCAATGGGGAGGTCGATAGACGGATTGGCTTCGGCAGGGCTATTGCCGGGGAGGATGCCGACGGTCAAGCCTCCGGCTTTTTTGGCCCCGGAGGCGGCTGCCTCCATGACTCCTCCAAGCCCCCCACAGACGAGCACGGCTCCCGCTTCGCCGACCGCCTGGCCGACGCGGAAGGCCATCAGAATAGCCCGGTCGTCCGGATTGCTGCCGCCGATGACTCCGATGCGGATCTTCTTTCTCCATTCACTCATGATGATCATCTCTTGCTTCCCCTTTTAACACAGACGTCACTTCCTTTTCAATCAGATTTGTATGGGACTCACAACCGCAATTGAATGGAAGTCCTGAATCGACTAAAATCTCCGTCGCAGGTTGGATTGTGATCGACCGCAGATTCTATTCATCTTATCTTTTTCTTTTTCTCCTCGTGGTTTCGCCAGGCGGCTGCCGGCGTGGGGAAATCGACCGTCAGCTCAGAGAAGAGTTGAGAGCGCTGGGCAATATCCGCTAAGATATGCGGGAAGGAGAAGAGCCATGTCCGCAATATTCGAGGCCAAGAGTCTGACCCGGGATGAACAGATGAGGCTGGCCGCCGAGGTCGAGGTCAGGATCGCCGAAAAGCTGAAGGACGGCACCCTGACGGAAAAGGATGTCCGCGACATTGAGGAGATGCGGCTCAAGCCTCTGCCGGATATTCAGGACGTTCAGAATGTCTATGAAGATCATCTTTTCAAGAAAGACGAGAGCTAGGGGGACGAGAGATGGACCAAGAAAAAATCGAGATTGATTATGACCATATCGATGTGGCCCTGATCATGGACGAAATTAAAAGAAAGGTCGCCGCCGAGGCCGGCGGAGCGCTCCGCACGCCGGCCGACGATTCCGCTCCCATTCCCGATCTTGATCTTGAGGCCGGGCAGGGAAGAGCGAGACGGATCCTTCTCCGGTTGATGTCCCCCTTCAAGCCGCTCATCAAACTCCTCATCCTTCCCGTCGCTGAGGAGCACCGCCGGACCGTCCTCATCCTCGACCATGCCAACAGGAGGATCGACCGGCTGGAACAGACCATCAAGCGGCTCGACCGCCTGCAGGAGTACACAAAGCTTCTCCATCATCTCTGTCACAATCTCGTCGTCGAGATGAGCAAGCTGAAGATCGAGGAGGAGACGCTAAAAACAAGAACACGGATCATGGAAAAGGACTTCGATTACCTGGGAAAACGGGAGAAGGCCCTGGAAAAAGAAGTCTTCAAATGAGGATCGCCTTTGTCGTCCAGCGCTACGGCCTTGAGATCAACGGCGGAGCGGAACTCCACTGCCGCTGGGTCGCCGAGCACTTGCGAAAGCATGCCGAGGTCGAAGTGCTAACCACCAAGTCGGTCGACTACCTCACCTGGAGGAACCATTACGTCCGGGACGTGGAGGAGGTCAACGGGATCACCGTCAGACGCTTTCCAGTGGTTCGGCCTCGCAACCCGGAGCGGTTCGGCCGGCTCCAGGACCGCCTCCTCCGGAACGAACACAGGGAGGCGGACGAATTGAGGTGGTTGGACGAGGAAGGGCCGCGGTCTCCCGCTCTGATCCAGAATATCAAGGACCGCCAGGACGATTTCGATTATTTCGTCTTTTTCAGCTACCGCTACTATCATTCTTACTGGGGCGTCAAGGCCGTCCCCCGGAAAAGCATCCTCGTTCCCACGGCCGAGCGCGACCCGGTCGTCAGCCTGGGCATCTTCCGGGAGCTCTTCCGGGCTCCCCGGGCCATCATCTACAACTCGGTCGAGGAAAGAAAGATGATCAACGGAATCTCTGGGAACGAGCATGTTCCCGGCGATGTCGTCGGCGTGGGGACGGAGGTCCCCGAAAGTTTTTCCGGGGCGGCGTTCCGCCGGAAATACGGCCTGCCGGGCCCGTACATCCTCTATCTTGGCCGGATCGACGAGAACAAGGGATGTCACAAGCTGTTCGAATATTTCGCCCGCTATAAGCAGGAATCGAGTACGGAAGTGAAACTCGTCCTGGCTGGGAGCACGGTGATGCAGGTCCCTTCTCATCCGGACATCCTGTATCTGGGATTCATGGGCGAGGAGGAGAAATTCGATGCCCTCGACGGGGCCGAGCTCCTGGTCATGCCGTCTTTTTACGAAAGTCTCTCCATGGTCGTCCTTGAAGCTTGGGCCCTTGGCAAACCGGTGCTGGCCAACTCCCTCTGCGATGTTCTCAAGGGCCAGTGCCTCCGCTCCAACGGCGGGCTCTATTACGAGAGTTATCCGGAGTTCCGGGAGTCGTTGAGCCTCCTCCTGGGCTCTCCCCGGCTGAGCGGGATCCTGGGGGAAAACGGCCGCCGCTATTTCAGGGAAAACTATGCCTGGGACATCATTGAGAAAAAGTACCTGGATATCCTCGACCGGCTGGAAAGAGAGAAAAGCGCCTGATGGACATCCACCAGTTCTCAACCTCTCTGACCTACGGCGATGCCATCTCCGACGAGATGCTCGAGATCCAGAAGGTCCTGCGCGAGCAGGGCCACCGTTCTGAGATCTTTACCCGCTTCTTCGACCCCCGGCTGGCCGGCCAGAGGCGTGATTACCGCGAGTATAGGAAGCTGAGTTCGGCCGAAAACGTCGTCATCTTCCATTTCTCCATCGGGTCGCCCGTCTCTAAGCTGTTCTTCCGCGTCCCCGACCGGAAGATCATGATCTACCACAACATCACCCCCCACACCTTTTTCGTCGACTGGCACCGCATCCTGGCCCGGGAGTGCTATAAGGGCCGTCTGGAGATCCGCCTTTTTGTGGACAAGGTGGACCTGGCGGTCGGTGACTCCGAGTTCAACCGCCGCGAGCTCGAGGCCGCCGGATACCCGCGCACGGGGGTGCTGCCCATCCTGATGGACTTCTCCAAGTTCGACCGGCCGGGGGATCCGGTCACGCAGCGTTTGTTCGGGGACGGCAAGACGACGGTCCTATTTGTCGGCCGGGTCATCCCCAACAAGAAGTTCGAAGATGTCATCAAAGCGTTCCATCTCTATAAGAGAAACTTCAATCCCGACTCCCGTCTGATCCTGGCCGGCGACTATCGCGGCCTTGAACGATACTACAACTCGCTGCTCGCCCTCGTCGACAGGCTGGGAGTCAGGGATGTTCATTTCACGGGACATGTCGCCTTCCCTGAGCTTCTGGCCTATTTCGAATTGGCTGACATTTATCTCAGCCTCAGCGAGCACGAGGGTTTCGGCGTTCCCATCCTGGAGGCGTTTTACAAGAAGATCCCGGTCATCGCGTTTGATGCCGGGGCGGTCGCAGAAACCATGAACGGCGGAGGGGTGCTCGTCCGGGACAAAGATTTCTTCCGGATCGCCGCCCTCATCGATGCCCTGCTTCGCCGGAAGGACCTGCGTCAGTCTGTCATCCAGGGCCAGCTCAGGGCCCTGGAAAGATACAGCCGCGAGAATGTCGCCCGCATCCTCCAGCAGCACATCGAGGAGGTCATCCGGAGATGAGAATCGACCAGCTCGTCCCCGCCTATCATCGGGGTGATGCCATCGGCGACGAGGCGACGTTCTTGCGGGAGTTTTTCCGCTCCAAGGGGTTCGAGTCGAATATCTACAGGTTGAGCTCGGACCGGGACCTCGAGTCCCAATCAAAGGAATTCGGCTTCTTTCCCGGGCCCTCTCCAAGCGATATCACCATCCTCCATTTTGCCCTGCCCTCGCCCCTAACCGCCGCTTTCCGGAACCTCCGCTCGAAGAAGGTTATCTTCCACCACAACGTGACCTCGCCCGAATTCTTCAGCGGCTACAGCGAGGAGATGGTCCGCATCGCCCGTGTCGGCCGGGAAGAGCTGCGCTCCCTGGCCGGGTCCGTCGATGTCGCCCTGGCCGATTCTCCGTTCAACGCCCGGGAACTCGGGGAATTCGGGTTCAGGGATCCCCAGGTCTTCCCTTTGTATGTGGACTTCGCCAAATACCGGAAGCCGATGAACGCCTTCGTTCACGGGCTGTTCCGGGACGACCGGACCAACATCCTCTTCGTCGTCCGGGTAGCACCCAACAAGAAGATCGAGGATCTTATCAAGGTTATCTTCTACTACAAGAAATTCATCTCTCCCCTGGTCCGGCTGGTCGTCGTCGGAAAAACGTCCTCCCTTCCCGCTTATTATCGATCGCTGGTCAAACTGGCCGATGACTTCCTGCTGACTCCCGAAGAGATCGTCTTTGTCGGCCATGTCCCCGACGACGAGATGTTCGCTCTCTACAGGGCGGCCGATGTCTTTCTGTCGATGAGCGAACACGAGGGTTTCTGTCTGCCCTTGGTAGAGAGCATGATCTTCGACCTGCCGGTCGTCGCCTTCGATTCGACGGCCGTTCCTGACACCCTGGATGGCAGCGGTATCCTGCTGAAAGAGAAACGGGTGGACAGGGTAGCGGAGCTTCTTAGCGCTCTTGTCCGCGACAGAGGGCTCCGGGACAAGCTCGTCAGCGCTCAGCGAGCGCGTCTGGAGAGACTTCGGGCCGTCGGCCGGGAACCCTTCCTTCTCCAGATGATCGAAAAATTGGGTGGGAAAAAACGCTAGAGGAAACAGAATGAAGATCGCCTTCGTAGTCCAACGCTACGGCAAGGAAGTGATGGGCGGGTCAGAGCTCCACTGCCGGCTCATCGCCGAGCGGGTCGCCGCGGCCGGGCACGCCGTCTCCGTCTACACGACCTGCGCCCGGGAATATACGACCTGGGAGAATTTCTATCCTCCGGGTGATTCGGACCTCAACGGTGTCGCCGTCCGGCGGTTCCCCGTCGCCGGAACCCGGAAGATGGCCGATTTCAACGAATACTCGGACTGGATCTTCTTTCACGATCATACGGAGAAGGACGAACTGGAATGGCTGGACCGGCAGGGGCCGGTGGCTCCCGATCTGCTGGAGGCCCTGGAGAAAGGAGAAAACCGCCACGACGCCTTCATCTTCTTTACCTATCTTTATTACACGACCTTCTGGGGACTGAGGAAGATCAAGGGCAAAAAGACGCTGGTCCCTACGGCCCATGACGAACCGGCCCTCCGCCTCGGGATCATGAAAGAGGTCTTTGAGCGGCCGGCGGCTTTCATGTTCAACACCGAGTCCGAACGGAAGATGCTCGCCGCCCGGTTTTCCTTCGCCGGCAAGCACCAGGAGATCGTCGGGGTCGGCGTCGACATCCCGGACCACCCGGACGCGGCCGGGTTCTGCCGGAAACACGGTTTGGCGCCTCCGTTCGTCCTCTACGCCGGGCGGATCGAACCGGGAAAAGGATGCCGGGAACTGATCGACCATTTCCTGGCGGTGAGCCTCCGGAGGCCCGACATCACCCTGGTTCTGATCGGCAACCTGCTGATGGACCTGCCGTCTCATCCGAAAATCCGCTACCTCGGATTCGTTTCCCCCGAGGAAAAGAACGCGGCCATGGCGGCCGCGGCCGTCACCATTCATCCTTCCCGCCTGGAGAGCTTGTGCATGGCGGCCCAGGAATCGCTGGCCGTTCGCACGCCTCTCCTCGTCCAGGAGGCCGCCGACCCCCTCAAAGAACATTGCCTGCGGGGGCAGTGCGGTCTGTACTATTCCAACGCCCGCGAGTTCGCCGCCGCCCTGGACCTGTTGCTGGACGATTCCAGGCTGAGGGAGGCCTTGGGCCAGAACGGGTTCGCTTATGTCCAGGACAATTATGCCTGGCCGATTGTGATGGCCAAATACGAACGCCTATTCCGTTTTCTTGCTTCGGGGTGATTTCCTTGGCCATCGGGGAAAACCGGGATCGATTTTAACGTCCCCTCGGTCCCCGCTCCTGATTGACTTGAGGGGGGATGTGTGCTAAGGATTATTGAGTTTAGCGGGCTCGACGATGTCTTTTATCAACCATATCACCAGGCAGGTGGCCATCAAGATCGTCTATTACGGCCCCGGTCTGAGCGGCAAGACCACCAACCTCCGATTCATCTATTTCAAGCTCGACCCCTCCTCGCGCGGCGATCTGGTCTGCCTGGAAACCGACACGGAAAGGACCTATTTCTTCGACCTGCTGCCGATCAGAGCCGGGCTGATCGGGGATCATAAGGTCCACTTCCAGCTGATGACCGTACCCGGGCAGATCTTC
>CAYOZW010000158.1:7227-7787 GCA_964408495.1 uncultured Eubacteriales bacterium
TTCTACGAAGCCTCCAGGAAAAACGTCCTCCGGGGAGCCGACGGGATCGTCTTCGTAGCCGATTCGCAGATCCCGCTCCTAGACGCCAACCTGGAGAGCTTCGACAACCTAAGGAGAAACCTGCTCAGCCTCGAGGTCGATATCAATTCAGTGCCGCTTGTCTTCCAGTACAACAAGCGGGACCTTGAGGACCTCATCCCGGTGGAGACTTTCAACCAGCTCCTCAACCCGCAGAGTCTCCCCTATGTCGAGGCCTCGGCGATCAACGGCATCGGCGTTTTCGAGACGCTCAAAGAAGTCGCTAGACTGACTGTGCCGGCGGTCAAAGAACAAGTCCTGGGCGTGTCGAATGGCGAAGAGGAAAAAGCTGCCGCGGAAAGCTCCGCCCAGGAGGCCCTCAAGGAGGCGACCAAGAAAGAAGAAGAGGTGGAGTTCGTGACTCCCGAAGAGGATGTGGACACCCAGATGAGGAAGATGAAACTCCGGACTCTGAGTGAGGTCGAGCTGGAGCTGGATAGGTTATCCCGGGAATTCCTGGAGAAACCGAAAAAAACCAAGCC
>CAYOZW010000159.1:0-7743 GCA_964408495.1 uncultured Eubacteriales bacterium
GAGATGAACGTGGTGATGTACGCTCAAAGAGGCTCGCTCACTCTGAATGTCACGCCGGAAAAACTCTATCTAAGGCTCGAAGACGAAGGCCCCGGGATTGAGAATGTTGAATTGGCCATGAAGGAGGGTTTCTCGACCGCCACCGAGAAGATGAGAGAGATGGGCTTCGGCGCGGGCATGGGCCTCCCCAACATTAAAAGGAACGCCGATGAGCTCGAAATATTCTCTCAACCCGGCAAGGGATTATCCCTCGACATCACCCTCTATTTGAACTCTACGGGATAAGATGAGCCAATATTTCCATTCGATCAGGATCGATCCTGAAAAGTGCAGCGGCCGGATGAAATGCCTCCGGATGTGTCCCACCCAAGCGATCAGGGTCAGGGACGGCAAAGCCGAAATCATCGAAGAGAAATGCATCGATTGTGGAGAATGCATAACGGTTTGTCCCCACAATGCCATCATCCCCCTGACCGACCCCTTCGGGGAATCCTCCCGATTCCGCCATACCGTGGTCATGCCCTCTCCGGCCCTCTATGCCCAGTTCGGCAGGGAGATCCTACCCGAGAAAATCCTTGCCGGGATAAAAAAACTGGGCTTCGACGACGCCTTCGACTTGTCATTCACCTGCGGTGAGGTCAGCTTCGCCATCCAGGAATATCTCCGCGAATACAAAGGGCCCAAACCTCTTATTTCCAATGTCTGTCCGACTATTGTCCGCCTGATCCAGGTCAAATATCCATCTCTCATCGACCAGATCATCCCTATTGATACTCCGCGGGAACTGGCCGCCCGGGAGATCAAGAAGAAAAAATCAAAAACGCTCGGGCTGAGAGAAGAAGACATCGGTATTTTTTATCTCACCCCCTGCCCCGTAAAAATGATCTCCATAAAACAGCCCGCCGAAAAGGGAAAATCTCACATCGACGGGGCCATCGCGATTTCCGATTTTTACGGGCCCCTCCTTTCGGCCATGGAAGACATCGAGAAAAGCAGCTACCATGAGGCCCTGAAAAGCATCTGCATTCTGGGTATCGGCTGGGCCATGGTCGGAGGCATCTGCCGGACCCTCAGGCTGAAAAACTCCCTGGCGGTCTCAGGATTGAATGAAGTCCTCAAGGTCTTCGATGATATGGAAAGAGGGAAACTGAAGAACATCGACTTCATCGAAGCCTATTCCTGTCACCAGGGATGTGTCGGCGGCTCACTGACCGTGGAAAATCTATACATCTCCTATAATAAAATCCTAAAGCTCATCGAGACTCTGGAATTCGAACAAATCAAGGCCTGTCCAGATATAAGAGAGGTCCGGAAGCTCTATAAAGAGAACTATTTTCTGCTGGAAGGAAAATTAGAGCCCCGCCCCCTCAAACCTCTCGACAAAGACCTGACCCGGGCCATCAGAAAGAGAAAGGAAAAAGAACAGATTTTTGAGTCGCTTCCCAAGATTGACTGCGGCGCCTGCGGCGCTCCGACCTGCCTGACTTTTGCCGAGGATGTCGTCAAGGGAGACGCAGAGATCAGCGACTGTATCTTCAACCTCCCGCAAAAGTTCGCCGAACTCTCCAGGGAGCTGTCGGAACTGCTCAACAAGTCGGTGATTGCCCGTTCCCATAAACCCGCTATCGATAATTCCCATAATAAGAAGGATGAATGAATATGAAACTGAAAGAAATCAGCGAAAAATTGCAGCTCCGGGTCTTGGTGGGCCAGGATCCGCTGGACACAGAGGTCACAGGCGGATATACGAGCGACCTGCTCAGCGATGTCATGGCCAACAGCAAAGCGAAGAACATCTGGATCACCCTCCAGACGCACGAAAATATCGTCGCCGTCGCTAAACTGAAGGATCTGGCCGGGATCATCATCATCAATAACCGTCAGCCGGACGAGGCCGCGCTGCAAAGAGCGAAAGACGAGCGGGTCACCATCCTCGCCAGCGGGGAGTCCGCCTTCAACATCACCGGAAAGCTGTACGGCCTGATCGGTTTATAGGCCTGGCCCGGAGAATTCATGCTCCGGCTCTTTAAAGCGGATCTTCATATCCATACATGTCTTTCTCCCTGCACGGAGCTGGACATGTCTCCAGAGAGCATCCTGACCGCGGCCAAGAAGAAAGGGCTGGACATCATCGGCATCTGTGACCACAACTCAACGGAAAACTCCCCCGGTGTGATGAATGCGGCCAAGGGGATGCCCATCAAGGTCCTCCCCGGCTTGGAGGTGACCTCTCAGGAAGAAGTGCATATTTTGGCTCTCTTTGCCAATCTGGAAGCCGCCCTGAGACTCCAGGAGCATGTCTATACAAACCTTCCCGGAGAGAACGACGAAGAGGTTTTCGGCCGGCAGGTCATTGTCAACGACAAGGAAGAAGTGGAAGGCTTCAGCAATAAGCTTTTGATCGGCGCCACAACGATTCCTCTCGATGAAGTCATCCGGTTGATCCATTCCTGGGGCGGTCTCGCCATCGCTTCCCATATAGACAGGGAAGCCTTCAGCCTCATCGGTCAGTTGGGTTTCATCCCCAATAACCTGGCCTTGGACGCCCTGGAAATCTCTCCCCGTATTCCCATCGGAGAGGCGATGAAAACCTATGGCAACGACTATCCGATAACCTGCTCCTCGGACGCCCACTATCCTGACGATATTGGAAAAGGCTATACGACTTTTCTGCTTGAAGAGCCCTCCCTCGCTGAAATAAAGAAGGCTCTGAAGAATGAGGACGGGAGAAAGCTGGATCAGGCGAATAATCAGGCCGGTTGAAATTCTGATGGAAGACCTCTCTTTGCACATCCTCGACATCGTTGAAAATTCAGTCGCGGCTCAGGCGAGCCGGATAGAAATTCGGCTGTCCGAAGATAAGAGGAAGGACCTGTTGTCCGTCGAAGTGATCGACAATGGAATCGGCATGGACGAGGAAACCCAGAAAAGGGCCCTGGATCCGTTTTTCACTTCGAAAACGGTGCGCCGCTTCGGGTTGGGATTGTCTTTGTTAGCTGAATCAGCCAGGGCCGCCAACGGACAGCTCTCCATGAGATCCAAGAAGGGGAAAGGAACCCGGATAAAGGCTGTTCTCCAGCACAGTCACATCGACCGGAGGCCGCTCGGCGATATCGGCCAGACGATCATGACCTTGGTCATCGGAAACCCTGATATCGACTTCATCTATGTTCATAAGAAGGACGGTCAGAGATATGTTTTCGATACGAGGAAAATAAGATTTCAGCTCGAGGATAATCCCATCAATTCTCTTGATGGGATGAGAATGATCAAGGAAGAACTCAGAAGGGACCTAAAATGAACGCGGGAAGAGAGCCTCTTCCCGCGTTCATCTTTAATTCCGTTGGGTCGTCGGAGTCCTGCCCGCCTTAGTGGTCTGTCCTGGCCGGCTTGCGTTTCACGGTCGCGAAGCCGGAAGTCTTGGCCCTCATCCGCTCGACCCGCTTGGCCTTGACTTCGAGCTGGCGGTCGACTTCTTCCTGCATGGCCTGGTCGAATTCACAGTGGGGGCAGTCGAAAAGCTGGGAGCAGGAGCGGTGAGAGATCTGGCCGCTCATTACATACCGGCACTGTTTCTTTCCGAGTTGGGCGTACAGTTTGACGATGAAAGGCTTGATCCTCGGGTCGTTCCTGAATCTCTCTTTGCTCATCATCTGGACATGAAAATCACACGTCCTCGTGCAATTGTAGCCGTAGGTGCACATCCGTTTGCTGACGATGCCCGCCTGCATCCAGATGCAGGGAGTGACAATTTCCTCTTCAATAACGGGCTCTTCGACGGGCGGCGTCGGGATAATTTCGATCTCGTATGATTGCCTGATCAGAGTCTCGAGATAATCGAGCTCAAAGGGCTTGGGGAGGTAATTGAGAGCCCCGTCCTGCATGGCCTTCTCTTCGGTTTCGACCGAGGGATAGGCGGTGATTATGATCACTTTCGCCTGGGGATTTCTCTTTTTGGCCTCTCTCAACACCGAAATTCCATCGCGGCCGGGCAATTTCAGGTCAACGATCATGACATTGTAATCCTCAAAATTGACCTTCTCCAGTGCCTTTTCTCCATCGCTGGCCGTATCCACGGCGTGGCCCGCATCGGAGAAGTAATCGGACAATGCCTCCCGCATGATGTCCTCGTCCTCGACCACCAACATTCTTTGCTTTTCCATTTTTAACCTCCTATTCCCGCTCTTTGCCAGGTTTCCAACCGCTGGGTTGTCCCTGCCAAAATTCTCTTCGGGGAATCAACATTTTCATTACACCGCTACTATTGCAAGCGGCGTGCCAACGTCAGCCCCGCCCCCAAGAATATTCTGGATGCATACATAAATAATAGATATTAAAGTAGTTAAAAGATTTCTAGAAATGAAACGGATGTCGGACGTTGTGAGGACGGCGTCTTCTATTTAGACACTATGCGTCTATTTTATTGACAGTATAGTTATATTTCTTGAGCTTGTTATAAAGAGTCATTCGCTGGATCCCGAGGACCTTGGCCGCCTCTGAAATATTGCCCCTTGTTTCCTCGAGCACATGAAAGATGTGACTTCTCGTGACATCCTCGATGGTTTTCCCTTCCAGAGGAGACGCTTGAAAAAATTCTTGGGGGAGATCGGCCATCCTGATCTCCTTATTTTTCGCCAGGATCACGCCGTGTTCGATCATGTTTTCCAGCTCCCTCACATTGCCCGGCCAGGGGTAACTCATGACGAACTCGATGACTTCGGGAGAAAAACATTTCACGACTTTATCATTGTCCTTTGAAAACTTTCGCAGGAAATGCTCGGCCAAGGGAAGGATATCCTCCCTCCTGTCTCTGAGCGGCGGGAGCTGGATGTTGACCACATTCAGGCGGTAGAACAGGTCCTCCCTAAAAGTCCCCAGCTTCACCATAGCTCTCAAATCTTTATTGGTGGCGGCAATCACCCGGACATCGACGGAGATCTCCTCGTTCCCCCCCACTCTCGTGATCTTCCTCTCTTCAAGAGCTCTCAAAAGATGGATCTGGGTGTTGGCGTTGATTTCGCCTATTTCATCGAGGAATAGGGTCCCCTGGTCGGCCGCCTCGAACTTGCCTTTTTTCCTTTCTGCCGCTCCCGTGAAGGAGCCCTTTTCATGGCCGAACAGTTCACTCTCCAAGAGGCTCTCCGGAAGGGAGGCACAGCTGACGGCAATGAACGGTTTGTCCCGACGCGGACTCTGAAGATGGATGGCCCTGGCCACCATCTCCTTCCCCGTGCCGGTTTTCCCGATGATCATGACCGTGGCGGTCGTCGGAGCCACCGTTTTTATCAGCTCGAATATCCTGAGCATCCCCGCGCTCTTGGCGATGATCCCTTCAAAGAGGTAGCGGTCCTCGATCTTCTGTCGCAGGGATATGTTTTCGTCAACCAGGTCTTGATGGGCCACCAAATGCTTTATGAGAAGCTCGACTTTTTCGGGGCAAAAAGGCTTTTCGATGTAATCATAGGCACCTTCCCGGATGGCGGAAATGGCCGTCTGAATCGAACCGTAGGCGGTGATTATCACCGTGATGATCCTCGTGTTTATCCGGCTGGCTTCTTTCATCAGCTCAATCCCGTCTATCCCGGGCATAACGAGGTCGGCGAGCATGATTGTTATCTTTTTCCGCCTGATGATTTCGAGCGCTTCTTCCCCGGATTCGGCCACCTCCACTCTATATCCGACATTGATCAGCCAATCCCGGAGAGATTCTCTGACTATCCTCTCGTCATCAACGACGAGGATGATCGCCTTCTTTCCCATCCATGACCTCCAGATAGATCGTGAACGTTGTTCCCTTGTTCACCTCACTGACAACTTCGATTTTTCCTTTATGCCTCTCGATAATCCCATGAACCACCGGCAGCCCGAGCCCGACGCCCTTGCCCTTTTCTTTGGTCGTGAAGAACGGGGTGAACAGCTTGACCAAGTTTTCCTTGGGAATACCAATCCCCGTATCCGTGATGTCTATCCGGATGGTCTTTTTGAGAGTTTCTCCGATTCTGACATTCGGGGCCACCGATGTGGCGATCGATAATAGGCCGCCTTCCGGCATCGCTTGAATGGCATTGAGAAGGAGATTGATCAGGACCTGCTGGATCTGGTCGAACCCGGCAAGGACAAGAGGAAGGTCTTGTCCAAATTGCAGCTCCAGTTTTATGTGTTCAAGGCTGATCTGATGTTTGACCAACAACAGCGCCGCTTCGACCACCTTGTTGACCTCAACCGGCCTCATATCAGCGTCAGATTGCCGGGAGAAATCGAGAAGGTTTCTGATGATCCTGGAAGTCCTTTCCAGCTCTTTTTTCATCTTCAAAAGCTGACTTTCCGTCTCTTCGGTCTGCAGTTTTTTATCTCGATACTTCTTGAGAAGGAGGGTGGTATAGACAAGAATTCCGGCCAAAGGATTATTCACTTCGTGAGCGACACTGGCAGCGAGCTGGCCCAGCGAGGTCAGCTTTTCTGCCCGGATCAATTCCACCTCTGTTTCCTTGCGCTTGGTGATATCCTCCCCTGAACTGAGAGTCCCGATGATCAGGCCCTTCTCGTCGTGGAGTGTCGTATTGTGCCAGGCGATGATCTTTTCCTCGCCGGATTTCGTGATAATCGTATTCTCGTAGTCCTCAACTTCCTTCTCTTCTCCCGCCATCACCTTCCTGAAGGCATCCTTTCTCTTTTCTCTGACAGCTGCCGGGACGCCCAAGTCAAACCAGTTCTTCCCGATGATCTCATCTTCCCGATACCCCAGAACCTCACACCCCTTTCTGTTGATCAGGATGATCAAGCCATTTTCATCAATGGCGATGATGATCACTCCGGCGATATTGAGGTATTGCTGGGCTCTGTTCCTCTCCTCCCGCAGCCTTCCCCACAATCCCTTATGCTTGGTTAGATCCCTGAAATTTTCGACCGCCCCGATGATCTCGTTGGCGCTGGACCTCAGGGCTGATGTCGATACGTTCACCGGAATCTTCTTCCCCGCCTTGTTCGTGATCATGACCTCGTAACAATGAACCGGCTCCCCGGTTTCCATCGCCTTTTTGACAGGGCATTCATCCTTGCATAGATCGCCCTTGAGGGCTTGATCACATTCCTTGTTGAGGACTTCCTCCCGCTTCAAACCCGTGATTTCTTCGGCCGCTCGGTTGAACGCGGTCACCTTCATCCCTCTATCGACAGCCAAAACTCCCCCTTCCAGGCTGTCCAAGAGATTCTCCAAGAATTCTCTGGAGGGATTGTCTTCAATCCTCAAGGGAATTTCTCCTACCGCTATTATTATAATAAAAAGCAGCGCCCAGTAAAGCGAATTCCCAGTCCGCCCCTTGACACCCCCGCCTCATATATGGGCGCTGTAATCTAAGGGTGGCGGGAATACTCGGCCCAGCACGGAATCGTCTCCTCCCGGGATGAGCGCTCCATGGTCGGATAGTTCCTGCACTAATCCGGCTGTTTTGCGGGGCGGAAAAGCAGGATCGGACGATAGTCAGGCTGGGGCCGGACCGTCCAACACGATTTCTTTGACAACCCGTCTCGTGTAAACGAGGAACTGGTTCTCTTCCTCAACGAATTCGACTTCAAAATTATCGGCCTTGTATTTTTCCACTATAACTTGGGCTTCTTCCTTGGTCGGATAGATGACCCCGTCCCACATGAACTTTTTTCCGTTGATGATCCGGGAAGAATCTGGCATTTTTTTTCCCCTCAGTTTCAGGCTTTGTACGGGCTCGGCCCCAACTCATTAATCTT
>CAYOZW010000160.1:0-7684 GCA_964408495.1 uncultured Eubacteriales bacterium
AGAACGGCTTCACCCTGACGCCCGAGGACCTCAAGGCGGCCATCAACCCTTCCACCAAGGCGATCATCCTCAACAACCCGTCGAACCCGACCGGCGCCGCCTATACGAAAGCCCAGCTCGAGACCCTGGCCGAGGTCGTCCGGGGCGAGGATGTCTTCGTCATCGCGGACGAAATCTACGGCCAGCTCGTTTACGACGACTTCGAGTTCCGGAGCTTCGCCTCTCTGGGCGAGGATATCAAGAAAAAGACCATCGTCGTCAACGGCGTCTCCAAGTCCTACTCGATGACCGGCTGGCGGATCGGCTACGCCCTGGGGCCCGCCGAGATCATCGACGGCCTGGCCAAGATCCAGAGCCATTCTACCTCCAACGCCTGCACGATCTCGCAGTACGCCAGCCTCGAGGCCCTGAGCGGACCGCAGCACGAGGTTTCGCGGATGGTCGCCGAGTTCCAGCGCCGGCGGAACTACTGCCTAAGGCGGCTCAGAAGCATTCCCAACATATCCTGTTTCGAACCCCAGGGCGCATTCTACCTCTTCCCCAATTTCTCCTCCTACTACAACAAGGAGGCCAACGGCGCCGTCGTCCGCAACTCCTACGGGCTGGCATATTACCTTTTGAGGGAAGCCCGAGTGGCCATTGTCCCCGGAGACTCCTTTGGAAACGACGCCTGCATTCGTCTCTCCTATGCGACCTCCATGGAGAATCTGGAAAAGGGAATGGACAGGATCAGCGAGGCCCTGGCCAAGCTCAAGACCCCAAAAAAGATCAAACGGGGCGCCCTTTACAACACCGTTACCAGGGCGAAAAAGACCGTTCCGGTCGAGGCGACGGTCACAGCCAAGATGAGGGATGCCCTGGTCGCCGAAATGGACGGGCATCTCACCCCCGAGAATTATTACGAGTGGAACGCCAACATTGCCGGGGTCATCGTCCAGCTCCGGACGAACGTCTCCCATCTCTCCGATTTCTGGATAGAGAACTGGTACCCCGCCCAGATCGAAGCCGACCTGGAGCCGCACGGAATCATCTACGCGGTAGACGGAATCGCCGGCCGGGAGCCCCGGGCATTTTATAATTCCGAGACCAAAACCGGTGTTATCGTCAACTCCGACAACTACGGCCCGCTGAGAAGTCTGGCTCTGGGGATAGTGATGGATGTCTCGGAGAGGCTGTTCGGGGGCGGCGCGGTACGCGGCATGTCGGCCGACATCGGCGGCAAAGGCCTGATCCTCGTTGGGCCGCCGGGGACGGGCAAGACCGAGCTTTTTTATGGGCTGCTCGAGGACAATCGCTTCCGCCTCCACTCCAACGATATCGTCTTCGTGCGGTCGTCTGGCGGAAGAACCTCGGCCGAGTGTGTGGAGAGGAAGCTCTATCTTCCGACGAATACCGTCGAGGCATTTCCGCGCCTGGCCCCACTTTTTGACAACAGCAAGTGCGAGAACATCGTCACCCATAAGGAGGACTGCCGGGACGCCGCCTGCCTCCGCCGGGACGACTGCCGGCTCGACCGCGGATCGCTTTTCTGCTACAAGGCTTCACCGGAAGCCCATGCCATGCTCGACCCCTACTGGATCGGCGGGAGGACCGCTCACACTAAGCGAACCGAGTTGAGCTGGGTCTTTCTCCTCCGCAACGATCCCATCTCCCCGGCCGCGATCAAGCTGCGGAAGGACGAGGCCCTGCGCATTCTGGAAACCGGCGAAAGCGCCGGGGCCAAGAAAACCATCAGCCCGGCTAAGTCCCAGCCATACTTCAATCCCCACCTCTTGCTCACGACGGAAGAAAGGCTCGAACTCCCCAAGGCCTACTTCAACCGTCTGCTGGACAGCGTATCCTGCTATCTTTTCAACAGCGGAGTGGCCGGGCCCGAAGAAATCAAAAGGATCGTGCAGGGCGAGATCTAACCCAGGCGGTCGTCCAGCTCCTGGGCGATCAGGTGGAGGATGACAAGGTGAAGCTCCTGGATGCGAGGGGTGCTCCGGGAGGGCACATCCAACAAGATATCTGCCAGCGGGCCGAGTTTCCCGCCCCCTTCCCCGGTCAGGGCGATCGTCACCAATTTCTTTGCCCTGGCGGCTCTGAGCGCTTCCAGGATGTTCGGCGAGGTCCCGCTGGTCGAGAGGGCCAGGGCGATATCTCCTTCGTCGCCGAGCGCTTCGACCTGACGGCTGAACACCAGGTCGAAGGAAGAGTCGTTGGCGATCGACGTCAGCGTCGAGGTGTCGGTCGTCAGGGCTATGGCGGCCAGAGGCCGGCGCGGCCTGGAAAACTTGTTCACCAATTCGGCCGCGAGGTGCTGGGCCTCAGCAGCGCTCCCGCCGTTTCCGAAGACAAGAACCTTATGGCCGGATACAAGACATTTGACGATGACCTCGGCCGCCTTCTCAAGGAGCGGTCCTTTCTGACGAAAGAAATCTGTGAGGAGACGGTTGATCTCCTCCTGGACCGTTTGATATTCCATGGCGATCTCCCTTCAGGCCGCTAGCCCGGATTCGATAACGGCCTTGACCTTGTCCATCAGCCCACCCAGGGTGGTCTGATCGTATCCCTGTACGGGAACCGGCGGATGAAACCGGACCTCCATCTTCCCCCGGCGGGGAAAGATCGTCCCGCGCGGCATCAGCCCGTACGTCCCCCCGATGGTGATGGGAACGATAGGGGCCTGGCTCTCGAGCGCCAGGAAAAATCCGCCCCGCTTGAAGGCCTGGGTCCGGCCGTCGCGGCTCCTCGTGCCTTCGGGGAAAATAAGGTAGGAATACCTCTTCTCCCGCATCAGGCGGGAAGCGAATTCGATGCTCTTTTTTCCGCCTCTCACGCCTTTGCGGTCGACGGGGACGAATCCGACGAACCGCATCCCCAGGCCGATGACCGGGATTCGGAAGATCTCCTTCTTGAGGATGACGCGAATCGGCTGGGGGATGAGTAGGAAAAGCAGCGGCCCGTCGAGGAAGCTGAGATGGTTGGCCATGAAGATGTAGGGTGTCTTTTTATCGACCTTCTCCCGCCCGGTGACCTCGACCTTGATCCCCAAGACGGGAGGCGCCAGGCTGACCGCCCACTTGGCGATGTTGAGAAGCGGGTTGCGCAATCCCAGCGGCCAGGCGATGAGGAGGAGCACCCCCAGGATGATGATCAAAACGACGTAGATGAGGGCCAGAAGGATTAAGCGCATGTCCGGTTGACGGGATTATAGCACAATTCGCCCGATGCGGGCGCAGGAGGAGTGACCGCCGGCTTGCATCCGGGGGGGAATTCGGATTATATAAGGCCGGATGGACGCGATCGCCGCGGGGAAAAAGCCGGGCCTACCCTTTCCGGTTATCCTGGCCTCGATCGCGGTCTTCGTCTTTTGCAGCCTGTTCTCTTCTCTCGTCTTCGAGCGCGTTCCCCACGTCAACGACGAGATCGCCTACCTTTTTCAGGCCAAGCTCTTCCAATCGGGCCGTCTCTACGCGCCCTCCCCACCCTGCCGGGAATTCTTCGACTTCCCCCACATCATCAATAACGGAAGGTGGTACAGCATCTACCCTCCAGGGTTTCCAATGTTGCTTGCCATCGGCCTGATATTGCGGGCGCCTTGGCTGGTCAATCCTCTGCTGGCCGCTCTCTCCGTGATCCTTCTTTATTTCCTGGGAAAAGAAATCTACGGACCCAAGGTGGGTCTCCCGGCGGCCCTCCTCAGCTCGATCTCGCCTTGGTTCCTGGTGATGTCCTCGACCATGATGTCGCACACCTCAAGCATGTTTTTCAACGCGCTCTTTTTGCTATTCCTCTTCCGGTCTCTCAGAAAGCCGTCCCTC
The DNA here is from genome assembly GCA_964408495.1 of uncultured Eubacteriales bacterium. GTDB lineage: Bacteria > Acidobacteriota > Aminicenantia > Aminicenantales > UBA8522 > UBA8522. Next base: position 3,807 of record CAYOZW010000160.1, read on the forward strand.
TGGCTGGGACTGGCGGCCGGAATCAGTTGGGGGACGGCCTTTCTCATCCGCCCGGTCAATACCCTTTTCTTTTCTTTCGTCTTTCTCCTCTATTATGTTTTGCGCCTGGTGAAAAACCGCAGCCCCGCCGCTCGGAGAAACGCCCTTGCGTTCACCACGACAGCCCTGATTTTTGCCGGATCGTTCCTTTACTACAATTTTCTCACCAATGGCGGACCGTTCCGGATGGGGCATATTATCCGTTATGGACCCAGCTATTCGGTCATCTTCGGCCGGGCGGCAACACTCGATTCCGCCTACACGCCACTCTCCGGTTCCATTCAAATGGCCGATAATCTGCGGGCTTTGAACGCCGACCTTTTCGGCTGGCCGGTATCTTCTTTTTTGGCCATGCTGCCACTCCTCTGGCTGACCCGGTTGAACCCGAGGGAGAGGAAAAAGGACTTGCTTCTCTTGACCGGCATCGCCTGGCTTGTCTTCGCCTTCTATTTTTTCTGGGGAGCTTTTGTCTTTATCGGAGCCAGGATGCTTTTCGACGCCCTGCCTCTTCTGGTGCTTCTCAGCGCCCGCGGAATCGTTGAGTTCCCGGCCCTGATGACCCGAATCGCCCGGAAGATATCCCGGCACGCTGTCAGGAAGGCGACTTCCATCCTGATCTGTTCATTCGCGGTCTATGCGTTTCTCTACCATTTGCCGCACATCCTTCGTCCCCCTCAAAGGCACTGGTATTTTGATCGCTACGACTGCCGTTTTGCGGGGACGAGTGCTCGTCTGGGTCGAGCCATTAGCGCGCTCGACATCGGCCGCACCCTGGTGATTCTCAAATTATGGAATCGGCCGCCTTCCACTTTCCCCGAGGAAGGAGGATGGGGTTCAGGGTTTCTTCACGATAGTCCTGGTCTTGATGACGATATCATTTATGTCAAAACCGGCCATAATAATTATGCTGAGCTCTTTTCCTGTTATCCGGCCAGGAAGGTCTATCTTTATGCCGGCACCCTTGATAAAGGGGTGGTGGTGCCAATTCGACCTAGCTTGGGGAGGATCGAGTGGGGAGAGCCGGTGCGGCCGACCGCCCAGATAAAGAATTCCAGCGCAATCATCCAGAACCCCGCCGATGTTTTTTTCGGCTATTCTCTTCGATTCAGCCGGTTTCTTCATCAGGTCTTGGGGGAAAACTCTCTCCTTGAGATGGATGGGAAGTGGCTGGAAGCACAGGGCGTTCATTATCAGGCTCGGGATGATTTCGAAAGGGCTTCGTTCTGCTTCGAAGCGGCCCTTCAGATCGAGAACGACCCAGCCGCCAGACGAAATCTGCTCAACCGGCTCGTCCCCTGCTATCAAAAAACGGGCCAGGTGGAAGAGGCCAGGAAGATCCTGGGTTTTATAGAAAGAGTCAATTTCGACGAGCGTCGGCTCTACGATGTCCTTCCCGAGAGGGGGTTCTGATTATTGTCTCCTCGACCCGGTCCTCCTATAATTATGCGCGAGATGTCAAACCTTAAGACCACAGATGGCCGGATCCTCAACAGGAGGTTATTGTTGGCCATTGGCTGCTGTCTTCTGGCAGCCATCCCGTTTTTGCTGGTCAAGTTCCCGCCCATCACCGACCTCCCCCAGCACGTGGCTCAAATAAGGTTGTTCGGCGAAGCCCTCAGCCAACCCGGCTCTCCCTACCGGATCCAGTGGACAACTCCATACAGCCTTGTCTATGCTGTCTTAGGCGCGAGCTGGGCCGTCTTCGGCCCTGAGAACGCGGGTCGATTCGGTATGCTCGTCATCGCGCTCGTCTGGATTGTCCTTCTTCATTCCCTCGCTCGGCAAAGGGACAGGCCGGTCCTTGCTCCTTTCTTGGCCACGATGTTGTTCTTCTGTCACATCCTCTATTGGGGATTCTACCAGTTTGCCCTTGGCTGGGGGCTTTTCATCGGCTGGGTCATCCTCACCCGACGGCGTTTCAAGAATCATCTCTGGGAAGCGGCGGCCTTTTTCTTCGCCTCCGCCGTCCTTTATTTTACCCATGTCCTCTGGTTTTTTATGGCCGTCGGCTGGTTGGCCGCACAACATTATTTTCTTAAGCTCGCCTGGCCAAGATCGGCCGCCAGATTGGCCGGCGCCCTCCCTTTCATCATCCTCGCCTTTCTGTGGTATCCGTCGCTCGCCGAATACGGATTTAGATCCAAGACGGTCTGGTCGACGATCCTTTTTGAACGGCTCTCTCCCATCTGGCTTGTTGACGCATCGTTCGGAGGCCTGAGAGGCAGCGTGGAATATGTCTTTTTCGGGTTGCTCATTGTCTGGCTATTTCTCGGCTGTTGGCAGAATCGCGGGGAAATCCGTTCGCGACTCGACAGGGAGCTCTTTTTCTTCGGCCTATTCTTTCTGCTGCTGGCGCTCGTCTTGCCGGACTTGCACACGAATACGACTCGGTTTTCTCAAAGATGGGTGCCCCCCGCTTTGGCTTTTCTCCTCCTGGGTCTTCCTTGGCCCCGTATAAAAAAGAATATCTTGACGGTTTTTGCGGCCGTCGCCGTGACGGGCTTTTTTCTGGTCACCTCACTGAATTGGGTCGCCTTCGAAAGAAGTGAACTGTCAGGCCTTAAAGAATCGCTGTCCGCGCTGCCTCAGACACCCCGGGTTGTCGGCTTGAGTTATATCAAAGACAGTGCCATCATCCGGGGACGGCCCTTCATTCAGGTTTTCGCCTACAGCCAGGTCTACAGGGGAGGAGAACTCAATTTCTCTTTTGCCGACTTTGGCCCCAGCTTAGTCGTTTATCGGCAGCGACGCCGGCTTCCCTGGACATCCGGGTTGGAGTGGTTCCCGGAACGGGCGAAAAAGGGCGACCTGCTGTTTTTTGACTACACATTAATCAACGCCGATGAAAAAAGCCATGAGGCGATCGCTGCGGAAGCATATCTCAAACCCATGACTCAGGCAGGCCGCTGGCGCTGCTACAAGGTTTTGCCCCCTCCCAATCCGTGATCTTTTTTTCTATGAATTCGATTCGTCCGATTTCGCGGCAGGAGCAAAATAACCTTTCAGGGGCTTTTCTCCGGCCGAACTCCCAAGACTTGTCGGCAGGCCTCCAGCCCGCCTTCAGCGCGTGTTTTTTGCTCGTCGCTACTGGCCACCTTCAAAGATTTTTCGTAATAAACGATAGCCGTGCGAATATCTTTCCTCAGGAAATGATAGCTCCCGAGATAGAATTGCACGTGGAAATTCGATTCAAAATCGCCTTCCTTTTGAAAGAAGTCGACATATCGAGGGGCATAAAGATTATAAGCCATGGGATGGCGGATAAATTGTTCCCTATTATTGGATCCGATACCGATCCCGACGCCCAGAATAACAAACCCCCCGATCAAAGACCTCACCAGCCTGCCGGTGCTTTTTTTCTCAATCTCCTGTCGGCCTGAATTTGGGTCTTTGACCTCGAGATCTTTTTTGGTTATGAGGAACGCCGCCCCATAACATAGTCCGGCCAGAAGGCCTCCGGCCAGGACATCTATAACATAATGATCGCCCGTGTAAACAATCGCAAAAAGCATCAGGAGGACATAGAGGTAGAAAGGACATGCTTTCCATCGGAATATCCGCCAAAGAATGATCCCCAGGAGAATGGGAAAGGCGGCATGCAAAGAGGGCATGGCCGCGATAGGGTTTGTATCAAATCCCGAGGTAATATCCGGAATGGCCAGGTTATAGATTACGGCGTTGAACCGGACGAGTCGGGGCAACAGTGAAAAGACATTGGAGGCCATCCAGGGAGGGACAGTGGGAACTGCAAAATATCCAAGGAGCCCGAAAAATATCACGAGGTAAAAAGAGACCTTGAAGAATCGAAAATAGTCCGCCTTATAAAGCCAGATAATGAG
>CAYOZW010000161.1:0-7677 GCA_964408495.1 uncultured Eubacteriales bacterium
GACCTTATGAAAAAATTGATCGAGCTCGACCTTCACAATTTCCTGACCCGCCCGGCCACTCTTGAGGACGTCTTCCTTAAGCTCACCGGCAGGAGCCTGATCGAATGAACCTGTCCTACCGGGTCTACTATATCTTCCTCAGGAACCTTGTTTCCTATAAAAGGTTCATCGTCCCGACGTTCCTGGTCAGCCTGATCGAGCCCCTGTTTTATCTCGTCACCTTCGGGATCGGGATGGGGGCCTACATCGGCTACTTCGGCGGCAAGCCCTACCTCAATTTTCTTGTCCCGGGTGTTCTGGTCGCCTCGGTCATGCTCTCTTCCACGTTCGAGTGTCTGTACGGGACCTTCGTCAAGATGATCCACGAGAAGATCTTCGATTCCCTGATCGCGACACCCGTGTCGGCCGAGGACGCCGTCGCCGGAGATATCGCCTGGGGGGCTTTCCGGGGGATGATCAGCGGGACATTGATGATGACGGTCGCCGTGCTCATGGGTGTGGCCCCCGCCTCGATCCTCAGCCTGCTCCTCCTCCTTGCCCTCATGGTCTTCACCGGACTCTTATTCGCCTCCCTGGCGATGATCGTGACTTCGCTGTCACCGAGTTTCGACTTCTTCAATTACTACACCGAGCTCATCATCACCCCCATGCTTTTTTTCTCGGGTGTGTTTTTCCCGTTGGACAGGTTCCCGGGGTGGATGAAGACTTTTTCGCAATTCCTGCCCCTCACCCACGCCGTCAAGATCTCGCGGGCCGTTTACTCGGGAACGTTCGACGGCGGTTTGATTTGGAGTTTTATGGTGATTCTCGGGCTCGAAGGAATCGCCTTTTTTATCGCTCTCAAGTCGATGAAGAGGCGATTGATCAAATAAAGGAACGGCTCGATCTTCAGGTTACTTTTTTGACGCGGGCTTTCGAACGCAGCTTGACAAGCAGTCGTTCGCGTTCCGGCGGGCCCATTTTGGCAACGACAATTTGAGAGTCTGAGCCGATGGCGCCTCCGATAACTCCGCCCAGGACGGCCCCGGCCAGTGCACCCCCCAGGCCATATCCCGTTCTTTTGCTCAAGAGGTCCAAAGCCGGTTCGGGGGTGAACAGGTCGGTAGGCTCATTAACCTTCGTAGGCGGAGCAAGGGCCACTCCTAAGATTCCCCCTGCCACCATCCCGAGAAGCGCCCCTATCCAAGGATGTGCGTCCTTCTTGACGACAATCAAAGCGACCTCGTTAATATCGATGGCCATGTCTCTCGAAGCGGAATCCACCAGGATGAGCTGAGTGTTCCGGACGGCGATGAGTTCGCCTTCGATAGTCTGCTGATCCGTTTTCTGAATCCTGAGCACGGCGCCTTTCCGGGCCGCCCAGATGTGTTGTTGACTAAGAAAAAGCACCAAGAGAACTAAATAGACTGGACGAACAAACTGGATGGTCGATTTTCCCCTGATCATCGCTTGTCCCTCCTTTGATATAAAAATACTTTTTGCGGTTCGTTATGTCTAGGTAAGGTGAAAGCCACGCCTTGGGCTTCGGCAGCGCCAAGAGCATAGACCAGTATGGGTATTTTTTAGGAGCGTTTAACTCGGGCCCAATGACATTCCTGAAGGGCGCAAAAAATGATCTTACCGGATAGAAAAAACTAGGAGCGGTTTCTCGTTAGGCGGTTAACCAGGAAGCGCCGGAAGGCGTCGATATCCCGCCACTCTGTTGCGACTGCCAAACGCTGGGCTTGATCGTCGATAACCGTGAAACCGTCCTCCGTGGCCCGAATGCCCAGTTCCTCGATCTTGAGCCATTTTCCGCCCAGGGCGAGAAGCACGGCCACGGTGTCGAAGAGGACGCTCGACCGATCGGCCGCCATGTCCCGCGTCTGGAGAGTCGGATGATGGCGGCACCAGACTTTATAGTTCTCGATGATGGCCTTGGGTATCGGGGCCGTGGCATCCCTGACTCGGCCGTAGAGATCGCCGCGGAGGTCGAGCAGCCCGCAGGTGTCCAGAGGAGTGATCGTGACAGGCCAGGGCGCCTTGAAGACCCGGCGGCAGGACCGGACGTCCTCTTTCACGTTGTACTCCGTGGAGACGTTCCGGCTCCCGCCGTAACCTCTGCGAACGCTCCCGTGCATGCCGACGAAGCGCGCCTTCTCGGCGATCCGGGGCTCGCTCTCGAGCGCCGCCGCGATGTTTGGCAGCGGCCCGATAGCGATCAGTGTGACCGGTTCGTCCGAGCCCATAATGACGTCGACGATCGCCCGCACGCCGTCTGGATAGACCTTGCCAGGATAGGATTCGAGGTCGTAGCCACGAACCCATTCGGCCTGCGGGCCTTCCCCCCGAACAGCGGTTTCGCGCCCGATGCCGACCGGGATGTCGGTACGCCCGCAAACCTCGAGGAAACGGGCCAGAAGACGGGCCCGATAAAGGGGTTTCCCTTGGTCGCCGACAACGAGACGGACATCAAGTTCCGGGCAGCAGAGCAGGAATCCCAGGGCCCATGTATCATCGATATCGTCCCCGATATCGGTGTCCAGGATGACGGGAATCTTCTTGGCTTCGGCCGCCGCAAGTGAAGCATGCAAGACGAACGGAGCCAGGACGAGCAGGAAAAAACCCGTTTTCACGACTATGTTCTTTTTCTCCGGAAGCGGAGCTTCATTGTCAGCACTCTGTCCGTGGAGAAGATCCGGGCGGCGATGATGATGAGGACGATGAAGACGGCGAGCATGTAGAGGATGCCGAAGAAAACCGCGCTGTAATTCTCGAGCATGAGGTTCTGGCTCGTCAGGAAGGGGTGGGAAAAGGGAATGGCGTAGAGCAGGATCTTGGCCGGGAACGAGAGCGTTTTGGGGTCGGCGAAGAAAGACATGAAATAGGGAATCATCACCAGGAAGATCATCGGCATGATCAGGCTCTGGGCGCTCCGGTAGTCCTCGGCGAGAACTCCCAGGATCGTAGCCATCGCCAGGGCGACCAGGATGGCGAAGAAGAGCGACACCCCCAGGATGATGAAACCCTTGGTGCTCATCGTCAGGCCCAGCTGCTGAATAACTCCGGTCACCCCCGAGGCCGCGGCCGCTTCGCTGACATCCCCCATGAAACCGCCCATATAGTAGCGGAACCCGACCATGTAGATGACCGCCGCAATGAGTCCGACAAGCCCGGAAGCCAGCATCTTGGCGGTGACGATCGAGGTCCGACTGATCGGCACCGTGAGGAGCGTCTCCAGTGTTTTATTCTGCTTCTCCATGGCGATGGCCGAGATGACCATCTGGGAGGCGTAGATGATGATCATCATCAGGATGACGGGAATGAAGATCGACTGAGAGGAGACAAACCCGGCGACCGCCTCCGCCTTTCCTTCGGCCATCCGGTCCTTGACGATGACGAAATCCTTGCTTTTTATGGGATTTTTGAGGTTCTCGGGAGGGACGTCCGGAACCCTTTTTTTCAGGAAATCGTTGGACAAATATTCGTTCATGGCCCTGATGACGGCGTTGATGATGATTGAGCTTCGGCTGCCGACGATCGAAAAGGTGCGGAGGAAAGAGTAGGTCTCGATCTCTTTGATGTTCTGGGATTCGATAGACTGGCCGAATCCCCGGGGGATGACGAGCAGGAGGTTGGCCTCGCTGGCCTTGGTATCTTCGATGGCCTGCTGCTTGTCCCGGCCCTGGATCATCTCGGGCTGGAAATTGGCCGTCTTGAGGTTGCCGACGAGCTGGTTGGAGAAGGACGAGTCGTCCAGGTTGAGCACGGCGATCTTTTGCGTCCGGCCCGCTTTTTTCATCTCGGTCTTGGCCATCTGACCGATGAAATAGAATAAGAAAATGGTGAAGAGAAGCGAGACGAATAGCTGCAGGGTGATCAGCTCCTTGACTTCTTTGACGAGGAGGTTGAGGAATTTTTTCATTGGAGTGCGCTCCTGAAGACCTCTTCGAGGTTTTTGGCCCCGTATTTATCCTTCAGTTCCCCCGACGTGCCCTTGTCCAGGATGCGGCCCTTGTCGATCAGGCCGACCCGGTCGGAGAGGAATTCGATCTCGAGCATGTTGTGGGAGGAGAGGAGGACCGAGATCCCCTCCTTGGCGAACCGCTTAATGATCTCCCGGACCTCCAGGGCATTGATGACGTCCAGCCCTGAGGTCGGCTCGTCCAGGATGGCCAGGTTGGGCTTGGTCATAAGCGCCCGGGCGAGGAGGAGTTTCCGGGTCATCCCCTTGGAGTAGGTGCCGGCCTTCTCATTTAAGCGCTTTCCAAGGTCGGCGATGTCCCGGGCGCGGGTGATGAATTCATCGACTTCCTGGTCGGACCGGGCGTAAAAGTTGGCCATGAACTTCAGATAATCCGTGCCTTTCAGGTTCTTGTAAGCTCCAGCTTCCTCAGGGAGATAGCTGATCTTCTCCCGGAATTTTTCGGGATGCTTTTTCAGGTCGAACCCGAGAAAAGTGACCTTTCCGCCGGAAGGGGAGAGGAGTGTGGCGACGATCCTGAGGGCGGTGGTCTTGCCGGCCCCGTTCGGGCCGATCAGGGCGAAGATCTCGCCCGGGCCGACCTCAAAGTCGATGCCGGTGAGCGCTTCGGTGCGGCCATAGGATTTTTTAAGGCCTTCGACGACAAGGACTTTATCCATGCGGACCTCCTGAAGGTAGTACGTAGAGATTGTAAGAAAGTCGACAGACAATGTAAACCTCCTTGATCCGGAAGGCCAAATGTTATCAGGGAGTGAACATTTTCGCATATTTTTCGTAGATGATTATGGACCGTATTTGTGTACTCAAGGGTGAAAGCATGAAAAAAATCGTCATTCTTGTCGTTATCCTGCTGACCATCGGGGCAATTTATGTTTTTCTCTCGGGAGGGAAAAAGAAGGGCAATGACCTGAAATATGTCCCGGTCATACGGGGGGACATTGCCGAAAAAGCCCTGGCCGTAGGGACTCTCGAACCTGATCAAGAGATCAAGGTCAAATCGACGATACCGGGCATCGTCTCGGAAGTCCTCTTCAAAGTCGGAGATGCCGTCACCAAGGACAGCCCCCTGTTCGAAATCTTGCCCAACCCGACGCCCCTCGAGTATGTCGAGGCCCGCCGCAGTATGGAAGTGGCCGAAGTGACCCTGTCAAAAATCCTGGCCGACCGGGACCGCAACGCTCAATTGTTCCAGTCGAAACTGATTTCCAAATCTCAGATGGAGGCCCTTGAGGCGGAATACAATGAGACGAGGCTGCGCTACCGCGTGGCCCAAGAGAGGTTCCAGCTCCTGGAGAAAGGCCGGATCGAGATGTCCAATCGCAGGGTCGACTCCATCATCAAAGCCCCTATTTCCGGCATCGTGCTCTCCCTCAGCTCCCATCAGGGCGACCCGGTCGTCCCGCTGACCAATTTCCAGCCCGGAACCGACCTTTGCTCCATGGCCGACATGAAAACGATCCTGTTCAAAGGAACGGTCGATGAGATCGATGTCGGAAAGCTCGTGCCGAACATGGAAGCCGAGCTCCAGATCGGAGCCTTGGCGGAGAAAAAGATCCGGGGGACGCTGCTGCGGATTTTTCCCAAGGCGAGGAAGGAAGGCAACGCCACCCTTTTCGATGTAGAGATCGCCCTCGGTGAGTCGCCCGGGATCATCCTCCGGGCCGGATACTCGGCCACGGCTTATGTGAAGATCCGGGAACATACAAATGCCCTCATCGTCCCCGAGCGGCTGGTCCTCTCGGAGGAGGGCAAGCGCCTTGTCGAAGTCAAGGAAAACGAAACGATTAAAAAGGTCGAGGTGAAAACCGGCCTCTCCGACGGCTTGAACATAGAGATTTTGGAAGGCCTCAAGGAAGGAGACCAAGTCGTCGAACGGCCGCCCCGGGAAATTGAATGATCCTCACCTTCTTCCGAAACCTGGCTCGGGACCTGAGGCGTCAGCCTCTCCGCACAACGCTGACGCTCTCGGGCGTCGGCTGGGGGACCTTCGCCGTCGTCATCCTGCTCGCCTTCGGCTCGGCGGTGAGCCGGCAGAACCTGAAGTCTTTCCGGGGCGTCGGACAGGGATTCGTGATCGCCTTTCCCGCGAGCACGACGATAACCTACCAGGGTCTGCCCAAGGGCCGTCTCGTCCGCCTGACTCCGGAGCAGGTCTTCCTGGCCGGCCAGAAAGTCCCCGGGATCAAAAGGACGTCCTTCGAGTTCACCGCCAGCCGGGCCATCCGCCACCGCCGGGAAGATGTCCTCAACACCGTGCGCGGAGTGACCATAGAATACGGAGATATCCGGAATATCATCGCCGGCAAGGGCCGCTACATCAATGAGGCTGACATATCGCAAAAGCGCCGCGTTTGTTTGCTCGGCGATGTCGTCACCGAAAACCTTTTCCATGAGGAAGAGGCCGTAGGCGGGGCCATCTTCATCGAGGGAATTCCCTTCACCGTCGTGGGAGTGATGAAGAAGAAGATTCAGACGAGCAACTTCAGCGGTCAACGCGATGAGCACTGCGCGTTTATTCCTTGGACGACTTACTCGGCACTTTTCGGCAACAAGTATGTCGACAGCCTCATCTTTCAGCCGGCGGACCCGGCGAACTCTAAGCGGACCATCCGCCTGATGCGGGAGGATCTGGGAGATATGGCCGGGTTTTCTCCCGACGACAAAGATGCCCTATTTGTCTGGGACTGGACCGAGTTCGAGAAATCCTTCTCGATTTTTTTCCTGGCCTTCAATATCTTTCTCGGCGTGATCGGCTCCTTCACCCTGCTGGTCGGAGGGGTGGGGGTGGCCTCGATAATGCTGGTGGTGGTCGAGGAGCGCACCAAGGAGATCGGAATCAAGCTCGCCGTGGGGGCGAAGCGGCGGCACGTCCTCTGGCAGTTCTTTGCCGAGTCTCTGACGATCGTCCTGTTCGGGGGCGGATTGGGCTTTCTTTTCGCGGCCCTTGTCTTAAAGGCCCTCCCTGTCGAGAAGATCAAAGACTTTGTCGGAAACCCGCAGATTAACCCGGCTGTCGGGGTGGCTACGGTCCTGATCCTCCTTGTCATCGGAGTCATCTCGGGCCTCATGCCGGCCCGGAGGGCGGCTTCGACGAACCCCATCGAGGCCCTGAGGAAGTAGGCCATGCGCGCTCAGCTCCTCCGTCACTTTGTCAAAGAGTTGCGCAAGCGGAAAAAGAAGACCGCCCTGGTCACCTTTGCCATCACCTGGGGGACCCTGTCCATCCTGCTCCTGATGTCCTTTGGCCGCGGTATGGGCAATTCCTTCCGGATCAGCTTCAAGGGCCTTGGCGACAACCTCATCATGGTCTACCGCGGGCAGACCTCCAAAGACTACCAGGGGCTTCCCAAGGGACGACGCATCATGATCTATCCCGGGGATATCCCCCTCCTGACCGCGCTCATCCCGGAGATCGAACAGATCTCGCCCGAATCCAATGACTACTTCACGATCAGCGGAGGGGGCCGCGAGACAAATCGCAACGTCTGCGGTGTCGGGCCGGCCTTCGGGGTCATGCGCTCCATGATCGCGGATAGCGGCGGGCGGTTCATCAACGAGGAAGACGAGAGATCGGCGCGTCGGGTGGCCTTTATCGGCTGGAACATGGCCGCGAACCTCTTCCCCGGAGAGAATCCCGTAGGGAAAACCATCGTCATCAGCCGGGTGCCCTTCACGGTGATCGGCGTCATGAAGAAGAAGCTGCAGAGCTCCTC
>CAYOZW010000162.1:0-7643 GCA_964408495.1 uncultured Eubacteriales bacterium
CGTTTTCTCCCAGCGCGGAAAACGGGCTCGATTCGTCGTTCGCTCTTCTCTCCCTTCGCTCGAGAAACCATACCCGCTCACTCCTCATACGGGTTTCTTATGCCACAACTCCGAGCCCTGGGAAAAAAGAAAAAAGGGGAGTGAGGTTGCTGGTTTGCAGAGCAAAGCAGCGGGGGTTCCAAGGGGGATGGCCCCCTTGGTCGCAGGACGGAGTCCGAGAAGGGGAGGCACGGAGCGAAGCTACGGTTGGAAGGGGGAAGGCGAAGCGGATTCCCCCTCCAAGAAGCCGATGGGGGAACCGAGCGGGCTGACGAACCATATACCCCTCGCCTATTTTGGCACAAAGTTTGCTGTCTTAATAGTGAAGGTATTGCCGAAGGAGGCATGAGCCGTGGCAAGGGTTTTGTTTTTGCTGGCTCTGTTAATGTTTTTACTGTTTTTTCTGGGATAGGATATCGATGAGCATCGTGAACACAAATAGAATTTACCCCAGGGTTAGAGCCATCCTTCACCTTTTCTTCTCTCATAGATAGACTTCAGCAGGGACTCCCTCTTCCTCACAAGCGCCTCAAACCTGCTGAGGTCCCTATCTCTGGAGAGATCAGCCGTTCAGTAAAGTTTTTTTCGTCCCTGTAAATTCCTTTTACGAAGTCTTTCGATGGCGGCCCGGATGGCTTCGCCCGCCTCTTTCCTGTAATATTTGCTCCTGACGACGGTCACGATGTTTCCGTCCACGACCGGAGGAGGGGCGTCCGCTTTCGTCTCAAGGTCTTCGAAGCCGACATAAATGCCTCCGGCACTTTTGTATTCATCGGCATAGTCGGGGTGTCCGGTTATTCTTCGACCCCGGACGACTCCCGCTGTGGCCAGAAGCCGGACGCCCCGGCAAAATCCAGCCACGATGAGTCCTTTGCGATCGGCCTCACGGAGAAGCTCGAGCGCCTGCGGGCTGGCCATCAGGTTCGTATGAGATTGACCGGGGAGGACGATCACGGCAGCATAGCCCTTGACAGTTCCGATATCCGAAACGAGGAGGTCCATCCGCAAAGACTTCACCCCCGTCGCTTGTCTGGCGAACTCGCAGGAAGCCACTTCGCCCTTGACCGAAGCCAGGTCCAGCTTCCAGCCATAGGAAAGAAACAATTCGCTGAGGCTAGACTTTTCGTCCTCGATGTTCCAGTTGGCCCCCCAGCTGTCGTCGGCAAGAAGAAGGATGCGACGGGAGTCGTTCTGATCGTTTGTTTCCGTCCTTCCGGGGAAGGCCGTGCTAAACAACAACAGGAGGGAAAATCCGAAGCCCGCCATAGCCGAAATCGAACGACGAATATTTTTTATCACCCGACCATCTTAAAGACTTCGTCTCGTCTTTTCAAGGAAAGGACCAGGTCCTCTCATGCAAAAGAGATGGTATCAGGAAGTCGACTCTTCCGAGCGGACTAGAATGACAAGAAGGGCCTGTCCGCTTGCGGACAACACCGTCCTTAAACGAACAGCTATCACTCCATTTCTTCAATTTCTGTCCTACATAGGGATGGCACGGATATTGCATACTTAACAGCGTTAAGTATTCAATGATATGAGGTAAAGGATGATATCGAAAACACTGGTCGCGGCCTCGACCAAACCCCTCGTCCTGACCATCCTGAAGAGCGGCGAAAATTACGGCTACCAGATCATCCAGAGCGTCCGGCAAATTTCGGGCGGCCGCCTGGAGTGGTCAGAACCGATGCTCTATCCTCTGCTCCAGCGGATGGAGAGGGACGGCCTCGTCAAATCGAGGTGGAAAGTCACCGACAAGAAGCGGCTCCGCAAATATTATCGGCTGACCGACAAGGGCATCGAGGAGCAGGAAAAAGAAAAGGAGCAGTGGTTCCTGATTAGCCGCCTTTTCAGCCGGATGCTCGAAAATGAGATGGTTGTTGGAGTGAAATAAGGAGAAAGAGATGGCGCCCTTGAAAGACAAGGATCGCAGCGAATTCGACCTGGAGCAAGCCATAGCCGGCTGGAAAAAATCGCTGCGCGGTCTCCGGGCGGCCCAGGACGGCGACCTGGCCGAGCTCGAGGGATACCTTCGCGATAAGGTCGAGGAGCTCGTCGGGCAGGGGATGAGTGAAGAGGACGCTTTCCAGAAGACCGCCTCCGAATTCCCCGGCCTTGCCGGCCTCGACGGCGACTATTACCGAGCGCACACTTCTTCCCATAGGGGAGGCCGAACTCCCTGGCAGCCGCCGCGCTTCATGCCCGCGCTTATCTGGAATTACTCCAAGATCGCCCTCCGCAAGCTCCGCAGACAGAAGGGCTACTCGTTCATCAACATCGCCGGACTGGCCATCGGCCTGGCCGCCTGCCTGTTGATTTCACTCTGGGTCAAGGACGAACTGAGCTACGATAAGTATCATGAAAAAGCGGACCGTATCTACAGGCTTGCCCAGTTCGAGGAAATCGGTGGCGTCTCTGAGAGACTGGCCGTGGCCCCATTCGCGGCGGCGCCGGCTTTTGCCGCCGAGATCCCGGAGGTCGAGACCTATACCCGCCTCCTGAGGGGGACTCCTCTGGCCACGGTCGAGGGGCGGAAGTTCGACCTGACAAACGTCTATTTTACCGACCCGGGATTCTTCGAAATCTTCAGCCACACATTCATGGCGGGAGACCGGAAGACCTCCCTGGCCTCGCCCGGAGCCTTTGTCCTGACCGAAGATACGGCCCGGAAGCTTTTCGGACGGACGGACGTTGTCGGTCAAACCGTCAATTTCAACAACGATTACGATCTCAAAGTGACGGCCGTCATCAGGAACGTCCCCGCCAATTCCCACTTCCGCTTCAACGGACTGGTGTCTCTGGGCACCATCGCGGCCAGGCCGGAGATCCGTCCTGCCATGGAGGACTGGTTCCGTATCACAGGCTGGGTCTATGTCCTTCTGAAGGACAACGTGGATCCGGGGGCCGTGGAGGCGAAAATGGCCGCCGTGAAGCTCAAGTACGCCGGCGAGCAGCTGCGCCAATCGGGATCGAAGATGGACTTCCGACTCCAGCCACTCTCCGCCATCCATTTGAGATCGCACCTTGAGGGTGAGATCGGGCCCAGCGGCGATATCCGCCACGTTTATGTCTTCTCCCTGATCGCTGCCTTCATCCTGATCATCGCCTGCATCAACTTCATGAACCTGGCCACGGCGCGGTCGGCCGGAAGAGGACGGGAGGTCGGTATGCGAAAAGTCATGGGTGCCCGGCGAGGGAATCTGATTTTTCAATTCCTCGGCGAGTCGGTTCTGTTATCCGTCATCGCCTCGGCCGCCGCCGTCGTTCTGGTGAGCCTGGTCCTGCCCTCCTTCAACCGGCTGGCCGGGAAAGCGATTGGCCACGCCTCCCTGATCGGCAGGACATCCATCCTTGCCCTGACCGTCCTGACCCTTATAACAGGTTTCCTGGGAGGGAGCTATCCGGCTCTCTTCATGTCCGCCTTCCGGCCGGCCGCCGTGCTGAAGGGGAACGTCGGCAGGGGATTGAAACGGACCTCGTTCCGGAGCATCCTGGTCGTCTTCCAGTTTTCGGTGTCCATCATCCTGCTTGCCGGTACGTTCATCGTCCTCGCCCAGACGCGGTACATGAAAACCCGCGACCTCGGCTTCGACAAGAGCCAGGTGCTGGTGGTCAACATGAGAGACCCGGCCGCCCGCCGGCGTGCCGAGGCGCTGGCCGGCAACCTCAAGTCCAACCCCAACGTCCGGGAGGCGACCCTCACGGGCGGGGTCCCGGGCCGCGTCCAGGTCTCCATGGTCGTCAGCCTGGAAGGCCGGCCCGAACGGGAGAGCTTTTCTGCTTGGGTCATCTGGTCCGACTTCGATTTCGTCAAGACCTACGGGATTTCCATCGTCCAGGGGAGGGATTTCTCGCGGTCTTTCACTTCCGACTCAGGAGGTGCTTTTCTCATCAACGAGACGGCGGCCCGGCGCATGGGCTGGAGCCTGGACGCCGTCGGCCGGAAGATCGGCTTCGACACGGACGACCTGAGGGAGGTCGTCGGCATCATGAAGGATTTCCATTTCGGTTCGCTGAGGGACCCCATCGAGCCCTTGGTGGTGAGGCTGGGCAGTCCGGACGATCTGGCCAGCCGGGCCTATTTCCTGTCCCTCAAGTTCGGGGAGGGGAACATCCCGGATACCCTCGCTTTCGTCAAGTCGAAGTGGGCGGAAAGATCAGAGCGGGGTTTCGAATATTTCTTCGCCGACGAGAATTTCAATTCCCTCTATCGAAGCGAGGAGCAGGTCGGCCGGATCATCACCGGTTTTGCGGCGATGGCGATTTTCGTGGCCTGTCTGGGGCTCTTTGGCCTGGCCTCTTTCGCCGCCGAACAGCGGACCAAGGAGATCGGCGTGCGCAAAGTGCTTGGTGCTTCGGAAACCGGGCTGGCGGCTCTCCTGTCAAAGGAATTCCTGAAGTGGGTGCTCATCGCTAACGCCGTCGCGCTGCCGGCGGCCTACGTGCTCGTCGGCCGGCTCTGGCTCGCGAACTTCGCCTACAGGACGAAACCCGGCATCCTGATCTTCATCGCGGTCGCCGGACTGTCCCTTCTCATTGCCCTTCTCACGGTCAGTTGGCAGGCGGTCAGGGCCGCCCTCGCCAATCCGGTAGAATCGCTGCGCTACGAATAGTCCGTCCAGAAGGGCCGCTGTGTCTTATGCGGCAAGAAGAAATGGTCGAGCGCGATGCTTTTTAGGGCCGGATCCTTTGTGAATAGAGACTCCCCGTGTCATTCATTCCTCAGGGAGATCGCGGGATTGGTCCGGGCCACCCTGAATGCCTGAAAGCCAACCGTCGCGACGGCGATCAGGACCGCCAGGCTGCTGGAAACAACGAACACCAAACATTGGGGCTTGATCCGGTAGGGGAAATTTCTGAGCCACCCCTCGACGACAAAATATGCCGCCGGCCACGCCAGGAAGTTCGCCAGGACGACCAGCCTGACGAATTGCCAGCTCAGGAGCCAGGAGATGTTTGTCGAGGAGGCGCCCATGACCTTGCGGATCCCGATCTCCCGAACGCGGCTCTTGGTCATGTAGCTCGAAAGACCGAATAGCCCCAGGCAAGCGATCAGAATGGCCATCAGGGCCAGGCCGGTCACAACCCGTCCCGCCTTTCTTTCCTCCAGGTACATCTGCTGGAAGTCCTCATCAAGGAATTGGTAGCTGAAGGTCCTGTCCGGGAAAAAACTCTGAGACGCTTTCTTGATCGAAGCGATGGAACCATCGATGTTCTCCGGGGCCACTTTTACGGAAGCGATAGACCCGCCCTCGTCGCGAGGAAGCAGCCGCAGCATGATGGGTCCGACCGTATGGTGAAGCGAGAGGAAATGGAAATCCTTGACCACCCCGACAACCGTCGCCCCTCCCACCGTCCGGGACCTGTAATCGACGTTATAGAGGAGCCGCCGGCCGACCGGTTCCTCCCAGCCGATTTTCCGGGCCGCCGTTTCGTTCAGGATGACAACGTTTTCGGAGCCGCTCCTCATGTCCTCCGAAAAATCCCGTCCTTCGACGATCGTCATGCCATAGGTCCGAAGAAAGTTCTCATCGACGTAATTCACGTTCATCTTCATGTATTCTTCAGGGCCAGCGCCCTCCCAAGAGACATAGCACCAGTTCGTGGAGGAGTGCGGCAGATAATCGGAGAACCCGACCTCGAGGATGTTGGGGAGCCTCAGGAGTTCCTGGCGGAAACTCCGGATGCTCGAGACTTGTCCCCCCGACCTCAGATAGAGGATTTGGTCGCTCGAGTAGCCCAAGTCTTTGTTGAGAAGAAAGCGTGTTTGCTGAAGGATGATGATGGCTCCGATGATCAGGGCGATCGATATCGCGAACTGAAAAACGACCAGCGCCTTGCGGAAACTCGCGGACCCGGCTCCCGAAGACTTCAGCCCCCGCAGAATCCCGATCGGGCTGAAGGATGACAAGACGACGGCGGGATAAAGGCCGGACGCCAGGCTCACGACCACCATAAGACCCGCCAGGATGGCGGTGAATCCCGCGTCCTGGATCAGGTTCAAAGTCAATTGCCGGTTGACGATCGGATTGAACTTCGGTAGCAGAGCCCAGACAACGGCCAGGGCCAGGAGCATGGCGAAAACGACCGTGATCGTCGACTCCCCGAAGAACTGTTTGACGAGGGACGACCGCGGCGCGCCGACTGTTTTTCGGAGGGCGACTTCGCGGGCCCGGTCCATGCCCCGGGCCGTGGCCAGGTTCATGAAGTTGATGCAGGCCAGGACCAGGACCAGGATCGAGACGGCGCCGAAGATGGTGATGTTCTTGATGCTTCCCGTAACCCCGAGTTCATAGCTGACGTTGGCATAGAGATGGATTTTGGCGAGCGGCCTGAGATAGAGCTCGTTCCGGCTCTCCTCTCCCTGATATTTCTTGAGAAGGAAGCGGATTTTTTCGTTGGCGGCGGCAAAGGCATTTCCGGAGCGGAGCAGAGTATAGAGGGGGACCCAGTTGTCCCACCAGCGGGTGAACGTCTCGGGTCCGTTATCGGCCGACACCGTGGCGACGGAAAGCAGCGTGTCGAACTGCAGGTGCGAGCCGGTCGGGACATCCTTGATGACTCCCGTAATTTTGACGTCCCGGCGGTCTAACCTGACCAACTGGCCGACGGGGTCCTCGTTGGCGAACATTTTTCGGGCCTGGGTTTCCGTGATCACGACCGAATAAGGCTCAGCCAGGGCGCTTTTTCCGTCCCCCTTCACGAGGCCGAACGAAAATATTCCGAGAAACTCCGGGTCGACGACGAACGTCTTGCTACCGCTGAATTTGCGACCATCGGGCATCGTGAAAGTACTGGTGCCGAAGTTAAGGACCCGGGTCACGGATTCGACCTCGGGAATTTCCGCCGGAAGCACTCCTGAAAGAGGCGTCGGACAGCCGGCCGTCGTCTCCGTTCCCGATTCGTGGGCCAGAATCTGCTCGACGCGATAGATCCGGTCCTTGTTCTCGTGAAACTTGTCGTAGCCGAGCTCGGACCGGACGTAAAGCCCGATCAAGATGAAAAATGTCAGGCCGACGGTGAGCCCCAGGACGTTGATGAGCGTATAGACTTTGTGCCTTTCGATGTTCCGCAGGGCCGTCTTCAAGTAATTCTTCAGCATTTCGACACTCCAATAGACAAGATTATTAAGATAGGGAGGAACGAGGAGGACGAGCTGGATCCAGAAAAATACGCAGGCGCGTCTCCGCCCCCGGCTTCGGGCGACGGCCCGAAAACGCTCCTCAAAATCCCCAAGCGCCGCGTACCGAACGTGGGAATCGAGAAGACGCGCCATGAGCTGCGCTAGCATTCTTGGCGGCGCCGGCTCGGTCATTTTTCCTTTCCCTCGAAAAGCGGGATATCGGTCCAGATGGCGGAGCTGATGTTCCGGACTTCCTTGAGGGCCTGCCGTCCGTCCGGAGTGACCCGGTAATAGATTTTGCGCCTTCCGCCCCGTTCGGGAGCGGGGTCTCCCTCTAAGGACTCGACCAGGCCGTGTTTGAGAAGCCGCCCCAGGCAGGCGTAAATGGACCCATTCAGCCACACTTTCCCCGTTGCCTTCCGGATCTCCTCGAGGATGGCGAGGCCATAGGCATCGCTCTCCAGCCTCCAGATGGTCAGGA
>CAYOZW010000163.1:0-7198 GCA_964408495.1 uncultured Eubacteriales bacterium
AGAGGAGCGGAGCGAAGCGCCGAGGGGGGAGCTTGACTCCCCCCTGGAAGTGTCCCGTCTTTGCGGAGGACTTTAGGAAGAGACTTGCGAGACGGGACACTAGCCGATAGGCAGAAGGATGTGGTCATGAAAGCGATGGTGATGACGAGAATCTGCGATCTCCGTTCGAACGGGGATCCACTGGAGCTAAGCGAAGTCACGAAACCGACACCGGGTGAGCGCGGCCTTTTGCTCAAGGTCCAGACCTGCGGGGTCTGTCACACCGAGCTGGATGAAATCGAGGGGAGAACCCCGCCGCCGCGGTTGCCGGTCATTCCCGGCCATCAGGTCGTGGGTATTGTCGAGATGACGGGTCCGCGCGCCAATAAGTTCAAGCCCGGCGATCGTGTCGGCGTGGCCTGGATCTACTCGGCCTGCGGAGAGTGCCGGTTCTGTCGCAGCGGGCAAGAGAACCTCTGCCCGGATTTCCGGGCGACCGGCAGGGATGCCGATGGAGGGTATGCCGAATTCTTGACGGTGGAGGAGGATTTTGTCTACCCTGTTCCCGAAGCCCTCAGCGATACCGAAGCGGCGCCGCTTCTCTGCGCCGGGGCCATCGGCTACCGATCCCTGAAATTGACCGGACTTCAGGACGGTCAAAAACTCGGTCTGACCGGGTTCGGCGCTTCGGGACATCTCGTCCTCCATCTCGCCAAGCATCGATTTCCCCGCTCGAAAACATACGTCTTCGCCCGGGCTAAGGAGGAACGGGACTTCGCCCGGGAGCTCGGCGCCGTTTGGGCCGGGGACACAGAAGAGACTCCGCCTGAAAAGCTGGACGCGATCATTGATACAACGCCGGTCTGGAAGCCCGTGGTCGCAGCCCTCCGGCATCTGGCTGCCGGAGGCCGGCTCGTCATTAACGCGATCCGCAAAGAAGATGCCGACAAGGAGTATCTGCAGCATTTGGATTATCCCCAACACCTTTGGATGGAGAAGGAGATAAAAAGCGTCGCCAACGTCACCAGGGCCGATGTGAGTGAGTTCCTGGAATTGGCGGCCGCGATCCCGATCCGGCCGGAAGTCGAGGTCTACTCCCTTGACGAGGCCAACAAGGCCTTGCTCGAGATAAAAGACCGCCGCATCCGTGGCGCCAAAGTCCTGCGCGTTGCTTCTTAG
This sequence comes from uncultured Eubacteriales bacterium, assembly GCA_964408495.1. GTDB lineage: Bacteria > Acidobacteriota > Aminicenantia > Aminicenantales > UBA8522 > UBA8522. The sequence continues at coordinate 1,159 of CAYOZW010000163.1, forward strand.
TTTTAAAAACATCGGTAGGTCGGCGACAAAGTCACCGACGCGACTTGATCGGCGTCGGCTTCCAGTCCTTGTCGACGGCCACAAAAACGACTTCCGCCTCCGTGACGCTCACCGTCTCTTGGCTCTCTGCGCGGGTGGCTTCGACATCGATTTTGACGGTGATCGAGGTTCGACCGACCCGAACCGTCTCCGTGTAGAAACTGACCACATCGCCGACGAAAACCGGCCTATGGAAGATGACCTTGTCCATGGCCACAGTGACGAAGTTATGGGGGCCGCTTGTTTTTCTGGCCTGGACGGCTCCGGCCAGGTCGACATGACTCAGGATAATTCCTCCGAAAATGGTGCCGTGCTTGTTGGTGTCGCGGGGAAGAAGCGTTATTCGCAGTGTGGGATCGCGGTACTCGCTCATCGGATGGATTGTCTATTCCAGATCTCTTCTCCTATAACACAGGCCGGTCGTCCGGTCAAAGGGACTCGGCGGGGGGGCGCTTATCCTTCCTAGACGTAGCGATGGTTACAGTGCTCGTGCCCCTCCCCAAGGTATGAACGCCGGCTGGTTGAAGCTGATGATCACCGTTTAGATGATTGAAAATTTATGGATGGTCAGGGACTTGAAGATGGCGCCCGGTCGCAGGATCGTCGAGGGGAAGTTTGGTTTGTTCGGCGAATCGGGAAAGTGCTGTGTCTCCAGGCAGAATCCGGAGTGTTTGTCATAAACCTTTCCGCCTTTCCCGGTGATCGTGCCGTCCAGGAAGTTACCCGAGTAGAACTGGAGCCCCGGTTCGGTCGTGCTTATCTCCATAACCCGGCCGCTCCCCGGCTCAACCACCCGGGCCGCGAGTTCCATCTTTCCGCCGCCGCCGCGCAGGACAAAATTGTGGTCGTATCCACCTTCGACCTGGGCGATCCGTTCGCCGATGGTGTGCGGGGTAATGAAATCGAAGGGCGTATCTTTTGCCGGCCGGATCTCTCCCGTCGGGATCAGGCCGGCGTCGACAGGCGTGTAGCCGTCGGCATTAATCATCAGTTCGTGGCCGAGGATGTCGCCTTTGCCGGCCAGGTTGAAATAGCTGTGGTGGGTCAGGTTGACGGGCGTGGCTTTGTCGGTCGCGGCCTCATAGCCGATCTTGAGTTCGTTCCCGTCGGTCAGCGTGTAGGTGACCGAGATGCTGAGGTTTCCCGGGTAGCCTTCTTCGCCGTCCGGGCTGAGATAGCTGAATTTGACGCCTACTTCTCTCTCCCCTCGCATCGGATCGGCCTTCCAGACGACTTTATCGTATCCTTTGATCCCGCCGTGAAGATGATTCTCTCCGTTGTTCGCGGCGAGTTCGTAGGTCACCCCGTCCAGGGTGAACCTTCCCTTGGCGATCCGGTTGCCGTAGCGGCCGACGATCGAGCCGAAATAGGGATTGTTCTTAATGTAGCCGTCCAGTGAATCGTAGCCGAGGACGATATCGGCCGGCTTCCCGCTCCGGTCGGGGACCTCGAGCGACACCAGAATAGCGCCGTAGGTCATCAGGCGGGCCTGGAGGCCGCGATCGTTGGTGAGAGTGAAGATGTCGACGGGCGTGCCATCCGGCAGCTCGCCGAAAGGTTCTTTCTGTATGTCCATAGATACTCCTTGTGCGGTCGGCGTTTGCTCGACCGGCGGGGCTTCTTCCGTTGCCTTCCTGTCCTTACATCCGCCCAACACCAGGGCAGCGCAAATCACTAAAGCCCCCGAGGAGATGATTTTTATTCGATTCCTCAACCGCTCCTCCTATTCGGCAGTGATATTTCTACCCGCTGCGTCCATCCTACTTTATCACCGAGAAATTTTCAAATCGCGGATTCGGAAAAAGCAAACGAAATCCGGCGCTTTTTCCTGACATATTCATGTTGCGCTGCCAGGCGCTCTCAGGTCCTTGACAATGGCCTGGGTTTTGACTAAGCTCCCGGCGTAGGAGGATGGAAGGACGCGGGGTGTATTCCAGTAATTTCTCCATTGATTCCATGAATTTAGGTTTCCGTTGAGCAGTTGGACTCGTTTCCTTGTCTCGATTCCTCCGCTATCCGTATCTCCGCAGCCCCTGCTGCGTTCCCGATAATTCTAGGAAAGGAGGCACCATGAGGAGGGTATTTTTCACTTGTTTGTTTCTTTCATTCATCCTTATCGTTGGGTCGGCTTACGGTTATTCTGCCGAAGCGAAGAACTATGTAATCGTCGCCAAGAATCAGGGGAAAGGAAGCACGGCGATCGATGATCTTATCTCCATGGCGGGAGGCACTATCGTCTCCAAGTTGGAAAGTATTGGGGTCGTCTTGGCTTCCTCGGATAATCCCCAATTCCTCGATATCATAGTCCGTGACCGGCGCGTCTCGCAGGCGGCCGAGGATATCGAGGTCAACTGGCTCCCAAATGAGAATTACATCGAAACCAACGAAGCCGATCTCGTTGCCCAGGGCGTCAACAGCGAACCTTATTGGGGGTATCAGTGGAACATCAGACAGATCTTCGCCGATCAGACGGCTGCCAAAGGAGACTTAGGCAATGGCGTTATGCGAGCTCGAGTGGCCGTCCTCGACAGCGGCATATATAGTACACATCCGGACATTGCGCCCAACCTAAATATCACTCTTTCCAAGTCCTTTGTGCCCACAGAGCCGGGCATTGATCCAATCGTTGCAGGTTTTAACCATGGGACGCACGTTGCTGGGATAATTGCCGCGCCGATAAACAACCTAGGTGTCCAAGGAGTTGCTCCCGAAGCTGAGATAGTTGCCGTCAAAGTGCTGAGGAGTGAAACGGGAGGGGGGCAGTTCTCCTGGCTTATTGAAGGGATCATGTATGCCTCGGGCCCGGAAGTTCAAGCTGACGTGATCAATATGAGCCTGGGCGCAACTTTCGACCGGATCAACGCCGGGGGCGGCGGGGCAGGGCCTCTTATCGCCTCGCTCAACAGGGCGATCAACCATGCGATGGCCGCCGGCACTCTCGTCGTCAGCTCGGTCGGGAACGAAGGCGTGAACCTCAACTCCCGGCTCTGGTCCATCCCGGCCCAGTCCGGAAACGGCATGGGGGTTGCTGCGACGGGTCCGTACGGGCTCGCAGACTTCGACCGTCCCGCCTCGTACACGAACTACGGTCAGTCGGTCGTCAACGTAGCGGCGCCGGGCGGCGATTTCGCGAATGCAACTTTTTACCCCTTGGACATGGTCCTCAGCCCAGGCGGGCCGACCGGATATTATTTTGCCGCTGGGACATCGATGGCGGCGCCCCACGTTTCTGGAGTAGCAGCGCTTATTGTGGGCAAGTACGGCAAGTTGTCCCCGGCGCGGCTCAAGGCGATCATCCAGAAGTCCGCCGACGACATCCTGAAGCCGGGTGCCGATCCCTACAGCGGTAAGGGCCGGATCAACGCTCTCCGAGCGCTGGAGTAGGATCATCGCTCGAGAGTAACGCGGCCGGACTGCCGCCTGGAGCTTCTCCGAAAAGAAGGGTGCAATAGTCTGTCCGGTGAACTTTCTCCATCTTATATCATCAACAAATTGGGAATGAAGAGGCGACCTCGAAGGTTTAGCCTTCCCGAGGCGTTTTTCGAGGGGAGCCGCTCTGGCGGCCGGGAGGACTGTCTGAGCACGTGGAGATCAAACGGAGAGGGAGAAGAATGGAGCCCACATACGTAGAAAGTTTAGATCTATCAGGCGGAGTTCCGCACCGCCGAGAAAAACGCTGAGGAAACGGCGTTAAAAATCTGAGCGGGAGCGCTGACATTCCCAATTTATTGATGATAATCATCACAGAATGAGCGATGCCTGCTGCCATTGTCTATTTTTTGACATCGCCCTATTTCTAAGATATAAGTTGGCCTCTGAGGCGGGCGAGATCATCCGCTCGAGATGAATATACGCCCCTATCCAAAATGCGGCATTCAGTCGAAGAGGTCGTCTCTATGTCCAAGAAATTATCACTTCTTTCTGTCGGGATCTGCATCCTTTTGGTTTGTCTCGCCTTCACCGGCTGCCGGGGCGAAAAAGCGGCCGGAATGGAGAAAATTTCCCTCGCCGTCCGTCCGTTCCCCCTGCAGAACGTCCGGCTTCTCGACGGTCCCTTCAAGCGGGCCATGGACCGCAATACACAGTATCTCCGCGACCTCGACTCGGACCGGCTGCTCCACAATTTTCGTCTGACCGCCGGCCTGCCGTCCGCGGCCCAACCGCTGGGCGGCTGGGAGGAGCCCAAAGTCGAGCTTCGCGGCCATTTTGTCGGCCATTACCTCACCGCCAGCGCCCTCGCTTATGCCGCCAGCGGCGACGAACCGCTCCGCCGCAAAGCCGATGCCCTGGTCTCTGAACTGGCCGAGTGCCAGAAAGCTCTGGGCAACTCCGGCTATCTCAGCGCCTTCCCTGAGGAATTCATCGACCGCGTCATCGAGGGGCGACGGGTCTGGGCGCCATGGTATACGCTCCATAAGATCATGGCCGGATTGCTCGACATGTATATCCATTGCGGAGACAAACAAGCGCTTGATGTCCTCACCGGCATGGCGGCCTGGACGAAGGGGCGGACGGACGAGCTCGATAACGAAGCGATGCAGCGGATGCTCAGGGTGGAACACGGCGGGATGACCGAGGTCCTGGCCAACCTTTATGCCGTCACCGCAAATCCCGACCACCTTGCCCTGGCCAGGCGGTTCGACCACAGGGCGTTTCTCGACCCGCTCGCCGCCGGCCGCGACGAGCTCAAAGGTCTCCATGTCAACACTCAGGTCCCCAAGGTGATCGGGGCCGCCCGCGAGTACGAGCTGACCGGCGAAAAATTCTATGCGGATGTGGCGACTTATTTCTGGGACGAAGTGGTCAACCATCGTTCCTACGTGACGGGCGGGACGAGCAACTACGAAGCCTGGCGGACCGGCCCGGATGTCCTGGCCTCGGAAGTGAGCAACGCCAGCCACGAGATTTGTGTCACCTACAACATGCTCAGGCTCACCCGGCAGCTTTTCACCTGGAGCGCCGACCCGAAGCTCGCCGACTATTACGAACGCGCCCTGTTCAACGGCATCCTCTCGACCCAGGACCCGGAGAGCGGCATGGTGATGTACTACGTTCCGATGGAATCCGGGTGGTACAGAACCTTTTGCACGCCGAACGACTCCTTCTGGTGCTGTACCGGAACGGGCGTCGAGAACCACGCCAAATATGGCGACAGCATCTATTTCCACGACGAGAAAGGACTCTTCATCAACCTCTTCATCGCCAGCGAGCTGGACTGGCCCGAAAAGGGATTGTCCATCCGCCAGGAAACGCAGTTCCCGGAAGAGGAAGGGACTTCGCTCCGCTTTCGCTGCCGCGAGGACGTCACCTTAGCAGTGCGCATCCGGGTGCCCGGCTGGGCGACCCGGGGCGTCGTGGTCAAGATCAACGAAGAGCCTCAGGAACTCTCCGCCCCGCCGGGGAGCTTCCTGACCATCGCCCGCACCTGGAAGAACGGCGACCGGTTGACCATGGAGATCCCGATGTCGCTCCATCTCTGGCGCATGCCCGACGACCCCCACATTGCGGCCGTCCTCTACGGTCCCGTCGTCCTGGCCGGCGAGCTCCCGACCGAGGAGCTGTCTGAAGAGAGGGTTTATGGGCCCTATCACGCCGATGGGAAACCGGCACCCGCTCCCGACCTGGTTCCTCCCACTAAGAATCTTACAGATTGGCTAAAACCTCTGGAAGGGCGCCCTCTGACCTTCAGGACATCGGGGGCCGGACGGCCCGACGAGGTGACCCTCGCTCCTTTTTATACGCTTTTCGGAAAGCGCTATGCGCTCTATTGGTCTTTTTATGATGAAAAAGAGTGGGTTGAGGTCGAGGCCGGGCGTCGGGCCCGGGCGGCCGAGGCGGCGTCCCGCCAGATCGCGATCCAAAAGCGCCTGGTCGACCGGGTGATGATCGGAGAAACTGAATCGGAGAGAGGACATAATCTTCAGGCCGACAAAAGCTCCTCCGGGGAACTCCGGGGTGAAAATTGGCGCCAGGCCGTCAACGGCGGCTGGTTCAGGTACGA
>CAYOZW010000163.1:7208-7515 GCA_964408495.1 uncultured Eubacteriales bacterium
ATTCCCGGTCAATCCATGGTCCTTCTTTGCACCTATTGGGGCAGCGACGTCGGCCGCACCTTCGACATCTTTGTCGAGGGCACGAAGATCGCCACCCAAACGGTCAACGTGAATTTTCCAGGCGATTTCTTCGATGTGGAATACAAAATCCCCCCCGAGCTGACCCGAGATAAAGAAAAAATCAGCGTCAAGTTTCAGGCCCCGGAGGAAGGCACAGCTGGAGGTCTGTTCGGCTTGGTTATCCTCAAAAAAAGATGATAGAATTGGGGCCATTATTCGATCAATCAGGAGGCTGAACAGATGAGAA
>CAYOZW010000164.1:0-7508 GCA_964408495.1 uncultured Eubacteriales bacterium
GAGGAAGTGAGGGGGATTTCTCAGAAGATCTCATTCAAACCGACGGCGACGCGATTGCCTTATCCGAAACAAGCGGGGACGAGCGGGGGCGAAAAAACGAATGGAAATAGGGATAGAACCTTTTAAGGGGCATGCTCGTCTATTAAGTGAAGCCATGGACGTCTATCATCTCAAGGAGGTTTTGGGCGATGAAAGATAAACGGCTAATTATCAATATTCTCACTGCTCTGTTTTTCGTCCTCGGCTTGGGTTCCGCCCAACCCGTCCAGGTCCGCACCGCGGAGGAGATCCTGCGCTCTTATGTCGAGGATTTCCGAAGCGACCCGGCCGCGGCGGAAGCGATGACCTTTGGCGTAAGGCTCAAGGGGGAACGCAGAGGCGAATGGCAGGTGACGGTCGGAGGCAAGAAAGAAGCAACGGGCAGCTATCATGTCGAGTTTCGAGATGGACTTCCTTCAACTCCGTCCGTTCTCTATACACTCGACCTCAACACCCTGCGGAAAATTGACGGAGGAGAGTTCAATGCCCTCACCGCCATGGGCAAGGCGCGCGCCAGCGACCCGGCCCCCATGGATATCGAGTTCATGGACGGTTTTCAGCCTGGGGCGGATTTTTTCGCAGGCTTCATTCCGTTCAGTTTCCATTTCTGGACCCGGGGCTTTCCCGAAACCGTGAATTTCGGAAAAGGCTACAGCCGAGAAGTTCATGGGGCGAACATGGTCGTTTTTTATTACCAGAGAGGCCTCCGTTCCGCTTGGGCGCAGATAGAGAAGGGCCAGCATGTCAACGCAAATCCAAAGGACCAGACCAACCCCTTTCCAACGATGATCATCGGAATCCGGGGAAGAGCCGTGGCCAAGATCGGAGGCAAAGAAGTCGTTATGCGGGAGGGGCAAATGGCTTTTATCCCGGCCGGCGTCAGCCATGAGGCCTGGAATCCTTATGAGGAACCCGCCGAGATCATCCTTTTGATGTTCGGAGAGGGCGCCTGAACCGAATTGTTTCCCCCTGATGCGAAAGCAGGCGTGGAAACACATTCCGGTCAGGGCTGTTTATGAACTGGGGTTAAAAATATTTCCTCTCCCACGATGGGAGAGGGCCACCATTTTCTCGCAGTTTGTGAAGACGTCAGGGCAAGGAGAAAAACGATGCGATTTAACAAAACATTTTACATCCGAAAGTTTCTTGGAGCCTTCGTTCCCTTGGTCCTGATGTTCATGGGATTTTCCTCCTCCGCCGCGGCTTGTCCGCAAACCGTTTCTAATCTGGACATCCGCCTCGTCACCGATGAGGCGGACGCGGTCCTCTCGATTCTTCATAAGCTGAGAGCCAGCGCAGCCGTCGACCAAGCCGACTGGAACAGTCTATTCATGACGGAAGGCTATGTCCGGCTGAAGAAACGCGAGGCTGGAGTCAAACGGCCCTTTGAGGACGCGGAGTTCCGGGATTTTGTCCTGTCCTCTGAACTCCTGGCAAAGATGGACACGCTGGCTGAAACGCTTGTCCGCTGGAAGCGGGCCGATATGAAAGCGGCCGCGGCCCGCGCGCTCGCTTACCTTCCCGCCGGAACGGCCATCCGGGTCAAGGTCTATTCCGTCATCAAACCTAAGACCAACAGCTTTGTCTTTGAGCTCGAGACCGCCCCGGCCATCTTTCTCTATTTGAATCCTGAGGTGACCGAGGCTCAATTCGAGAACACGGTGGCCCATGAACTCCATCACATCGGCTATGCGGCCGCCTGCCTTCCGGCATATGAAACCGAACAATTCAAGAAAAAGCCGGCGGAGGTGCGGGCCGTGCTTGAATGGGTCGGAGCGTTCGGCGAGGGAATGGCCATGCTAGCCGCCGCGGGCGGGCCCGATATCCATCCGCACGCCGTAAGCCCAGCGTTGGACCGTAACCGCTGGGATAAGGACATGGCCAATTTCAACGCCGACCTGAAGAAAGTCGAGGCCTTTTTCCTGGATGTGCTCGACGGCAGGCTGAAGGATGAAGAAAAGATTCGAGAGGTCGCTTTTTCTTTCATGGGCATTCAGGGACCCTGGTACACCGTCGGCTGGAAGATGGCCGCCGTGATCGAGAAGACCTTCGGGCGCGCCAAGCTGATCGATTGCCTTTGTAACCCCGTGGCTTTTCTCGCCGCCTACAACGAGGCGGCCGGCAAACACAACGCCGCGACCGGCGAATCCCTCGCCCTGTGGTCAGCGCCGCTTATGAAGCGTCTAAACTTGCCATAACACGGCTTCTGACTATTATCGGCAAGAAACTTTCCTTCTTTGCTGCCCTGCTCGATTGAGGATGACAGTTCAGGGGAAAGAAGATGGGTGCCCCTGGGAAAAGACCTTTTCGGCCTCAGGATTCCCCGGGGATCTTATAACGAAGGGTAGTGCCCGGCCTGGCGGAGTTTGAAAAACGAGCGGGCGCAGGCCTCGAGGTCGCGCGCGGCGTCATGGGCCCCCTCGTAGGATCGGCCGAACAGGCACAGGTGTAGCTCTCCAAGAGTCGGCCACTTGTAACCGAATCCGCCCGGCCTGGGCAAACGGCATATTCCAGTCGTCGACTTCATCGTGCAGATTCCGGGGATGTCCAAGAACCGGAGCGGTTTCCTCCTCCGGACCAGCTCGGACCCGATAACGCCGTAGTCATACTCCAGGTTGTGAGCGACAAGGACAGTACCGGGCCTCTCTGCCGCTCCCAGAAATTCCTCCAGGACTTCGTCCAACTCCCTCCCCGCGCGAAGGGCGCGCGCGTGGGTGATGCCGTGGATCCTCGTCGCGTCGGCGGGGATCCTGAAGCCGTCCGGGCGGATGATGTGGCATTTTGACTCTTCCGTGTTTCCCTGGGAGTCATAACAGCCCCAAGCGATCTGGACGAGACGGGGCCAGCCGTCGATGTCGTCAGGAGAAAAATAGCGGGTGCGGGGCAGTCCTGTCGTTTCGCAGTCGAAGAAAAAGAATTGAGGTTTTTGGACGAGCATAGCTAGCCGCGGCCACCGCCTAAGGATGAACCGGTCTTGGCCGTGGTGTCAATGGAAAAGACCCCTCCCGGCGAAGCATCGATCATGGCTCAAAGAGATGTTTCAGGGTTAAGTTTTCCTTTGATCGCATCGACAGCGGCCTGGGCCTCTTCCCGGACGCCTTCCGTACTCAGCAGAGACTCCGCCAGGGCAAGCGCTTCCGGGCAGGCGAAGTCTGGCAGCGCCCCGAGGACCAGCTTCATTTCTTCCGGTCGCGACGCCAGATTGAGAGCCGTCTTCAGCGACTCCACCGCCGCATCCGGCGATTGGAACTTGGCCAGCCTGATCATCCGCACATAGCCGCGAAGCGCCAGCACCTGATGGATCAGGTCCTTGGTGTTTTGGGCGGTGGCCAGGACGTCATCAACCGGGGTGGGGTTCGGCCAGTCGACCAATGCCCGGATAGCGGCGTCCCGGATTTCCGGATTTTGCTCTTTGAGAGCGGTGCGAAGGAACGGCAGGGCACTATCATCGCCGATTTTGCCCAGGGTCCGGAAGAGGAGGCAGCGCTTTTTGGCATCCGTCACCGGTTGAATTTTCGTACTGGGCGGCGGTGCCAGCAAACCTTCAACCGCGGAAGCCCGCGAATAGGGATCGCGAATCTCCTGCGCAAGCGCGGCGATGGTGTTTTCCATTTCTTCTTGAGCCGTTTCATCGCTCAACTCCAGGAGGATGCCGAGCAGGGCGGGGATATCCGCCGGCGAGGCGATGACCCTCAGCCCTTTGACGGCCTCCAAGCTGTTCTGGAGCGAACCCGCCCCGGCCAGGCTCATCAGGTGGCCTTTGCCGGCTGATATTTGCCGCTCTCCGACGGCCCGGATGAGCTCGTTCTTGGCCGCATCGCCGGGAAAGCCGGCCAGCCCGAAGACGATGGCTTCATCAACATCCTTGCCCGGGAGCGTCGCCAGGCTGGCCCGGGAGACGTACTGCTCTTGGCCCAGGGCGGCGGACGCCCGTTCGACCAACAACCGGACGGTCGCGGCATCGCCCACTTTCGCAAGGGCTCTCAGGGCAGCGACCCGGACGTCCTGGGAGGGGCTCGCGGCGGCCCTCAAGACGGCGGCCTGGACGGCTTCTTTCGGGTAGTCCACCAGGACTGCAAGTAACTGGACTTGACTGGTTTCGGGGAGCTTCATTAGGAGGTCCAGAACCGGAGCGATCTCGGATTTCTTGAAGACGACCGGCACCAGGCCGATCGCCGGTGGGTGCATCTCCTCCGGGCCGCGCGCTAGGGTATCGATGATCATGCGGGCGGCCTCTTCTCTTTCGGCGGCCCTGATCTTCCCCTTGAGGGCCGCTTGTCGAAGGACGAGCGGGAGAAGGGGGGCCTGAGGATTCGTGATTTTGTTAAAGATCCCGTCTGCCGATGGGTAATCCCTTGAGGCCATGAATTCCTCGGCACAGCGCAGCAGGGAGAATGCCATCTCGGTCTTGAGCGATTCCTGGGCCTTGTCAAAGGCTTCGGCGAGGAGGCCGGCCGCTTCCCGGCCGCCGATCTTCCCGAGGGAGACGGCGGCTGCAGAGGCGGCCGCGGCGTCCCGGTCATTAAGGAGAGGGGTTAAGGCCTCGACCGCTTCTGGTGTCTTCCGCGCGCTGAGAGAAGAGATGATCCCCAGCCTGATTTTATCTTGAGCCGTGTTTAGAGCGCCGAGCAGGGCTTTTTCGGCGGCCGGCCCGGGGATTTTCTCGAGCGCATACCGGGCCATATCTGCAGTCGCGTCCCCGAGAAGAAGTTGTTCGAGGATCCGGACTGATTTTTCGCTCCCGATCAGTCGGAGCTGGCGGCAAACGGCCAGCTTGGCACCGGCATTCTTACTCATGACCAGAAATCCCAAGAGCCTTTCTTCACTATCGGCTCGCGCCTCAGCATCGTTCCGGTGATTCAGGACGTACTCCCTGAGGCGATAGAGGATTTGCTCATTTTTGCTGTATTCGAATGAGTCCAAGTCCTTGAGGATAGCCTCGAGCGAAGGAGGCCGATATCCCGGCCAGCGGCGGACGTCTTCCGGCGTCGCCACGACCCGGTTGGTGGCTGGAAATTCGGCGGGGACTTTCTGGGTGACTTTTCCCGTGGCCGCCCATTCGGCGCCGCGCTGGAGGGTGACGATGAAACCGACACACTCGAGAGCCGGATGGGGGGCCTCCGGGCGGGCGTGTCCGAGAACGGTATGGAAGACACGTCCCGCGCCGTAGTTAATAGTGAACAGCACGGGCTCATCGCGGCCTGTGCCGCTTTCTTCCGGCGCGAAATAGGCCGTCGATAGTACGGTCAGATTCTTGGCCGGGCCGCGCAGCAGGCTGTAGAGCTCGTCACTGGCATGCATCCAGCGGGGCGGCAGGCCCGCCGTGATGGGGTGAGATGTGTCCCGGTTGATGATTAGAAAAGGATGTTCGGGGCCGTGGTAGCCGCAGACCCCCGGCTCGGTATCCCGGACAACCCGGCCGTCTTTCCAAAAAACATAGGGGCCTGCCTTTTCGGTGCGATCTCCCCAGCCGGCCAGGCCGATGATCTCGTTGTATTCCGACCATTCAGGGAAGGTGTTGTCGGCCGAATGGTAGACGACGACTCCGCCGCCGTTCTTGACGTATTTGACGAATGCTTTCTGCGTGGCAGAGGGCCAGGCGTCACCGCTGTAGTCGAGGACGACGAGCCCGTAGACCGAAAAGTCCGGCCGGAAGCCGCTCATCTTGGCCTTGGCGGGCGGGCTGACGGCAATGTCCACCCGGAAGAGACCGGTGTCTTCGAGAATCTGTTTGAGGACCGCGCTCGTCGTTTTCCAGTCGTGGTAGTTCTGGCCGGTGACGATGAGCGTTTTTATGCGGGTTGCAGCCTTCAGACCGAAGAGGGCGGGGGAGAGGAGCATCGAGAACTGCAAAACGACAGCCAGCGCAGCGGCCGTAAATATTTTCTTTTGTGTTTTCATGATTGCCTTCCTTCGTCGCCTCACATGGGGAGAACCCAGGGCTTCCGGTAGGCCCGGCTGAGGAGGCGTTCGGCCTCCGGGTCACCGATGATCGTCTCGGTCCCTGGGTCCCAGCGGATTTTGCGTCCGAGCTCGATGGCGATCACACTCAGATGGCCGACGCTGGCCGAGCGGTGGGCGACCTCGGCCGGGGCGATGGTGAGGACACGGCTCTTGACGCAATCGAGGAAGTTGCGGTAATGGTCGGTGCTTTTGTAGAGCCGGATCTCGTTCGGACCGATGACCTCGTTGACGAGGTCCTCCGGATAGGTCTCGAATCTGCCCCGGTCGACATAGACCCAGCCGTATTCGCCGATCCATTTGGTGCCTCCCCGGATATCCGGATGGCCTCCGGCGATGATCATCGGCGTGCCGTCGGCGTAGGTAGCGGTCACTCGATAGCGGAGGGCGCTGTTGTAGATCCCGCTCGTCGGGAATTCGCCGCGCCCTTCGACCTCGACCGGCCCGGAGAGGTCCCAACCCATTCCCCAGTGGGCGATATCACCGTGGTGGCCGATCCAGTCCATGAGCTGGCCTCCGCCGAAATCCATGTTCCAACGCCAGTTCATATGGACACGGGCCTTGCAGTAGGGGGCGTAGGGAGCCGGCCCGACCCACCGGTCATAATCGAGCTCGGCTGGGGGCGGGGTGATGCCTTCCTGGCCGAAAGTCCGGGCGAAGTCGTAATGCCCCTCGGGCAATCCGACCTCGATCCGGGAGACCCGGCCGATGCGGCCGTTGCGGACGAGCTCGCAGGCGGGCCGGAATTTCTCGACAGAGCGCTGCCAGGAGCCGGTCTGCCAGATGCGGCCATAGCGCTTGACGGCGTCGCACATGGCCCGGCCTTCGCGCAGGTCGTGGGAGAAGGGTTTCTCGCCGTAGATGTCCCAGCCGGCCCGGGCGGAAGCGATCGACAGCAGGGCATGCCAGTGGTCGGGCACGGCAATCGAAATGGCGTCGACATCCCGGCGGCCGAGAAGGTCGCGGAAATCGGAGTAGGCGGCGCAGTCGCTGTTCCCGTATGTTTGATCGACGATGGACTTGGCCTCGGCCAGATGATTCTTATCGAGGTCGCAGACGGCCACCCACTGGACATCCTCCATGCCCAGGAAGGCTTCCATGTTGGGGACACCCATCATCCCGAAGCCGACGCCCGCCATGACGATACGGTTGGACGGGGCGACGGCCCCCGATCGCCCCAGGGCCGAGGCCCGGACGATCGCCGGAAATCCGAACACTCCGGCCAGACCCGCGGAAGTCGCGGTGAGGTCCTTCAGGAATTTCCGGCGCGTTATGATCTTGCCTTTTTTTGCCATGGTCAACTCCTCTCTGTTTAGACTATCCAAGTCCCGGGCATTTGTGAAGGGGATCTATTTTATTCTGCGCAAACGATTGACAAGAATGAAGATAGCGATAAATAGAAATCCCAAAAAAACAGTCTGAATCATAAAAGGTCTTAGAGTATCACTGGCTGAATGAGAGACTGAATCAATTCTCCGGAAGTTCAGGACCTCTAAACAGAGAAAGAC
>CAYOZW010000165.1:0-7471 GCA_964408495.1 uncultured Eubacteriales bacterium
GTCGGCGCCCCCGCTGGCCAGGATGGTCCCGTCCGGAGAGAAGCATACACAAGTAACCGGAACGGAGATCGGGTTGGTGGCTGGCCCATTCTTGGTATGAACCACGAAATCCTCCGAGCGAAGGGTGTGGAGGATTTCGTTCGACTCCAGGCTCCAAATCCGGACCGTTTTGTCCATCGACGCAGAGGCCAGAAGGCGGCCGTCGGGGGAAAAACCCAGGTCGCGGACGAAGTCCCGATGGCCTTCGAGCGTCTTGACTCGCTCTCCGTCTTCGGCATTCCAGATCGCCACAGCGACTCGCCCGGCAGCCAGATATCGACCGTCCGGTGACCATGCCAAGGCCATCCCCCAGCGGTTTTTCTCGCCCTCAAGCTTGCGGAGGAGGCCGCCGCTCCCGATATCCCAAATCCAGATCGCACCGTCCATTGCCCAGGCGGCTACCCTTTTGGAATCGGGCGAGATGGCGACATCAGCGGCCCAACCGGGAAATCCCGCCATTCTCTGCACCAATTCGCCGTCTTTCGTGTGGAGCAGGATCACTCCATCATAATCGGTCGACGCGATGAAACACCCTTCTCCGGATACAGAAACGGCGAAGACCTCGTTGTCATGGCCGCTCAGAACATGGAGAGGGTTTCCGGATTTTGCCTCCCATGTCCGGACCGTACCATCCAAGCCGGACGAGACGGCAAAATCTCCGGCCGGGGAGAAGACAAAGTCGGTCACCGGCCCATCGTGCCCTGTCCAAACCGAAGCTTCACGTCCCTCCGGCTGCAGGGAAGCGATGGCGGTCAGCCCGGCCACTAACACGACAATAAGTACCGGCGCATTGGCCTTTATACAAAAGGTCCGGCGTCTCACCGGTCCCCTCCTCTCTCCTCCGGCTTCGCCTTCGGAACCTCGAGGACCGTCTCACCGTTGCTGCTGATCTTAAGCCCGACTCCCTCCTCTCCCACATTCAGACGGAAAGCGTTCTCTCCGTTCCACAGCCAAAGGGCGGTATCTCCTTGAGGTTCGGCCAGGAATAGAACATGCTGCTTGCCCAGGCTGTCGAGGGTAAGAAAAACGTTGGGGAAGTCATCCGAGGTGACATAGCCCCCGCGTTCATTCCCCTCGTCGTCGTAGAGCATGACCCCGCTCACATTGCCGCCCCTGGGAAAACGCTTTCCCAGAATCAGGGGCTCGGGGAGGGGCGCCCCGATCCAAACCCGCTCGGTGCCGTTTTCATCCACGACGACTAGACCGTGGACGCGAAGAATGCCGGCGGCGTCGCTGCCCGGGTTCGGCTTCGCCCTGAGGGCTGTCAGCCCGACCAGGATGACCACCATTAGGGCGATAAGGCTACCCGCACCCCAGGTCAAATGACGGACTCGGCGCTCAAGCTGGCGGACAGACTCCCCTACCTGAGATTGAGACGGAGAATTCATGGTTCCTCCTCCTACTTGGTACTACCGAAAAAAAGGCGCGTTCGTTGCCACCCAACATCGCTCGCGGCGCCGGCAACTCACCGCCCCGGCTGTGTGGCGATCACGCCCATCACGTCTAACGATACCGAGTAGACTTGGCCGGGCTTCGTTTCGAATTCGATGATCCCGTTTTTTGGGTAAATGTTTTCGGGCAGTTTTCCGGCTGTTTGAAGCACACCGCCGCGCTCCGTACGGATGCGGCAGGTCTTCCCGTTTTTTGACAGGATGTCTGCCCGCCTGAACTCCCCGTTCTCCCATCTGAGGGAGACCTCAAACCCGCCCCGGGCGCATAGTCCCTCCGCCTCTCCCTCTGCCCAGGCCTTGGGCAAAGCCGGGAAGAGGGAAATCGCGTCTCCCTGGGACTGGAGGAGCATCTCGGCGACCGCCGCTGTCACTCCGAATGTCCCATCCACCTGGAGGGCCCGCGAGCATATTGAAAACAGGTTGGGAAGCGTGTAGTTATGAATGCAGTAATTGAAGTTATCGATGGCCTTATCGGGCTCCGCCAATCTCGCCCAGCAGGCCATCTTCCAGGCCGAGGACCAGCCGTTGCCCGCGAGGCCGCGCTGCTCCAGGACGACCCGGCAGGCGTCCGCCAGCTTGGGCGTTCGTATCAAGGAGATCTGGTTCCCCGGGAAAAGGCCGTAGAGGTTGGAGATATGGCGGTGGCTCTTTTCCTTCTGCCCCCAATCCTCGAGCCATTCTTGAAGGTTACCGTTTTTCCCGACCTGCATGGGCGCCAGGCGCGACCTTTTTTCAAGAACCTTCGTTGCAAATTCCCGGTCTGTCCCCAGAACCTCGGCCGCTTCCGCGACATAGCCGAAGAGGTCGTTCAGGATCTGCAGATCGATCGTCGAGCCGGCGCAGATGGTCGTCCCCGGGCTCATCCAGGCGCAGACTTCATCATAAAAGGGGTCGTTGCCCGGCGACGCCGGGAAATTCTCGGGCGAGGTCGAGGGGTTGGTGACCAGCCAGCCGTATTTCGGGTGCTCGACCAAAAACTCCAGGAAGAACTCGACACAGCCTTTCATCAGCGGATACGCGTCCCTTAAGAATGAGACGTCGCCGGTAAAAAGGTAATGTTCCCAGAGATGGGTGCACAGCCACGCTCCGCCGGCCGTAAACGCGCCCCAGTCCGGCCCGTCCATGGGCGCGGCCACCCGCCAGAGGTCGGTGTTCTGGTGGAAAACCCAGCCGCCCGCGCCGTAATGCTCGCGGGCGACGTCCCGCCCCTGGCCGGTCAATTCCTTGATCATCCGGAAGAGCGGCTCCGTGCACTCGCTCAAGTTCCCGACCTCGGCCGGCCAGTAATTCATTTCGGTGTTGATGTTGGTCGTGTATTTCGAATCCCAGGATGGATTCATCGACTCGTTCCAGATCCCCTGGAGGTTCGCCGGCTGGGTGCCCGGCCGGGAGGAAGAGATGAGCAGGTAGCGGCCGAACTGGAAGCAGAGCGCCGCCAGGGCGGGGTCGTTGGCCCCGTCAAACGCGGCCAGCCGCTCGTCCGTAGGCAACTGGGAGGTGGGTCCTGTGGGGAGTTTGAGGGCAGCACGCCGGAACAGTCGGCGGTGCTCCTGGAGGTAGGCGGTTTTGATATCCTCATAAGGCTTCTTCACGACTGCTTCCAGCACAGTATCCACTCGCGCTTGAGGATCGCCGCTGACATCTTTATGATTCACGAAATTGGTTGCCCCTGCCAGATACAGGGTGACGGCATCGGCTCCGGAAATTTTGAGATACGGTCCATCGACGACCATCCGGCCGCCCTCCGGCACGGCCTTCAGCCTGGCCTCATACCTGATCTCCCCCTCAACACCAAGATAATCGGCCGACTTGCCCCGGACGATCAATCCATCGTCGCCGTATCCGTCCATCTGGAAATAATCGGTGGCGTAATTGGAGTGAGCTTCGTTACGGCAGCCCCTGAGCTCGGCCGTGAAATCGATCCGACCCGGGCGGTCCGCGGTCAGCCGGACGAGGATCGCCTGGTCAACCGGGCTGGAGAAGACCTCCCGAACATAGCGAACGCCATCCTGAATATAGCTCACGGTCACAATGGCTCTATCGAGGTCGAGCTCCAGACGATAATCTTGGACGTCCCCCTCGGCGGCGAACTTCAGGATCAAGTTCCCCAGCGATTGATATTTCTGCTGCTCCACGGGGTAGCCCATCAGATGCCGGCCGAAAAGCCGGTGAGCCTTGATGGTTTCTCCCTCGAAGACCAGCCTCTGGATTTCCGGCAGCGCTTTGTATCCGCCTTTGACGGTCTGAGAGTACGGCCCGCCGCTCCAGTAGGTCTCCTCGTTAAATTGAATGCGCTCCTCGTCGGTCTTCCCGAAGACCATCGCTCCCAGGCGCCCATTCCCGACGGGAAGGGCCTCGGTCCATTTTGCGGCCGGGTGCTTATACCAGAGCTTGAGGTCCGCCCAATCGTCCGCGGCCGCCGCTTTCGTTCCCGTCTTATGCGCCGGCGTATCGGCCCTCAAGCCCAGGCCAAGGGTGATGATATACAGTAGTGCCAAGAGAAAATAGTAGCTTGAAATTCGCTTTTTCATTGAATTTCCCTTCTTCTCTCTATATCTCTCATCCCGACCGGTATTCCTCTTACACCAGAACACCTCCGGATTCAAGTCGCCTCCTGTGCCCTGATATAATCTCCGGACTGGGAGGCGGTCCTCAGCAAGTGAACATCTCGATGGCCCGGGAGGCGCCAAATGGAAATCCTGGGATATCGGCAGTTGATATCCCACCCCTTCCATGGCATCTATTCCCCGTCATCTCCCCGGGAAAGGGCAAAAGCTTCAAGGCAGAGGATCGCCATGAAAACAACCGCTTTTGACAGGGTTAAGGACCAGGTCGGGTGCTGCGGGATTTGGTGCGGAAGTTGTATCGTCGGCAACGGCATTCATGGCCGGGTGTTTAAGCGTTCGACGCCGTTGGGCTATTCATACCGCATCGATTCGGCTGGGTTGGCTGTCGCGGCCCGGTACGTCTGGAAGCCGATGACGGCCACCGCGATGAAGAAAGCAGCAAGGGCAGAGCCCAAGAACATCGAGACCGTCAGGTCGATCCGGTAGGCGAAATTCTGGAGCCAGGCCCGCATAGCGAAGTAGCCGATAGGCCAGGCGACGAGGTTGGCCGCGGCCACCCACCTCATGAACTCGCGGGAGAGCATGACGATGACCCCCAAGGACGATGCCCCGAGGACCTTGCGGATGCCGATCTCCTTGGTCCTCTGCTCGGCCGTGAACGAAGCCAGGCCAAGGAGACCCAGGCAGGCGATGAGAACTGCCAGCCCGGCAAAGGCGCTGAAGACCGTTCCCAGGCGCTGTTCGACGCGATAGGCCCGGTCGAAGATCTCGTCGAAGAAGGTGTATTCGAAAGGATACTCCGGCGCAAAGCGCTCCCAGGTTTTCCGGACGAAAGCCAGGGTAGCCGGGATGTTCTCTCCCCGGATCTTGATCGAGATGCGGTTCGCCCGGCCCGGGTCGAGGAAGATGTAAAGGGGCATGATGGAGAGGTGCAGGGAGTGCATGTGGAAATCCTTGAGCACGCCGACGATCTTCCCGTTCACCGAGTTCCTTTGGTGGTGGCTGAATTCGCGGCCGACCGGGTCGTCCCAGCCCAGGGCTTTTTGGGCAGCTTCGTTGATCAGGAACGCGCCTCCGACGTCGGAAGAGAAATCTCGCGAGAAGCTCCGGCCCCGCGAGAGCTTCAAACCGTATAGCTCTGGGAAATCGTAGTCGGCCTCGATGAGGTAGATCGGGATCTCGAGCGACTCCGGTCGCCCCGGCCAACTGGCCATCGTGCTCGAGGTGACGTTGTTAGGGAGGCAGGACGAGGACGCGACGCTCACGACGGCGGGATCCCGCCGGAGCTCGGTCTTGAAAGCCTCAAGCCCGTTCCGGACGCCGCCTTTGGGATGGAGGACAACGATTTGGTCCCTCCGATATCCCATGTCCCGGTTTCGGATGAAGTGAAGCTGGCTCCGGACGCCGACGGTGCAGATAATGAGCGTAATCGAAGCCGCGAACTGGAAGACGATGAGAGAATTGCGGAGTCCCCGCCCCTTGGCGCGTGAAGCACCCGTCCCTTTAAGGGCGGCGACCGGCGGGAAGGCCGAGACGAAAAAAGCGGGATAGCTGCCCGCAACGACTCCGATGACCGCGGCGAGCAGCAGAAGCGCCGGCATCAGGACGATGTCGCGGAAGGGGTTAAAAGACAGCTCGCGCTCGATAAACGTCCGAAAAGCAGGGAGGACCGCCAGGACAATGCCCACGGCGAGGAGGAGGGCGAGGAACGTCAAAACCATGGAATCGCCCAGGAACTGCCGGATAAGCTGGCCTTTGCCTGCGCCAACGACCTTGCGCAAACCGACCTCCTTGGCCCGCTTGAGGGACCGGGCCATGGCCAGGTTCATGTAATTGATACAGGCGATGACCAGGACCAGGACTGCGATCGAGGCGAATAAGAGCACGAAGCGGATGTCTCCGGTCTGGGCCATGTCGAAATTGGTTCGGGAATGGAGATGGATGCGGGTCAGAGGCTGGAGGAAGTAACGGGAATGTTGGCCCTCGTGTTTCCAGCCCCGCTCAGCTTCATACTTCGCGATGAAGGGGACAAGCTTGGCCTCCAGGGCCAGAGGATCGGAGCCGTCCTTCAAGAGTACGTAGGTATAATAGGAGTTGCTCCCCCACCGGGTCAGATCGGTTTTTTGGATTTTGCCCATTGTCTCGAAGGGCGCCACGATGTCCATGACAAAATGCGAATTGGCCGGGATGTCCCGGAACACCCCCTCGACCTTGAATTCAGAATCCATCTCGAAGGCCTGAAGAATGATCGTCCTACCGAACGGGTCGGTATCGCCGAAGAGACGAGAGGCCGCGCTCTCGGAAAGAAGGACCGAGGACGGGTCCTTAAGCGCGGAGGCCCGGTCGCCCCGAACGAACGGGAAGGAAAATATCTCGAAGGTCTGGGGGTCGGTCCAGTAGACCTTCTTCTCTAAAAAACTCTTATCGCCGACGGTGACGAGAACGTCCGACCAGTCATCGACCCGCGTTGCCTTCAGGACCTCCGGGAAGTCCTGGACCATGGCCGCGGCCAGGGGGCCGGGCGTGACGGCGAAGACGTTGGAGCCCAGGTAGTAATTGCCGGGCTGTTCCTGGACGACCCGGTAAATCGTCCGCGCATTCTCGTGGTAACGGTCGTAGCCGAGCTCGGTCCTGACGAAGAGCATGATCAGGATGAAGACGGCCATCCCCACCGCCAGGCCAAGGATGTTGAGCGCGGAATAGGCCTTGCTCTTCTTGATGTTCCGCCAAGCGATGATAAGGTAGTTTTTGAACATAAGTGTCCCTCTCAAAATAAGACGCGGATTCGGCAAATTTGGTTGTCATCCCGGAGGAAGGCCATGGCCGCGGACCCCGAACTCAGGCTGAGTCATGTTTCATCACATCATAAGGGATTGTCTCTAGACTCAAGCTCAGGTGTTCTTTAAGCACACGGCGCGGCTGCGCTAACGCGATAGGCCCCGTCAAAATCTCGCCGAAGAAGGAGAATTCGAAGGGGTATTCCGAGGTTAGCCGCAAGATGAAGGTCATCGCGTTTCTCACTAAATATGCCGTTGTGGACCGCATCATTAACCATCTCAAACTGACCTTTGTGGCGGAGAGGCCTCCCCCGGCTCACTTGGCCTATCAGGAAATCCTGATGGCCGCTGTGGCAAGCGGTGAATATTTTTCATAACTCTCTCTTTGCCCGAGAGGAGCGGTCTGCCGGATTTCCCACACTTTTCGCCCGGTCGCGAGTGCCTGGCTCCCTTCCGCTCTCTTCAGCTCAATTTGACAGCCGCTGAAGTTCCGATTTATCATTCCCCAAGATGGGGCAGGGAAAAATGGATGCCCGGATACTCATCCAGCCGACGTAGCAGAAAAACGACTCTCTTATCTTTAACAAGATGGATGAAATTTGCATGGCATCCCCCGCCATTTCCGGGAGGACACTGT
>CAYOZW010000166.1:0-690 GCA_964408495.1 uncultured Eubacteriales bacterium
CCTCGGTGACAGCCACCGCAGGCACCCCGTCAGCCTCGACTAGGGCCATCGAATTGACCGCAAAAGAAGGGATAATATAGGCCCGGACTTCAGGCAGTCCGCTGGCGATTCGCATCTCCTCGACCGTGTTGGCCAGCTGCAGATGATAGCGGTCCGCAAGATCCGGCTTGCGCGCGTCCAGACGCTTGAGGATGTAGGCAGCGCCAAACTTTCGGGCATCGAAATAATGGAAAACGGCGATGAGCGAGGCGACGACAAGGACCCAAAGCATAAGCTTCGTCAGGAAGGGCCCGGAAAGGAAGTTCGGGACGGCGAACGCTCCGATACTCAAAAAGACGGCCAGGGCGATCAGGCCGATAGCCAAAACATAGAAAACGATGAGAACGGCAAAAAGAATTACGCTCTTCTGCCGCTGCCGCCGCTGAATTTCGTAAAAATTTTGAGGGTTTTTCTGGTTCATTCTGGAAGCAGGGCCTATCGTATACAAAAAACCCGATCACGGTCAATTCCCTTACCTCCTGGGCAAGGCTTCTCCCTTCATGCAATGAATAGCTTGGGAATGTCAGCGCTCGCTCAGGTTTTTTAGGCCATTCCCAAGTTATTCATTAAAAAGACGCAGATGCTTCCCCTTCTTGAGAATGAGTTTACAAGGGGACGGGCTTGTGATAGAAACAAACTCACTGATGAATT
>CAYOZW010000166.1:700-7458 GCA_964408495.1 uncultured Eubacteriales bacterium
TTGGTATCTGGGGTGATCGCCCCGGAGGGAGGTCAGAATGGCAAAGACAAAAGCAGAGCTCAGCCGCCGCGAATTCCTGGCATCTTCCGCTATTGCAATGGGAGCAGCCGGATTGTCTTTTATGGGATCTGGAGCGGCCCTGAGCCAAGAAACGCCGGCCCGAAAGCATCGGGTGGCCTTGGTCGGAACAGGAGTCCGAGGAAGTTCCCTCTGGGGGAGGGATTTGATCAAGGACTTTGGCGATATCCTGGAAATGGTGGGACTCTGCGATATCAACCCTATCCGGCTGGAGTATGCCAAGAGTTATATGGGGGCGACCTGCCCCACCTTCACCGATTTCGGAAGGATGATCCAAGAAACCCGGCCCGATATCGTCATCGTCACGACCATGGACAGCTTCCACGCCAAATATATCTGCCTGGCTATGGAGAGCGGCTGCCGTCCGATCACAGAAAAGCCGATGTGCACGGATGAGAAGCTGGTCCAGAGTATTATCGACACCGAACGCCGGACGGGAAAAAAACTGACTGTGACCTTCAATTATCGCTACGGCCCTGACGCCATGAAGATCAAGGAGATCCTGATGGGCGGAGAGATAGGGGAGATCACCTCGGTTGATTTCCACTGGTACCTGGATGTCTACCACGGCGCCTCCTACTTCCGGCGTTGGCACGGGTTCAAGCAGTGCTCGGGATCGCTTCTCGTTCATAAGGCCTCGCATCACTTCGACCTGATGAACTGGTGGCTCGACGCCGAGCCTGTCGAAGTCAACGCTTACGGGGAGCTTCGTCGTTACGGGTATAACGGTCCGGTTCGCAGCGAACGCTGCATGAATTGTCCCTATAAATCCTCGTGCGAATTTTTCTGGGACATCACCAAGGACGAGCACTCTATGAATCTCTACGTCAAGGCCGAGTCGGCCGACGGCTACATCCGCGATTCCTGTGTTTTCCGGAACAAGATCAACATCTGGGATACGATGAGCGTCCAGGTCCGCTATCACAACCGCGTGCCGATGAGTTACTCGTTGAATGCTTTCATGCCCTACGAGGGTTTCGCCGTCGGCTTCAACGGAACAAAAGGAAGGCTGGACGTCCGGGCCTACCACGCCCAGCCATGGAAAGTCGAGAACCTGGCGGAATTCCGGATCACCCAGAGCTTCAAGACAAGCCAGACCTTTGCCCTTAAATCAGGAGGCGGCGGGCATTGGGGAGCGGACCAAGTGATGCAGGACCAGATCTTCCGCGACCCGAAACCCGACCACCTGGGCCGGAAGGCCGGGAGCAGGGAAGGGGCTCTCTCTGCCCTCATCGGGATCGCCGCCCGGCACAGCATCGAGCAAGGCCGGCCGATCAAGATCGACGAGCTGGTGAAAATCTAGGGGGAAATCTTCGCTAAAGGGCGAATTTGGGCTTGGTCGTTTTCCAGCGCCCGCCAGTGAAATCCGGGTAGGGGATGGGTGCGCCGCCTTTAGCAATGGACTCTTCGGAGAGAGGCCCGTTTGCGCTCATCAGGGCGGCGTCGTAAACATCGAGCGGCGTTTGAGTCTTGTTCCGGACAGCTTCGATAAAAAGCTTGAGTTCGAGATAGTCCGTCCCTCCGTGAGAGAATTGTCCGGACTCGCCGTGGACGGCCTTCCACCACTTGTGCTCATACAGCTCCTGGTAAGGTCCGAACGACTCCCATTCATGGTACTGAGGGCTCTTTCCGGTCAGATAAACGGCATTTTTATCCTCGTCGTAGAGACCGCGGTTCCCCTGGATCATCCAGCGGTTGTCGTAGGGACGGGGGAGCTGCATGTCATAGTTGATGACAACACTCTTCCCCTTTTTTGTTCGAACGACCGAGGAGATGATATCGCCCTGCGTATAGCTGCGATTGGCGTTAGGGTGGTCAGGGCCAAAGCGCCTGATAAAATAGTCGTTGATCCCGAAGCATCCGGTCGCCGTCGAGGTGATTTGGTCGTAATAATCGCCGCAGCCGACATCCATCCAGCTCAGGACCGGTCCCTGCTGGTGCGTCGGATACTGGTCACGGTTGTGGGTGAGGAGGTATTTGGCCGCCCAGCGGTCCATACCCGTATCAGGGTCAAAAAACCAATGGTCGATGCAATCGTGGGAGTGGGCGCAGTGGCAGTGGACGATCTCGCCGAGAAGCACCGCTCGGATCATGTTCAAGACGGCCAAGTTGTCACGCCGAAAACTCCAGTTTTCGAGCATCATGCAGGGCATCCGGGTCGCCTCATGGGCCCTGACCAGATCCCAGCATTCATCAAGGGTATAGGCGGCCGGGACCTCCACGCCAGCATATTTCCCTGCTTTCATGGCATCCACCGCCATCGGCGCGTGCCACTCCCAGTAGGAAGCAATGATGACGGCGTCGATGTCCTCGCGCTCCAGGAGTCGCTTATAATCTTTCTCATCCCTCCCATATCCTTCCGGTTTCTTGTAGCCGGCTTTCACCACCATCTCCTGGGCTCTTTCAAGATGGGGGAGTTGGATGTCACAAAGGGCGGGAAATTCGAGGCCTTTTAGGCCGAGAAGAATACCCAGCAATCCCCGCCCGCGGTTGCCTGTTCCCAGGACGGCGATACGCACAGGTTTGTCGCCAGCCTGGGCCAGCGATTTGCCATGGGGAAAACGGAACTCCGGCAGGACCACCCCGCCGGCTGCGACACTGAGCGCCGCCGCCGCGTTGGCTTTGATAAATTCTCTCCGCCTCATCGACATGTCTCCTCCTCTGTTGTTTTCCCCTGTATCATCCCAAACTCCGGTCCAAAATACAACTAACGCCGCCCTCTCCATCTTCCATTTGACACACTGAACGAACCTGAAATAAGCTAGGGGTGGATGTTCCACGTCTGAAGGTTCGTCCGACTAAAAAAGGTGGAAGGCCGATGATTCCTAAAAAATGCCCCAACTGCGAGTTCAAAAATCCGGAAACCGCCAAATTCTGCAATGAATGCGGAGCCAAGCTTGATTCCGGGGAAAGCGCCCCGGCGGCTTCGCCTCCTTCTGAAACTCCGGCCGCCCCCCCCCTTCTGACTTCGCCACAGGCCCTGGTCCACGTCGCGACTCCGGCCTCTGCGCCGGAAGAGCCTTCGCCCCCGGCCGAAACTCCTCCTGAACCGGGGTCTCCCGCGGCCGAGTCTCCGCCGGAATTCGCCATTGAAAAGCCCGAATCCAAGCACCCGTTCGGCGAGCGATTCAAAATTATCGAGGAACTCGGGGCAGGCAACTTGGGGATGGTCTACAAGGTCTTTGACAAGGCTATGGAGAGGGAGCTGGCGCTCAAATCTATAAAGCAAGAGATCGCTGAAAATAAGGACGTTTTCGATGGCTTCAGCCGGGAGATGAAGGTCGAACGGGGCATCGTCCACAAGAATATCGCCCGCATCTTCGAGCTCAACGCAACGATGGGGACGCCTTTCATCACGATGGAATATGTTCCCGGCCGGGATCTCAAATCCATGATCAAAGAGATAAAGCGTCTGCCGGTCGTGGAAGCGTTTGCCATCGCCAAGCATATTTTCAACGGCCTGGCCGAAGCGCACCGCCAGGGAGCATTCCATCTTGACCTCCGTCCCGACAACATCAGAATCGACAACGATGGCACAGCCAAGATCATGGATCTGGGCATCGCCCGCTTGTTCCGGTCTAAAGGGGTCACCCGCGTGGTCGCCGGCATGCCGCAATACATGAGCCCAGAGCAATTGGAAGGCCAGGAGGCCGATGCCCGGTCAGACATTTACGCTGCGGGTGCCATCTTTTATGAGATGCTGACGGGCAGTCTTCCCCCCGTCAGTCAAACCCCAAGGAATCCAAAAGAGCTAAATCCAGGGATACCCACTGAACTCAGCCTTCTGGTTCTAAAATGTCTTGAACAGCATAAAGAAACAAGATACCAGACAGCCAAAGCCGTCTGGACGGAGCTCGATCAGATGGAGACCGGGATTAGTCAAATCCCCGTCGAACCCCCTGTCCCGCCTCCGACAGAGAGGCCGACCGTTCCAGTCCTTGAGGAGGAAGTCCAGCCCGCCGCTCCTGCGGTATCAGATGTTTTGCCCCGGCCGCAGCGAGTGAAATCAGGGAAAAGGATCCTCCCCGGGTTCTCCTTCCCAAGAAAGGCCCTTGTCCCGGCTCTCGCGGCTCTGGCCGTTGTCATCCTGGGGATTTTTCTCTGGCAAGTCGTTTTCAAGGCCTCCGTGGGTCCGCCGTCCCCCGCCGCTGGATCCACCCGGATCTCGCTGGCTGTGCTTCCGTTTGAAGACTTGGATCCGGCCAAGGACAAAGAATATCTGGGCGATGCCATCGCCGAGACACTGACGCGGACACTTAGGAAAAGCGACGGCCTCTTCCTGCCCGACAATGAATCGTCATCCACATTCAGAGGCCAGGCCCGCGACAGCCGAATTATCGGAAGACGGCTCCAGGTCGACCATTACCTGGATGGGAATCTAGAGGCCGGCGAAAATAAGCTGCGTATCGATGTCAAGCTCGTCCGGGTGGACACGGGCGCCGTCCTCTGGTCCGGTCAATACGAGCGCGCACAGGAGGATTCCCAGGCCATCACGGATGAGATCGGCCAGGCCGTCCTCCAGACGATCGGCGTGGCCCGGCCGCCTGAAGAACCCTCTCCACCGGGTACGGCGCAGCCTCCCAGTTTCGAAGCCTATGACGCTTACGCGCAAGGCCGATTCCTGGCCAATAAAGGAGCGAAAGAGAACCTTGAAAAAGCTCTGGAATATTTCGACCGGGCCGTCGCCAAGGATCCCGGTTTCGCGCTCGCTCTTGAGGCCCGGGCAGATGCCTATCTTCGGCTGGCCGAAGCCCACCATTTGCCGCCGGATAGAACCTTCCCAAAAGCCAAAGATTCGGCTCTGGGTGCCCTGTTGATCGACCCGCAACTGGCCGAAGCCCATGTCGTCTTGGCAAGGGTTAAAACAGATTACGACTGGGATTTCGCCGGGGCAGAGAAGGACTACCGGGAAGCCCTCAGGTTTGACCCGGACTGTGCCCCGGCTCACCAGTTTTATGCAACCCTGTTGTC
The DNA here is from genome assembly GCA_964408495.1 of uncultured Eubacteriales bacterium. Classification (GTDB taxonomy): domain Bacteria; phylum Acidobacteriota; class Aminicenantia; order Aminicenantales; family UBA8522; genus UBA8522. Next base: position 5,750 of record CAYOZW010000166.1, read on the forward strand.
AGCCCTGGGCCGGCACGCAGAAGCGATCGCCGAAATCCGGGAGGCCCAGATTCTGAATCCGCTATCCTCTGCAGTCAATGCCCAGACGGGTTTGATCCTCTATTTCGCCAGGCTTTACGACCAGGCGGATATGGAGCTCAAGAAGGCCGTGGCCACTGATCCTCTTTACTATGCCCATCACTATTATTTGGCCCTGCTCCAGATCCAGATGGGGCAGCTTGAGGAAGCCACTATGTCGCTTCACAGAGCGGCAGAGTTGGGGGCAGATTCAAGGGAGATCGAACTCCTCCTGGCCCATATCTATGCCCGCCAAGAAAAAAGAGCCGAAGTCGGCCGCATTCTCACTGCGGCCCTCAAAACGGCCAAAGAAAGCTACGTATCGCAGGTATCCATAGCCGGAGTCTATGCCGGCCTGAATGAAAGGGACCAGGTTATCGCTTGTCTGGAAATCGCCTACGGCGGGCGGGAGTCCGGGCTGGTCTTTTTGAAGGTTCACCCCATATTCGACTTCGTCCGCGCTGATCCCCGCTATATCCGCCTGCTCCAAAAAATCGGGCTAGAAAACTGATCTCTCAGCTCAACCGCTGATCACCGTCTGGCGGGAATCGTCGAAGCCGATGCGTCCCCCTGTGCGCATGGCAGCAATGGTCATACACAACGCGACCGATTTGGTTCCACCGTAAGAATTGGTCATTCGTGAAGAGCCGGAGGATACTCTCTGATTCGGATATTCCGGAACCAGACGGGGCTGCCGTGGTCCTGGAGGACGATGTGTCCCCGGCGCTTCTCAGCAAATCCGGGAATATCTCGATACTTGCTGGCGGCGACGAGCTCTTCCATCTGAGGAGTGCCCAGGTCGAACTCGAGCACCTTCCGTCCGTTTAGCCAGTGCTCGGCATGGCGGCCGCGAAAGATGATGCGGCATTCGTTGTATTCACCGACAGGCCTGAGGATCTTATCCTGCGGTGCGATCAGGTCATAGAGAGCGGCGGCGGTCCGGCTGGGGCTGACGAGAGCGTCAGGGTTCTCGTCATCGTCCAGGATCTGGTACTCGAAACCGATGGCCGCCTGCGGTGGAGGGATGTCCATCGACACCTCCTCCGAAACGTTGTATTTGATTCCGCTGTTTCCTCCGCGGCCGATTTTCCACTCCAACCGAAGGTCATAATTGTCGTATGTCTGGACGGTCATCAGGTCTCCGCCCTGGGTGGGCTGGCCGTCGGGCTGCCGCGGCACCTCTCCCAGCGCGACCTTCTTGATCACGCCTTCCTCGATGATCCAATGTCCGGCGGGGACTCCCTCCTGGCCAATGCCCCTCCAGCCGGTCAGTGTCCGGCCGTCAAAAAGCAACCTCCAACCGTCAGCCTTATCGTCCTGGGAAAGAACATTGAGGAGCTGCTCTTGGGGTTGAGCGGCGGTCGATGGGGACACTGAATCCTCTTCGGAACGGCAGGATAAGGAGAACAGGAGCGGAATACAAAGCGCAATTGCCCGGCCCCAAAGAGTCCATTTGCTCGCTTTTTTTTTGTTGACAGGTAACATTTTGCACTGACTCCTTGCCGTATCATGACAAACCCGGGTCGAATTATCAACAAAAAACCCAACCCCGGGGACGCTCCCTAAAGGGACACCTTGCGTCGGCCAGAGGTCGTCAGAAGCGCGCTCGACAGGGGGCATCATTTGCAGCGACAGAAGAAGGGTGTCCGCTT
>CAYOZW010000167.1:0-290 GCA_964408495.1 uncultured Eubacteriales bacterium
CAACGTCGGCTCGACGGCCGGCATCCGCGGCGAGGCCTTCCATTCCCACTATGCCGCAACCAAGGGCGCCCTCAACGCCCTGACCAAGTCCTGGGCTGTCGAGTTCGCGCCCCACAACATCCGGGTCAACCTGGTGGCGCCCGGTTGGGTGGAGACGGACATGTGCACCGGGGTTTTCAGCGACCCGGCCTTCAAGGAGAGCGTCCGGCGGTCGATCCCGCTGCAGAGGATCCCGCCGCCCGAGGACATCGCCGGGCCGATCCTCTTCCTGGCCTCCGACCTGGCCCGTC
>CAYOZW010000167.1:300-7364 GCA_964408495.1 uncultured Eubacteriales bacterium
GAAAAAGGGGACGGTCCTATTTTTTTCCTTCTCGTTTAATATCAGGCTAAAAAAATAGGACCGTCCCCTTTTTCTCTTGACGCTTGCCAATCTTATGTTTTTTTGCTAATTTCTCCTCAGGTACTCAAGAAGGAGGACAGGATGGAGGAAGAAGTCGGCCGGATAACGCACTATTTTTCGAAGATCGGCGTCGGAGTGGTCGAACTGACCAAAGGAGTCCTCAAAGTCGGCGACACCATCCACGTCAAAGGCCACACCACCGACCTTTTCCAGAAGGTCGATTCTATGCAGGTCGAGCATGCTCCCGTTGAAACCGCCAAAAAGGGAGAATCCTTCGGGCTGCATGTCGAATCCGCGGTCCGCGAACACGACATCGTCTTCAAGGTGACGGAAGATTGAGCCGCCGCCGGCGCTTTCGAGATTGAACGACTCTACAAGACGAGGAATTAGACTTCCGGAGGAATGGCGGGCGGAAGGAGAGGTCGAGGTTGAAGAAGAAGATACCGACTAAAGCTCCGGATATTAAAAAAGCGCAAGCGAGCTGGAAAAGAAACCGGTTTACCAAGGCTCTGGAGGCTTGTGTCCCCCCGAAAGCCTTTACCACCGTCTCCGGGAAGGCGATCAAGGAGCTTTACACGCCGGCCGACCTTCCGGGCTTCGACTACCTTCGGGAGCTGAATTTTCCGGGAGAGTACCCGTTCACCCGGGGCATCCATCCGACGATGCACCGGGGCCGCATCTGGACGATGCGCCAGTTCAGCGGGTTCGGGACGGCCGAGGATACCAACAAGCGCTACAAATACCTCCTCGCCCACGGCCAGACCGGGCTGAGCGTCGCCTTCCACCTTCCCACGCTCATGGGGATCGACTCGGACCACCCTCTGGCCAGAGGGGAAGTCGGGAAATGCGGGGTGGCCATCGATTCCCTGGCCGACATGGAAGTCCTCTTCCGGGGCCTCCCCCTCGATAAGATCACGACCTCGATGACGATCAACGCCCCCGCCGCCATCCTCTGGGCCATGTACATCGCCGTGGCCGAGAAGCAGGGCGTTTCGCCAAAGGTCATCTCCGGCACCATCCAGAACGACATCCTCAAGGAATACATCGCTCAGAAGACCTTCGTTTTCCCGCCGCGCCCGTCGATGAAGCTCATCGTCGACACCTTCGAATACGGGGCCAAGGAAGTTCCCCGCTGGAACACCATCTCCATCTCCGGCTACCACATCCGGGAGGCCGGGGCCACGGCGGTCCAGGAACTGGCCTTCACCCTCCGGGACGGCATCGAATATGTCGAGTGGGGTCTCGAACGCGGCCTCAAGATCGACGAGTTCGCGCCCCGACTCTCTTACTTCTTCAACTCTCATAACGATTTCTTCGAGGAGATCGCCAAGTTCCGGGCGGCCCGCCGGATCTGGGCCGAAGTCATGCGCTATCGCTTCGGCGCCCGCAATCCCCGCTCCTGGTGGCTCCGTTTCCACACCCAGACGTCGGGCGTCTCGCTCGTGGCCCAGCAGCCTTACAACAACGTCGTCCGGGTAGCCATCCAGGCGCTGGCCGCGGTCCTCGGAGGCACTCAATCGCTGCACACGAACTCCCTCGACGAGACCTACGCCCTGCCTTCCGAGGATGCCGTCACCATCGCCCTCCGGACCCAGCAGGTCATCGCCCACGAGAGCGGCGCCGCCAATACCATCGACCCTTTGGGCGGATCCTATTTCGTCGAGACCTTGACGCGGGAGATGGAAAAAGAGGCCAAGTCCTACATCAAGAAGATCGACGACATGGGCGGGATGGTCGAGGCGGTCGAGCTCGGCTTCCCCCAGAAAGAGATCGCCGACAGCGCCTACTGGTACCAGAAAGCCGTCGATGCCGGGGAGAAGATCATCGTCGGGGTGAACGCCTTTGCGATGGAGCACGAGCCGATCCCCCTCCTGGAGATCGACGAGACCGTGGCCAGTCAGCAGGTGGCCCGGCTGCGCAAGGTCAGGAAGACCCGGAACCAGGCGGCGGCGAAGGGTTCGCTCGCCGACCTGAAGCGAGCCGCCCGCGACAACCGAAATCTCATGCCCTTTCTTTTGAATAGCGTTAAAGCGTACGCGACTCTGGGGGAGATCATGGACGCCCTGAAGGACGTCTATGGCGAATACGAGGAACCGGTGACGTTTTGATGAACGCCGGGCGTTGGAGGTGAGCATGCCAATCAAGAAGATCAGAGTCTTGGTCGCCAAGCCCGGTCTGGACGGCCACGACCGCGGGGCCAAGGTCATCTGCCGGGCCCTCCGGGATGCCGGAATGGAGGTCATCTACACGGGGCTGCGGCGCACTCCCGAGGAGATCGTCAGCGCCGCCATCCAGGAAGATGCCGACCTCATCGGCCTGAGCATACTCTCCGGCGCCCACCCCATCCTGTTTCCCAGGATCGTCAAGCTCCTGAAGGACAATGGCGCGGAGGACATCCCCGTGATCGCCGGCGGGATCATTCCGGAAAAGGACGTCCCCCGGATGAAAAAGATCGGCGTCCGGGAGATCTTCCTGCCAGGGACGTCCACCCAGGACATCGTTCGCTGGATCCAGGAGAACATCGGCCGGCGAGGAAAAAAACTGAGGCCAAGTTCTTGACAGGGCGGTTGGAATCTGGTAATCAAATAAGGCGCGCCATGGCCAAAAAATTCCTTTCCTTGATTGTCGTCCCTCATTGCGCCCAGAGGTTCAAGACCATCACCCTGTCCCAAAAGACGCTGAAAGTGCTCGCCGCGGCGCTCATCATTGCCTCGGTCGCCCTGGCGGGATTCCTGGTCGACTATTTCTCGATGAACGTCACCCGGGCCAAATACAAGACTCTTCTCAGCGAGAACTCCCAGCAGAAGCGGGCGCTGTTCGAGTATGAGCAGTCCATAACGAAGCTCCGGGAAACGGTTAAAAACTTCGAAAATTACGCCAGGAAGCTCAATGTCATGGCCGGGCTGCGGTCGCCGGAGGTCATGGAAGAGCTCGGAATCGGCGGGGGCGACACGACGGGTATCGAGCCTTCGGAGACGGACGGGGGACCGTCCGTACCGCCCGCCGGTCAGTCTGTTTCTCTCCAGGACGCCAAGGCCCTCACTCAGAAAGCCGAGGACGTCGGCAAGAACCTGGATATCCTGGCTGCCTATTTTGAGGCCCAGACCATCAAGCTGGCTTCGACACCGACCATCTGGCCGACCATCGGCTGGGTGAGTTCTCCTTTCGCCTACCGGGACGATCCCTTCACCGGCAAGCGGCAGTTCCATTACGGGATCGATATCGCCACCAATTTCGGCAACCCGATTGTGGCCACGGCCGACGGCATCGTCATCTCCCTGGGCAACGACAAGATGGGCGGCAAGAATATCACCATCAGCCACGGCAACGGGGTGACCACCCACTATCTCCACATGAGCAAGTTCCTGGTCAAGTCCGGCCAGCGGATTAAGAGGGGAGATGTCATCGGCCTGGTGGGCAAGACCGGGAAGGCCCGCGGTCCGCACCTCCACTATGAGGTCCGACTCAACAACAAGCCGGTAAACCCCTACAATTATATTCTCGAAGAAGAATAGCCGGGTTTTCGCCTTTCCCTATCCCAGACAATCCCCGGTTTCCATTTTCGTCCCCCGCAGGAAATCTCCGGCCGCCATCCCTTTTCTGTTCTCCCGCTGGAGGCGGACGATAAGGTAGGCACCGGCTCCTCCACAGGTGATGAGGGGACCTTCCTTCCGGACTTCGACAATCTGACCTGGTGGCGCGGCCGGGGACGGTCCGGGCTGGGGCTTTCCTTCGTGAATGAGCAGCCGCTCTCCCCGAAAGAATGTATGCGCTCCCGGCCAGGGAGAGAAAGCCCGGACCATGCGGTCGATGGAAACGCAGTCCTTTGTCCAGTCGATCCGGCCCTGGCCCTTGTGGAGCCGCGGGGCCAGAGTGGCTTGCGCATGATCCTGGGGGATACGGGGAAGATGCTCGATCCCTTCCAATGTCTCAACCAGAAGGTCGGCTCCGAGGCGGGACAACCTCTCCTCCAACTCATTCGCTTTCTCCCGCGGCCGGATGTCCACTTCCAAGCGGTTGAGGATATCCCCCTCGTCCATCCTTTGATTGAGCTCGAAGATGGTCACGCCGGTTTTTTCTTCGCCACTGAGGACGGCCCACTGGACGGGAGCCGCGCCCCGGTATTTAGGCAGCAGCGAAAAGTGGACATTGATCGACTTGAAGCGGGGGAGGTCGGTGACGGCGGCCGGGATGATCTGCCCGTAGGCCACGACCACGTTGATGTCGGGAGCGATCGACTTCAGGGCTTCGAGGACGTCCGGGTCTTTCCGGATTTTTGGTGGCTGCAGCACGGGAATCCCGCGGCCGATGGCCGCCTTTTTGACCGGGGGAGGGGTCGACTCTTTGCCGCGCCCGGCCGGCTTGTCGGGCTGGGTGATGGCCAGAGCGACCTCGTGTCTGCCCTCGATCAACCGTTCGAGCGAAGGCAGGGCGGCCCTGGGGCTGCCGAAAAAGACGATCCTCATTCCCCTCTGCCGATTTCCTTCGGTTTTTTCAATTTTTTCTTGACCAGCGCCTTTTTCAGGGGGGAGAGATGGTCGATGAAGAGCCGTCCTTCGAGGTGATCCAGTTCGTGGCAGAACACCCGGGCCAGGATTCCGCTGCCCTCGATGACTCTTTCTTTTCCTTCGAGGTCGATTCCCTTGACCAGCACCCGGGCGGGCCTGCGGACGTTTTCGTGGACCCCGGGGACGGAGAGGCAGCCCTCTTCGGAGACGGCCTCGCCATCTGTTTCCATGAATTCCGGGTTGATGAGGACGATCAGCTCCTCCGGCTTTTCTCCCACCGACAGGTCGACGGTGATCAGGCGCTTGCCGGCCGCGACCTGGGGGGCGGCCAGACCGATGCCCGGAGCGGCGTGCATGGTGAGCACCATGTCGCGGGCGAGCTGGACGATTTCCTGGTCGATTTCCCGGACGGGCAGAGCGGCCTGGTGAAGCGTAGGATGCCCGAAGGTGACGATCTTGCGTACCGGCATGTCTAACCTGATTGTATTTTAGGATAGACCCGCCTTTTTTTCAAATTTCCCTTCCGGGGAAAATCAGCGTACCTACGACCGCAATCCTGAGCTATACGACCGCGGCGGGCGGCGGAGGCTCGTCGGCCCGGCCGGCGTTGCGGAGCGGAAAATAAACCAGATAGACTCCGATCAGGACGAGGACGCCCAGGCCGACATAGTAGCTGGCGTTGACGAAGACCTCCGGGATGTCGGCGCCCAGGACCTTCTGGAAGAATAGAAACTTCCAGGTAGCCCGCACCAGCCCGGTGAGTGCTTCTCCGGCGATCAGGCCGGAAGCCAGAAGGATGCCGACGTTCTCGACGCGCGTCTTCTGGGCGGGATTGAGGCCCCGGCGGCCGGCCATTTTGTCTACGATCCCTTTCATCATGCCGCCGCAAAAAATAGCGAAGGTGGTTTCCAGGGGCAGGTACATCCCGACGGCCACGAGCATCGGAGAGCGGACCTGGACCAGGATCATGGCAAACCCCATGAGCATCCCGACGATGACCAGCGGCCAGGCCATTTCTTTGCCGACGATGCCTTGGGCCAGGGCGGCCATCAGTCCGGCCTGGGGCGCGGGGAGCTCCTTGCTGCCGAACTGAAAAGCGCCGTGGAGGACGAGCAGCGGGAAGTAGAGGACGAGCGAGGCCAGCAGGACGCCGAAGATATTGCCGACCTGCATCTTCCAGGGAGTGCCCCCGAGGATGTGCCCGACCTTGAGGTCTTGGAGCATCTCCCCGGCCACGGCCGAGGAGACGCAGACCACGGCGGCGACGCCGAGTACGGCGGCCACACCGTTGATCCCGGTGGCTCCGACAACGACCATGAGCAGGGCCGCGATGATCAGCGTGGACAGGGTCAGGCCGGAGACGGGGTTGTTCGACGATCCGATCTGGCCGACCAGATTCCCCGAAACGGCGGCGAAGAAGAACCCGGCCACGGCCATGACAAGCGCCGCCAGGATAGCGGAGGCGAAGGACCCGGAGAATATCCTGTAGACAAAGACCATCATCACGACCGTGGCCCCGAGAAGGCCCAGGACCAGCCGGATGTTCAGGTCTTTTTCGCAACGGGATGTGACCTCGACGTGACCCGAGGCTTTCTTGACATCGCCGACCGACCGCTTGATCCCGGCGGCCAGGTTTTTTCTCATCCGGAAGAGGGTGTAGCCCGCGCCGACGAGCATCCCGCCCACGGCGATCGGTCGGATGATGAACTTCCAGACATCGAGCATCATGTCGGGCCAGGCGACGCTGCTCATGGCCACGCCGGGTCCGTAGAATTTTTCGACCAGCTGGGGTCCCAGGAAGAACATTAGGAGCGGAGCGAAAAGTCCCCAGGCCAGGACTCCGCCGGCGAAGTTGAGCGAGGCCAACCGGGGTCCGATGATGTAGCCGACGCCGATGTAAGCGGGATAGATACCCGGGCCCGAGACGGCCACGGAGCCTCCGGCATCGACCCGGGGGGCTACCTTATCTGTTCCCAGCCGGACGAAGCTCGCGCCGATAGTGCCGACCTTGAGGATAAATTCCTTGGTGGCGGCGAAGATCTTGATGACTCCGAGCGAGTAGATCAGCGCGCCGAGCCCCATCGCCTGGAAAAGGAACTTGGCGCCCTGGCTGCCTTTCTGGCCGGCCTTGTGGATCTCCGAGGCGGCCACGGATTCGGGAAAGCCGAGCTCGGGGTCGGTCACCATGACCCGCCTGAGGAAGGTCACGAACATGATCCCGAGAAGGCCGCCCACGAACATCAGGGCCGTTGATTTGATGTAGGCATCGACGGTGTCGAACTTGAGCCAGGCCCCGGAGATAACGAACGCCGGGATGGTGAAAATCGCTCCGGCGGCGACGGACTCACCGATCGAGCCCACCGTCCGGGCCATGTTCTCTTCGAGGATGGACCCTTTCATCAGTTTCAGGATCGCCATACCGATGACCGCCGCCGGATAGGTGGCGGCGATGGTCATTCCGGCCCGCAGCCCAAGGTAGGCGTTGGCGGCGCCCAG
>CAYOZW010000168.1:0-7295 GCA_964408495.1 uncultured Eubacteriales bacterium
ACGGCGCCGATGAGAATGTCGGCGACTTTGGTCATCCTGACCAGGTTGTAGTGGCTCCCCATCAGGGTGATAACCCGCCCGGCGGTCATCTCCTCTATCTTTCTCAGCCTCTCCATATCGTGGCCAATAACGATGGTCTGGGCGCCGGCGCCGAGCAGCGCCCCGGTGGCGCTCCGGGCCAGCACACCGCTGCCGATGATCACAACCGTCGCCGGCGGAACGCTGACAACGCCGCCCAGGATCATCCCCCGGCCGCCCTGATTTGTTTGGAGGTAGTGACCGGCGATGGTCAAGCACATCTGCCCGGCGACCTCGCTCAAGCTTTCATAGAACGGCAACGCATCATCTTCGTCCTGGATGATCTCGTAGCCGATCATGCAGACGTTTTTTTGAAGGAGCTCTTGGACAAGCGCCTTCTTGGCGATGGCCAGATGATGAAACCCGAGCAGAATCTGATCGGTCTTGACCAGCCGGCACTCCTCCTGGTTGAGAGGAGAGATATTGATGACGATATCGGACCGTCCGAAGACTTCCTCTTTAGTGAAGACGATGTTCGCCCCCTGGGCAGAGAAATCCTCGTTGGTGTACCCCGCTTTCAGTCCTGCCCCGGCCTGGACATAAACCGTGTGTCGTTTTTCCTGGAGAAAGGACACACCGCTCGGGGTCAGCCCGACCCGATTCTCAATCTTCGCGCTTTCGTTGATTACGCCGATGTTCATCGCGTCCTCCTCGAAAAAAAGATGTTATCTTACCAGAATAGAATTCTTTGGACAACAATGCCTCACAGTGTAAGCATCTCCGATCGTGTGATGGGTATACTGGACAACTTGGGAATGTCAGCGCTCCCGCTCAGGTTCTTAACGCCGTTCCCGAGGCCTTTTTCTCGGCGCTGTGGAACTCCGCATGCTGGATAAAGACTCTTTATGCTAGTTGGTCCCATTCTAATCCCTCTCCGTGTGATCTTCACGTGCTCAAACAGTCCTCGCGGCCGCCGAGCGGCTTCCCTCTTAAAACGCCTCGAGAAGGCTGAACCTTCGAGGTCGCTTCTCCATTCCCTAGTTATCTATCAAACAGATGGAGATGCTTCTCCTTACAGATCGAAGACGACCCGGCCGCCGACGATCGTCGTCCGCACGCGCGCTTCGATGATCCTTTCGGGCGGACCCTCGAAGATGTTTTGGTCGAGGACGACGAGGTCGGCCAGGAAACCCTCCTGGATCTTCCCTTTACTCGCCTCGGCAAACTCGGCGTATGCACCGTTGGTCGTGTAGGCGCGGAGCGCCTCCTCGAGGGAGATCTTCTGTTCCGGATACCAGCCCTCGGGGTTCTTTCCATCGGTCGTGCGCCGGGTAACGGCGGCATAGATCCCGGCCAAGGGATCGAGTGGAGCGACCGTCCAGTCGGACCCAGCAGCCAGTTTTACCCCGTGATCGAGGAGCGAACGGAATGCATACGTGGTCCGGCAGCGGTCCGGACCGATCTTCCCCTCGGCCCAGCGGCCGTCATCGATCGCATGGTAAGGTTGGATAGAAGCGATGATACCCAGTCTCGCCATCCTCTCCATATCCTGGAGCCTCATGTGCTGGGCATGCTCGATCCGCCAGCGCCTGTCCCTCGGCCCGTTCCGGGTGATCGTCTTTTCGTAGAGATCGAGGATGACCGCATTGGCCCTGTCCCCGATAGCATGGACGGCCACCTGGAGACCCGCTGCCTCCGCAGCCTGGAGCCTCTGTTCCATGATGCCCGGGGGGAACATGTCGGGGTGGAAAAGCCCCGAAGTTTGCGGATTATCCGAGTACGGCTCAAAGAAAAGCGCCGTCGACGAACCCAGCGAACCGTCGACGAATCCCTTCAGCCCGCCGATCTTCAGGGTGTCGTTGCCGAACGGTGTCTTCAAGGAGAGGCGCGAATAGACATCCACTTCGCTGATTGGAATATATAAATAAACCCGGCAGGTGAGCTTGCCCGCACTTAAAAGCTCTTGATAAACAGCAAAATGGCCGGTGTCTGAGGCCATGTCATGTGTCGAACAGACGCCATTCTCGGCGGCGAGACGGAGGGCCGCTTCAGCCGCTTTCAGCCGGGTGTCGGGACCCGGTCGTGGAATATGCTTGCTGACGAGCTCTATGGCCGCATCCTTAAGGATTCCCGTCGGCACTCCCGTCCTCGAGTCCTTGCCGATCTCCCCGCCGGGAGGAGAGGGTGTGCTGGCCGTGATGCCCGAGATTTTTAAGCCCAGGGAGTTGACCAGGACCATGTGGCCGTCATGCCGGTTCACACAAACAGGATGGTCGGGAGTCACCTCATCGATCCACTCCTTTCGGGGTAGCTCAGGAGGATCAAACTGCTGCTGGTCCCAGTCGCCGTTGAGGATCCACTCTCCCTTGGCCAACTCCTTGGCCTTGTCTCTGACCCGGGCTACGAACTCTTCCCGAGTCTTGGCCTCCCGCAGCCGGACGTTGAGCAGAGCGAGTCCGCCGTCGAGGAAATGGGTGTGACTGTCGATGAATCCAGGAAGGACGAGGTTCCCCGCAAGATCAACAACGCGGGTGTCTCGGCCGACGAGCCTTTCGATTTCCTTGGAATTCCCGACGGCGATGATTCTCTCGCCGCGCACGGCAATCGCCTCGGCCCATGCGCAAGCGCTGTCACCTGTCCAGACAACTCCGTCCATCAGGACGAGGTCAGCCATGGATCTCACCTCGCGACAAACCGCTAGGGCCGCGACCACGGCCAGAGCGGCCAGCAGGACCGCAGTTCGCTTTTTCATAGGGCTCTCCTCGTATATCAAAACATACGGCCGGTCCCTCCCTCATAATCACAGCCGGATAGTCTGAAGATCGCGCGGCACGATCAACCGACCCCTGAAATGACGCCGGATTTCGCGCCGCACTTCGGCCGTGGGGCAGGCCGCCTCGGCGAGGAAATGGCAGGGAATAAGACAGCGCACGCCCGCCTCTTGACTCCTCCGGCCGAGGGAAAGAAAGGACGTGTGGAGGCGGGACAGCACGGGATACCGCCTGAAATAGCGGGAGGGGGCGCTCGCATCGTGAACGAGATAATCGACTCCCCGGGCATCCGCAAAGAGCGGCTCATGGACCGGCGTATCGCCCGAAAAGAGAATCTCCCGCTTCTCCTTTTCCAGATAAAAGTGGTAGGCCAGGGAAGATCGATGATGCGGAACCGAGAGCGCCCTGGCGGAACAAGCCCCCTCGAAATGGACCCTCTGACCCGGCCGCAGGACCCGGAAACGCAGGCGCGTTCTGATTTTGCGGCGCCGCAAACCGAAGAGATCGAGCAGACGCCGGCTGAAGTCCACAGTTGCCTCAGATCCCATGATCTGAATCTCTCCGGCGATGAGCATCTGACTATGGACCAAAGAGGGCAGACCATAGATATGATCTGGATGTATGTGGGTCAGCATGACAGTGCCGACTTGGCTGGCATCGAATCCCAGCCTCCTGATCTTGGCGGCGGCGCTCCCGGGGCAGTCGATGAGGATGAGCGCATTCCCGGCCCGCAGAAGAACAGAGGTATTGTCCCGCTGCGGCGTGGCTACGGAACCGCCCGTTCCCAGGAAATGAATATCTGCCATGGCGTCCGGTAGAATGTCTTATTAGATGAGAAACGGCTTGAAAAATCAATAAGAGGGGACGTTCCCCATATTGTTGACAGGTTCGGGCAGTTCGGATAAAAAAGGATGATGCTCTTCGACGGAGGATGCTCGGAGGAGGATGGATGATCAACGCAACTCAGATCCGCAGGGGGATGCTCATCATCCTCAAGGGCCAGCTCTATCGCGTGCTCGAGGCCACCCATGCCACGCCAGGTCGATTGAAGGGGATGATGCAGACGAAACTCCGAAACCTTAGGGACGGAAGCCTGCTCAATAATCGGTTCCGCTCTGAGGACCGGGTGGAACAAGCCTATCTCGAAGAGGTGGAGATGGAGTTCCTGTACAAAGCCGGCGAAGACAGCATCTTCATGAACTTGGTGAACTACGAACAGATCCGGCTGTCCCCCGAGATCATCGGCGACGGCGTTCGCTATCTCATCCCCAATATCGTCTTCACCATCGAACTCTACGAGGGCAAGCCCGTAGCCGTCCGGCCTCCCCTGACCGTCGAGCTGAAGGTGGTAGAAACGGAACCATTCCTCAAGGGCGCGACCCAATCGGCCAGCAGCAAGCCCGCTACTCTGGAGACGGGACTCGTCGTCACCGTGCCTCAGTTCATCAATGCGGGGGACGTTATCAAAATCGACACCCGGGAGGACAAATACCTGGAGCGGGCCAAGAGCGGCTGAAAGTCAAAAGGTCTGCCTATAGACTCCGATGTTGTGATGGCGGTCGGTCACCCGGACGATGACCAAGTTCTCGGCGTTGGGCGGCAGAGATACGCGGAACTTGCAGCTTTCGACATTAGAATCGCAAATCCCGTCGACTGGAAAAACCACCCGCCAGTCTCCCGGCCGGACGAGATACTCGACCTCCTGGATCGAGGAGAAGGAATCCTCCACCTGGAAGGAGACGTCGAGGGCGTTCCCAGTTCGTGTGATGGTGAAGTTCTTGACTACCGGGAGGGAATTGTCGATGACCAGTGGCGAGCTGACCTTTTCCGCCCTGAGCTCTGACCCCGGAGGGTTGGAACCCAGGTCGCTGGCTTCAAGCTTGAGGAAATAGACACCGTCGGGATAGGACAGCGTGTCGATAGCGATCAGGGATTCCGTCCACGTGTCCTTGACCACGCGCCAGGTTGTTTCCCCTTCCTTCTTTATCGAAATCGTGTAAAGAAGGCGATCCCCGTTTTCGTCGGTCACATCCCAGGTCATTGTCTGGAACCCTTTGCGCTCGACTTTTTTGGCCATGTAGATCGAGCGGTCATCCTTTTTCTTTGCTTCCCCGCCGGCCGCGGATTCTTCAGCTCCCCAGATGACCTCTTCCTGGTCGGGAGGCTTGAGATAAACCTCGTTGGGAGGCAGCATCGTCAGGTTTTGAATGAGGGGAGCGATATTCGCCTGGAGGTAGAAGAGCGAGACCCGCTGCAACTGGGGCGTGGCATTGCCGGACTGGGTTTTGAGGAGGACTTTGAACTGGAGATAACGGGCCTTGGGGCTCAGGATCTGCTCTTCTTTTTTCTGGATGGGCGGGGACCAGTCGCTCCACATGCCGTTCGGCTCGAAGGAGTTGCCGCTCCGTGTCTGGATCTGGATGGTTGTGCCTCCGGGAATCAGCCCGTCGAATTCCAGCCGTCCCCAGGAGGCCATGGTCCGGGCATCCAGGACATCGCTGACATACTCTCCATTTAACCTCTGCTCGGGGGCAAGGGTCAGCAGCCGGGCAGGATTATCCGCCAATACGTATATTTTGGTGTCGACGGGTTTAAGCGCGTAGATCTGCTCGGAGCTTCCCTGGAGAAGCAGCGAGACTTTTTCCTCCACGTCGACGGAGTAGATGCGGCCCTGGTCCCCCGTTCCGAAAAGGAGCTTTTTTTCCTTTTCTTTCCATAATAAAGAGTAAATGAGCTCGTCATCGGACGCCCACAGCTTCTTGGCGATGCCGTCGGGCCGGACTCGGAAGAGTGCCCCCGGCTCCTTCACCAGAGGGCTCAAGGATGCGGGCAAACGCGCTCCGGCCGGGGACGGAGCATTGGCCGACACTGTCACCTCCGTGGAAATGCGGACGGGCGAGTCAGAAGGTTCCTCCTTCTTTATCCTTGTCGGCGTCCCGCCGCAGGCTGCGTAGATGTTTCCTTCCCCGTCTACAGCCAGGCTTTTAATCTCCTCGAAGGAGGACTGGAACAATACCGTCGCGCGGCCGTCGGCGCTGAGACGGTAGATGACGCCCACACCGCCGCTCCCGGCCAGGAAATCTCCGTGACTAGCCTTTTGGAGACAGAGGACATGGTTTTCCTCAGCCTTGAGAACCCTCAGGCCCTCCCCTTCCGAATTGATCCTGTAGATTCCTCCCGCCTCTCCGACCGCGGCCACCAGAAAGCCGTCGTCAGCAAAGGCCAGGTCCCAGATATATTTCTCCCCGGGATTGAAAAACGGATCGGCCTTATCTTTTCCAGTGATCTTATAAACCTTGCCGTTGGGGGAGGTTCCCGCGAACAGAGTGCCTTTGGAATCCATGGCAAGACAGGTCACGTCCATCTCCTGCGCCTGGAAATAGAGCTCGACCTGGCCGTCTTTGCCGACACGGTAGACCTTGCCCCCATGTCCCGTGCCGAGAAATCCGACGCCGTCCGGCCCGGCGAGAAAGGAGAGATAGAACTCCTCCGCCGGTCCGTCCAGCTTGTCTTCTTTCGGCGCCAGAGAGAGGACTCCCTCAAAAGTCACCGACAGGCCGTCCAGTTTGCCCTTGAGGAAATCGTCTTTGCTCCGGATTTCCCATTGGCGGGGGACGACGGCCTCGACGAGCAGAGTCAGTCCGACCATTCCGATGAATACGACAATTATCAGACTGAGGTATTTTCTCATCCCGGCGCTCCTATTTCTTGATCTTGACGGGAATAGTGGCCATCCCGCGAAAGACATAGGGGATGGGAAGCTGGTATTCCCGGAGTGTGGACCGCGTCAATTCGGTGGGGGCAGAAGCCGCCGCCCGAGGGGAGGCAAACAGGGATTTCATCGAGGGCGGCAGGTTCGGCATCTCCTCTCCTTTGACAAAGAGGCCCGGTTTGGAAGCCATCATCTTGAAGTAGACGCGGTTATGCTTGCGCAGATTGTTGAGGATGCGGATGAGCTGGCTCAGGCTGCGGGGAACGAAATCCTGGCTCCGGTACTGGAGGGCCTCCAACTGCTGAACCGAGGCGGCATCGGCAATGATCAAATTGAATTCCGATCCGGCCGGGAGGGGCGGTGCCTCGACCGTAACCTGCTCCTCGAAGCCCTCTCCGCCGAAGGTCCGGCAATAGATTTTCACCTGGATGCGTTCGCCCGCAGAAACTTCGTACTTATCCAGCCAAACCCGCTCCAAGGCGCACAACTTCGCCTCCTCCAGGGCCCGGACGGTCAAGGTGATACGGTGAATCCCGATCGTCTGGAACTCGTTATTGGTCAGGTAATAGACGACAGCGGTAAGCAGGCCGCTCAGACCTGTCGTCGCCGTGTCGAGGTTTCCAGAGAAGATGTCTTCGAGATGGACGTTGGCGCCGTTGTCTAGATAGACATAGCCGTCAAGAGCAAAGGAAAGGTCGCCAAGAGAGCGCTGTTCACTTGACAGAAGGGAAGCCACCGTCATGTTCACCAGCAGCGGAGTCAGCAGTCGGTCATTGGCCAGCTCGAGCTTGAAT
>CAYOZW010000169.1:0-5775 GCA_964408495.1 uncultured Eubacteriales bacterium
GTACCAGCGTCGTGTCACCATTCCCGACTCCTGGGAGAATAAGCGGCTGATTCTGTTTTTGGAGCGGACAAAGAATGTGCGTGTCTGGGTCGATGATAAGGACTGCGGCAGCGATGACAGCTTGAGTGCTTCCCAGATTTACGACCTGACCGGCGCCATGACGCCTGGGGCTCATCTCTTGACCATTCTGGTCGATAACGCCAAGCTGCCTCCCGTTGGCCCTGCTCATGCCGTAGATGAACGGACCCAGACGAACTGGAACGGCATCATCGGCAAGATCGAACTTCGGGCCACGGATGGTCTGTGGCTGGATGAGATACGAGCCTATCCCGATATCGCTCAAAAAAACGTCAAGCTGAATATCGTCATCAAAAACCGGACGCGATGGCTGGGCATGGCCGATCTCAAAATCCGGGCCACCTGCTGGAACACGCCGGAACCCATCGAGTTTGGAGAAGACATTCAACCGGTGAGAATCGAGGGCTCTACGACGGATTTCGTGGTGGTGTACGATTTTGGCGATAGGGTCCCTCTTTGGAGTGATTTCAGTCCGGCCATGATCCGTCTCACGGTCTCGATGGAAACGAATGTCGGGACGTATCGGCTCAGGGACAGCCGGATGCTCAATTTTGGAATGCGTGAATTCTCCACCAGGAGAAACCAATTCACTATCAACGGGACTCCGGTTTTTTTGCGTGGGAAAAATGACGCCTGCATCTTCCCTTTAACCGGCTATCCCCCGATGGATAAGGCCGGATGGGTGCGGGTGATGAAGATAGCGAAGTCTTACGGCATCAATCATTATCGTTTCCACTCGTGGTGCCCGCCGGAAGCCGCTTTCGAGGCGGCCGACGAATTGGGGATCTACATCCAGGCAGAACTTCCCAACAAACGGGATTTTGGAGCCCCTGAGCACGACAATTATCTCCGCCTTGAGGGAGAACGGATTTTCAAGGCCTTCGGCAATCATCCGTCCTTCGTGATGTTGACGTTGGGAAATGAACTCGGCCGGAACCAGGCCTATTTCGACATGGTGGATCATTTTAAAAAAATTGATCCGCGCCGTCTCTATGCCCAGGGGACAAACAACGAAAACTATCCCGGCTCCGATCTTTCTCTGGCGTCTGGGGATGATTTCTGGGTCACCTCAAAGACCGGACTAAGCCTTCCAGTTCGCGGGTCGTTTTTTCAAGGTGATTTTGCCGAGCCACATATCGAGCACCGATCCCCTTCGACGATGGTTGATTTCAGCGAATCAATCGCGGGCATTCCCGTTCCGGTCGTTGGACATGAGATAGGCGGATTCCAGGTTTTTCCCGATTTCACGGAAATTCCGAAGTACACCGGAGTTTTAAGAGCCAGGAATTACGAGATCTTCCGCGACCGTTTAGCTGCCAAGCACATGCTCGGTCAGGCCAACGATTTCGTCCGGGCATCGGGCGCTCTGGCGGTACTCTGCTACCGCGAAGACATCGAGGCGGCCCTGCGCACTCCCGGTTTCGGCGGGTTTCAGTTGCTCGATCTTCAGGATTTCCCGGGCCAGGGGACCGCTCCTGTCGGGATCTTGAATGCGTTCATGGAATCAAAAGGGTTGATAACACCGAAAGCTTGGCGGGAGTTCTGCTGTGAAACCGTGCCCTTGCTGAGGATGGAAAAGTACACCTGGACTACGGACGAAACCTTTATCGGTCGGCTCCAGGTCGCCCAATACGGGGCAGGATCACTTGATGATGCCCGGATGACCTGGACTGTGGCGGACGGCAAAGGCCAAATTATAGCCTCGGATAAACTGGATTCTCTCACCGTCGAACAGGGCAAAGTCTCTGAGGCCGGCATGTTCTGTTTTTCCCTTGCCGAGGTCGAGGTGCCGCAGAGGCTAAGCATCGGTCTGTTTCTTGAAGACACCCCGTTCCTGAATCATTACTCGATCTGGGTTTATCCGCCTGAACTCGACACCTCTGTGCCTCAGGGAGTCAGAATGACCCGGGCCCTTGATTCGACCACGATATCTGATCTCGACCGGGGCGGCCGGGTGATTTTTTTCCCCGAGATTAAAAAGCTGAAGAACAGCATCAAAGGGTCCTTCCAGACGGATTTCTGGTGCTTTCCCATGTTCCGGAGAGCTGCTCAACAAAGACATATCGAGGTGGCACCCGGCACACTGGGTATTCTCTGCGATCCGAGAACCCCCGCCCTGGCCCAATTCCCGACGGATTTCCACAGCGACTGGCAGTGGTGGCACCTGGTTAAGAACTCGAGACCGGTTATACTCGACGATACCCCTCCAGAGTACCGTCCGATCGTCCAGGTGATCGACAATTTCGAGCGCAATCATAAGTTGGGACTCATCTTCGAAGCCAGGGTGGGAAAAGGCAGGCTGCTGGTCTGCGCGATCGACGTGTTGGGCCACCGGGACAAACCTGAGGCCAGGCAGCTGCTGTACAGCCTGCTTGAGTACATCGATTCGGATAAGTTCAGCCCCCAGACGGAATGGCCCGACAAACTGCTGTAAGAGATATTTGAGGAATAATAAACTAAAGCGGCAGGGTGTCCCCGCGGAAGACGTCCCCGCTAAAGAAGCAGGCTGATCATCAGGATGCTGCAGGCGGCGACGACCAGGGCGCCGAGAAGGCCCACGACGAGCGGTTTGAGTCCGACTTTCCTGAAGGCGCTGAAGACCGTGCCGAGTCCGATCCCGGCCATGGCGATGACGATCAAGGAGCGCCCCAGCCAGGACAACCCGCCGATCCCCTTGGCAGAAAAATAGCCGGCCGTATTGAGGGCGGCCATAACGAAATAACCGAAAAGAAACCAGGGAAAAGCCTTGGCCAAGTTGACCCGCTTCTTTTCCCTGGCGGCGGCCTGGAGGTAGGTCCGGGTGAACCAGGCGGCGATCAGGAACGCCAGAGGGGCCATGAAGCAATTGCGGACGAGCTTGACGGCCGTGGCCGTCTTCCCCGCCAGGTCGGAGAAAATAAAACCCGCCCCGACAACCTGGGGTGTGGAATGAATGGCCGTCCCGGCAAAAACACCGAAGGCGATATCACCCACGCCCAACGCTCGGGCGATCTGGGGATAGAAAAGAATGGCCCCCAGTCCCCAGAGTGCGATCGTTCCGATGGCGTAGCTCGTTTCCTCCTCTTTCGCTTTGATCAGCGGCGCGGTAATGGCGATAGCCGAGCCGCCGCAGATGGTTGTACCTACAGAGAGAAGGGTGGACAGGGTGGGGGAGAGCCGGAAAAGCCGGCCCAACACGTAGATCACAAAGTAGCTGACTGTCATGGTCACCAGGATGATCGTCAGCATCTGGGGACCCTGGGAGCCGATATCCTTGAAATTCAGGGTGGCTCCGATGAGGATGATACCCAGGATGAGCGGTTTCTCGAACTGCTTGATACCAGCATGGAAAACGGCGGGCACAAGGCCCAGGTTCCGAGCGAGAAGGCCGATGACGATGGAAAGCGCGGTCGCCTCCACGGGATGCTTCCCGCCGGCGACGACCAGGTTGGAAAGCAGCATGGAGAGGACGCCGACCGCGGCCATGAGCAGCCAGCCAGGGATTAATTCTTTTTTCATGGGGATTCTCGGGCAGCTCCGTGGATTATTGAATAAGGATAAGCTCCGTCAGTGGGGGCGTCAAATAGCGGGCGCCGTCCTTCTCGACGATCACCATCTCCTGAAAATGCATCCTGAGATTGCCTCCGCGCAACTCGGAGTAGATCCCCAGGCTGGGCTCGACGGCGTAGATATCGTTCTCGTGCATTTTCATGTGGACCTTCTCACCGTAGGCCTTCCAATCCGGACCGAGGATGATGCCCAGGCCGTGCACCCAGACTCCAGTCGTATGGCCGGTGGCGTGTCCGTATTCGGGAAAGCCCGCCTCCTTGACAACCTCCCTTGCCGCCCGGTCGACTTCGTACCCGGTGGCGCCGGGTTTGATCTTGGCGACGGCCGCGCGGGTGGCTTCGAGCCCGGTGGCGAACAGTTTTTGGACGAGCTCTGGAGGTTCTTTCTCTCCTTCCCGGAGGACATAGGCGGCCTTGTTCAAATCGGACATATGGCCCTCGACCAGGAAGCCCGAATTGATGACGACGAGGTCTCCGCGTTCGATGACCTTGTCGCTGGGCGGCCGGCCCAGCCGGAAAGCACTCACGGTGACGGTCGGACACCACCATTCCTGCCAGCCCGGCGCCATTCCCTCTTCCTTGGCCCTCCGGCGAATATAATCGAAAATCCCCCGGGCCGTCGTCACTCCCGGTTGGATCATCCGGAGGGCTTCGATGGTGATCTCGGCCGACCGGCGGCTGGATTTCTCGATGAGCTGGACTTCGGCGGTGACCTTGCGGTTCCACAGCGAGACGACGACCTTTTCCGCCGAGACGACCCGCGAGGCGAGCTCGGGTCCGACCGCCCGGTCGAACATCACCTTCATCCCGAAGCTCAGCCCGTCGGCGACACCCTCGTCTTCCGAAAAATTGAGTCCGATGGTCTTGGGATCGAGCTCGCGGAGTATTTTTCCCAGTTTTTCCAGGAATTCGGTATGGCCTTTTTCGCGGTTGTAAGCGTAGGTCACGATCTTTTTATAGATCCCCGCATCCTCGACCGCCTTGGCGTCTCCCTCGGCGACGATGGCGATTCGTTGGCCGGCCGTCGTGAAGATGAAAGCGGCCGGAGTCTTGACCCCCTCGCCGCCGATGTATTCGACGATCGGGTCGAGCTGGATGTCCCGGTCCCAGATCACGTTGGTCATGTCATCGCAAGGATCTCGCGTCAGGGTAATCCAGCAATCGATTCCGTATTCCTCCATGATCGGGACGAGGAGCTCGTCGATCTTGGTCTTTCTGATAAGGTCGCGGAGCTCTGTATTGGTGTAGCGGTAACCGAACTGGGCGGTGAGGTTAAGCGCCAGGATAAGATAGGTTGATATGATCAGTAGGCCACGCTTTTTCATGCTCGCCTCCTCTCAGTTGGGAACGTATCTATTTTTGAGTCATTGCGAGGAACGCAGTGACGAAGCAATCTCCCCTCGATGGAGTCAGATTGCTTCACTCTCCAAATTTGCCCGCAACGACAGCGCAACGTTGCTAATGTTGTCCATATCAGTCTTTCTGGCGGATGACCTTCTGGAGAGAGGGGTACTGCTGGAGGAGTCCTTTCTCTTTCATCAGCCCCTCTATCTCGTCGATCTCGAGCGGCAGGAAATCGGACATGATCTCAACCCCCGTCTCGGTGATCAGGATGGCGTCTTCGGCCCGGATGTAGATTTTCTCTTCCGGGACTTCCAGAGCGGGCTCGATCGTGAAGACCATCCCCGGTTTCAGCGGGCCGCCGTATTCTCCAACGTCGTGGGCGGCCATTCCGATCCAATGTCCCAGAACAGATCCCCAGGGTCCGCTCGGATTCTTGAACTGTGAAACGAAATCCCGGGCGGCCTTCTCGTACACAGGCTTGGAGAACTTCGTGCCGGCGAGGATCCCCTCCATTTCTCGGGCGGCTTTCTTTTTGATCGCAATCCCGGTCTGGCCGGGCTGGATGGCCTTGAGGATGGATTTATAGCAGGCGACGTAGAATCCGTAGAGCTCCCGCTGCCAGTCGTTGAAGCGGCCGTTGATCGGCCAGGTCCGGGTCAGGTCGCTGATGTAATAGCTGAGGTCGGGAGCGTAATCCAGAAGAAAAAGATCGCCGTCCTCCATCTGCCGCTGGCCGGCATGATAGTGCGGGTTCCAGGTATTCGGCCCGCTGGCCGGGATAGCATAATAGGCGTCACCCTGGGCT
>CAYOZW010000169.1:5785-7273 GCA_964408495.1 uncultured Eubacteriales bacterium
GGAAGATGAATTTCGCCAGGGCTGAGATCTCGTATTCCATCAGTCCGGTTTCGGTAGAGCGCATGCATTCCATGATCGCGAGGGCGGCCAGCCGCGTGGCCCGGCGGATGAGGGCGATCTCCCGCTCGTCTTTGATCCTCCGGAGACCGTCGATAATAGGGGAGAGGTCATTGATCTTGAAGACGGGGAACCGTGTCTTGAGAAGGTCGATGAAATGGCCCTGCCTTGATCCCCGCCCGTCCCAAGGATCGCTGGCTGTTTCGGCGACGGCTAGAGAGGCCATGTCCCGGGGTCCCGCCGCCAGTTCAGCTGGAAAATGAGGAGTGAAGATGGCCTTGACCTGTCCCCCATAGGACAGACGCGCCAGGTACTGAGCGAGAAACTCGGTCCCGAAAACATCATCGATGCCGGTGACCTTGACGGCCATCTCCCTGTCCTCGGCGCTCAACACCTTTCCCTCGCTCCTTTCCATCCTATCGTTGCGGTGGGGGAGGAAGAGGGTTGAGCGGCCCTGCGGGCCTTCGATGACCAAGTAGGCGTGGGGTGTTTCGACGCCGCAGAGATAGAAAAAATCGTCCGACTGGCGGAAACGGATATAGCCTCCGATCTTGGCGGCTCCCTGGACGATGGCGATCGCTTCGCTTCCTATAGCCGCGGCGACGGCGGCCCTCCGGCGGGCGAAGTCCTGGGGGAGAAAATTGGGAGTGAACAACTCGGCGTCCTGCGCACATAGAGAGACCGAGGCGAGGCTCAGGAAAAGAGCGATCCCGGAAAGTCGCGCTGTCCGGACAAAACCTTTTTTCCTCATCTTATTTTGTCCTCCTGAAGGCTTTGGAGATATGTTCCTCTGCCGATAAGCCGAGGTACACATCTATAGACTCATTCTTTTCAGAGAGCTGCGGAATTTCCCTTCCTTCGATGGGGAGATCGATATTATCGCAGTCACCCTCTCCCCGACCCTCTCCCATCTAGGGAGAGGGAGACTTTTGGTGCGCTCCCCCTTAATAACGGGGACGCCAACCCTAATTCGCGGATTAAGGCAAGTGTCCCCATGATTTTCCCATCCAACTTTCAATCTCCTCAACACGCCATCGAGGACGGGCTAATGTTTCTCTGGTGTCTGCGGCGGGATCTGGTTGTGCTCGACCAGCAGCTTGAGGTACCAATCGGGGAACTTGAGCGGCAGGCGCTTGCGCGTTGCGGTGTCGTAGATCCAGAGCTTGTTGTACTTGACGAGCAGATTGTCACCCAGCTCCCACCAGGCGTTGATCACCGCAGCAGCGTTGTTGAGGCAATAGTCCGTCAAGAACTGGCGGGCCTTGGCCGGGTCCTTTTGATGGATCTCCAGGGCCATCCGGTCGATTCCGGCTGTCCGCTCGACGGCCGTCCGTTCGAATTTCTCCTGGGCTTCGCGAACATCCTGGATGGCCAGCGAATAGAGCGGCTGGGTGTGATAGTCGACGTAGTCGAAAGCCCAGCGGGCCGAAT
>CAYOZW010000170.1:0-7260 GCA_964408495.1 uncultured Eubacteriales bacterium
CGATTCCGGGTCGAGCGCTTTTTTGAGGCGCCAGGCGGCGTCGATGAACCGTCCGAAGCGTTCGACGGACTTCTGTGACATCGCTTCGGCTATCAACGGCGGAAATTCGTGGATCTGACGGAGTGTTTCCAACGAGCGCCTGTCCCTGTCCAGATAATTTCCCACGACATCGGCCAAGATATTCTTGGCCAGCCGGCGCAAACCGGTGTAGTAGAGAAGGGTCTGACCTCCGTTGGTCCCTGGATTCAGGACGTCCGCCGGGACGAAATGGATGATGGGGTCGGGGACCATGCCCGGCCCGGTCCGGATGACTTTGACGCCCTCGACTACCCCTCCGACCTGGTCCTGCCAGCCGCCGCCCGTGGTCAGTTCCTGCTCGAGCCTGAGGACGGCGTGAAAAAGATCGCGCGGTGATAGCACGCGGCCCGTCACCCGGCTGATGACCGAGATCAGGACGGCGCCCATGATGCTCGAAGTGCCCAATCCGCTACCGCTGGGGATAGCGGCCAGGGTGGTGAGCTCGATCCCGCCCCCGAACCGGCCCAGCATCCCGGCCAGAGTCATGCCCTTGGCCCAGACCGCTTCAACGGGTGAGAACCCGCAGAGGGCCAGGGCCGCCTTGGCCAGGCCGAACCGGCTGGCGGGCTGACGGTAGTCGAGCAGGTCTCCGAGTTCGCGGATGGTGATTCGAACGCTGTGATCGATGGAATTTATCCGGATCTCGGGCTCGGGGATGACGCGGGCGTAGGCCTGGATCGGCGCCTGCCCGTTGAGGTTGACGGCCGCGTTGATGACGCAGCCGCCGCGCTCGAGGGAGTAGGGCGGAGTATCGGTCCAACCTCCGCCGAGGTCGAACCGGGCGGGAGCCCGGCCCCAGACGATCTCATCCTCGCGAAGGGCGTTTTTCGGTGGCTCGATCCGCTCGTATCCGCTCCGGATGATGGCCTTTCCCAGGTGTTCGAAAGCGGCCTGCCCGGCTCGACTTCCCCAGGCGGCGGGAGTCGTTTCCCCCAGAGAAAGTCCGAGCGAATCCAGCCAGGCCCTATCTTTCCTGCCGAGCTTTTTTCCGGAGTCGGCCAGGCCGGTCCGCGTCAACCCTCCTCCTTCCCGGACCACCTTCGTTACGGCTGTTCCCAGGGTGTGAAGGATGCGGGATAATCCCAGGCTTTCGACATCGACCAGGGGGGCTTCTGGCCCATGGCGGCGGTAGGACTCCTTGAGAATTCCGGAAAGCCAGAGAGGTTTTTCGGCGGTGGCCGTTTCCCTAATAAAGAAGGCGAGGTCGGACGCAGAGAATCCGCTCTCGGGGCGGAAGGCCCGGCCAGGGTTGCTTCGAATCGAGCCCGCGCGAATGGCCAGCCGGCGGGCATGGAAGGATTTATGGGAAGCGAGCCGGGCCATCTCGGCTAGACTGAACCTGGGACTTTGCCGCCAGGCGAGTTTCTGGGGCTCTGTCGAGGCCGGAAGATTGAACAGCCAGGTCCAAGCAGGAATTTGGGATGTGCTCTCCAGCGCCGGGAAGAACCGTCCTGCCCAGACGCATTTTTCCGCCTCCGCCAGGCGCTTATCCCAGACCTCGTCTTCCCCTGCACCCATTGCCCGCAGCCATTCGTTGAGCGGCAGGCCGTTTAAACGGCCGCCTTTGTCCCGGGATAGATGGAAGAGGTCATCGATGTCGTAACAGCGGACAAAGAGGACCTTTTTGCCGCAGCTATCCTTGCCCTCAAGGACATCCAGGCAAGCTTTCCCCGGCAGGGTGAGCGGCTGTTCCAGGTCGGCGCCGACGACGACGTTCTCGCCGCCGAGCGAGAGAACCTTATGGATTCGGCAGCCCTCGACCCAGGCGTCCTTCCCGATCACAGCCCCGCCAGGTCCCATTTCTGAATTGAGGATGATCGGGGCGTGCAAGTTGGAAATGCCCCTGTCCAGACTGATCAGGTCGGCGCCGCTGGCCATAAGCTGGCGCATCGTCCCGAAATGGAGAAAGCTGCAGCGCAGGACGGTCTCGACAAAGAAAGGGATGCTCTTGAAGACGTCGAAAAGGGTGCTCAAATCACTATCGCTCAAAGTCGATCCTGTCCTCCGGACCTCTCTGATATAGCTTTTGCGGTCTGTCTTCCGACCCATAGCGCAGCAGACTTCTCTGTAGAAATCGAGCCCGTGGCGCCGGATGATCTGGGCACCGCGGCCTGACCAGACAAGTTTTTGGCTGCGGCCGATTCGCGGCTGACAAGAAGCCAGCAGACTTACAGCGGCCGGCGGGTCTATGCTCATGACGCCGATGTCGAGGAGTGAGCGTCCGTGGCGGTCGATTGCGGCCTGCTTCTCCTGCTCTTCGGGCGAAGGTTTCTGCAGGAACTTCCGGACTTCGCCGTCCCGGCCGGGGCAAAAAACTCCGTGCGCCGCGGCCAGCTTGGGATCAGCCAGGCAGCCGACGGCCGTGATGCCGCGTCGGCCGAACCCGACAGGGGAGGCGTCGAAATCCAGGAAAACGTCTCCACTCGTAACGACGACCTGCCCGCAGCCGTCCGCCGGCGCCGTGAGGGAGAGATAACAGGGGAGCTGCCGGTCAAGCAGCGTCATGCCTGAGGCGCTGTCGGATTCACCCGGCACCGGGATGAAGATCTTGCCGCAGGGGCTGTAGGAGGGAAGACGGCGGGCGTCGCCGCCCGCGTGGATAATAAGGACGCGCAGCCGGCTCAACAGCCGCTCCCAGGCCGCGGGGGAAGCCAGCTCTTTCCGCCGGCCCCGAAGTTCCCGGTTGATGATTTCGATAAGGCAGAGGAGGGTGCTGCCGCCGCTCCCGATGCGGCGTCCGGCCGGGTCCGGGACGACCAGGGCTTCCCCGACTCCATGGATCAACCCGAGCTCCCGGCGAATGCGAAGCTGTTCTTCGTAGGCGCCGGCCTGGTCCTCGTTGGCCGCCGTGACGATGAGGTAGTCCCAGCCGGGTCTCATTTTTTCCTGGCTTCGACTTGCGCCTTAACCCAGGGATAGGTGCGGGAGATTCCTTCTTTTAATGAGATTTTGGAGGTCCACCCCAGGGACGAGATCCGGTCCACTCGGAAATTCCTGGCGCTGACGCCGACCGGTCCGGGAATATGCTTTATCCGGAGGTGTTTTCCGGCCACTTCAGCTACCGTGCGGGCCAGATCATCCACGGAAATGTATTCACGGCGGCCGATGTTGACTCCGTCCTCGAGGTCCGACTGCATCAACAGGCGGATCCCGTCGAGGAGGTCGTCGATATAGGTATAAGCGCGCATGGCCGTTCCATCGCCCCAGGCCTCGATCTCTCCTCCGTCCTCGGCTTCGGCGACCTTGCGGCAGAACGCGGCCGGGGCCTTTTCGCGGCCGCCCTCCCAGGTGCCCTCTGGGCCATAGGTGTTTTGGAATCTGGCGATCCGGACAACCATCCCGAAGCGCCGGCCGTAGGCCATGGCCATCCGCTCGGCGTAAAGCTTTTCCCAGCCGTATTCGTTGTCGGGTAGGGCGGGGTAGGCTTCTTTCTCGGAGAGCTCCGGCTCTTCGGGCTTCATATCCCTGTAGACGCAGGCCGAGGAGGAGAAGAGATAGCGCTTCACTGCGGCCGTCGCCGCCGCGTTGGTCATATGGATATTGATCAAGGCGCTGTTCCGCATGATCTCGCACTCGGCCGCCTGGATGAATCCCATCCCCCCCATATCGGCGGCCAGTTGATAGACCTCGTCGAACGGCCGGCCGTCGGGGGTGCGAACCGCCTTCTCGCAGTTCGGCTGCTCCCGCAGGTCGAGGATCAGGAATTCGTCCGCCGCCGTCGGGGAAAATTCGGGATATTTCAAGTCCACGCCGCGGATCCAATAACCTTCTTTCTTGAGTCTCTTCGTCAGGTGGCTGCCGATGAATCCGCCCGCCCCGCATACCAAGGCTGATCTGTTCATGAAATCGTCCTTTCGAAATCCGGTATTCTGGCAACGGCCCCAGGGCCTTCTATATCGTCTTTTATAACCGCTTATATAGCAAAGGATATGGGGCAAGTCAATTTTCTGGGCGGGATGATTATGACAGCTGGAGGCAAACAGGATAGATTTGGTTTGCAACGTTCGCAGCGGTTCACTGTTCTAGGCATTGGGATAACTAAATTTGGGGCAGTCAATGATTTTTCTATTCATATGAATTTGGAACTTGATATACTGTCCCCGTTTTTATAAGGAGAAAATAATGGGATTTGGAAAAGTGGGGCATCCTTCAATTGTCATGGCCATTGGCCTGGCTGTGATTCTCATGTCAGGCCGGGTTATTTTAGGGGAAGCGGCGAGTCAGGCCACTCCGGCGGATAAACCGAGGCCTCCGGCGGAAATGAGGCTTCGCGAGATTCTAGATGTCATCGAGTCCGGGGACGAGCAGAGAATGGAGGCGGTGGCAACGGCTTTTGCCAAGCCGTTCCTGGACAAGGTTCCCATTCCGGAACAGGTCGCTTTCTTCCGCCGGATTCATGATCAATTGGGCGGGTTCGAGATCGCCTTGATCAAGCTGGAAAGCCCGCACGCTGTGGAGGCTGAAGTCGAGAGCAAGAAGTCGGGCGAAATGGTGCGTATCGTGCTGACTGCAGAGCCCGATCCTCCCCACGCGGTGACCAGCATCGATATTGGAAAGGTCATACCTCCCGAGTTGCCCGAGGCCTTGCGCGAGGGCGCTTCGGCTAGGGATCCAGCGGCCGTCGTCAGCGGCAAGGTGGGGGAGGCGATCGATGCCTACATTACCGCTGCGCAGAAGTCCGGGTTTTCCGGCTGTGTCCTCGTGTCCAAAGGGCCGGACATCGTTATCAAGAAGGGATACGGATGGGCCAATTATGCCAAGAAACGTCCGGTCACATCGACGACGGTTTTCGACATCGGGTCCATCACCAAGAGTTTTACTGCCACGGCCATCCTTGTCTTGGAACAGCGGGGGAAGCTGTCGGTTTTCGAACGGATCGGCCGATATATTGAAAATGTCCCTCCGGACAAGACAGGCATCACCATCCACCATCTCCTAACCCACACCTCAGGCCTTCTTGAATACCATGACACAAAGGGCGATTTCGAGGAAATGACCAGGGAGGAAGCCATCCGGCGCATTCTGGCTCAGAAGCTCAAATTCAAGCCGGGAGAGGGCAACGAGTACTCCAACTCGGGATACACACTCCTTGCCGCCGTCATCGAGAAGGTTTCGGGTTTGAGTTATCAGGGATTCCTGAAGAAGGCCATTTTTGGTCCGTCAGGAATGTCCAGCGCCGGATTCTATCGGGACCAGTCATGGACGGAGAAGGATGTCGCCGTCGGATACGGAGATAGAGAGCTCGGAGAAGTCAACTCACCGCTGGCCTGGCCCAGGATCGGCTGGGCACTCATTGGAAACGGTGGACTGGTCATGTCGGCGGAGGACCTTTATCATTTCCACTTGGCGCTCCAGGGCGAAAAAACCCTCAGCGCGGCGGCCAAGGAAAAGGCGTTCACCCCGCATTGGGAGCTCCGACCTTCCGGTGGAGAAGGATACGGTTGGGTGGTCTCTTTGACAAAAACAAATAAGAGAGTCGCCCGGCACGGCGGAGCTAACGACTTTGGCTTCCGGGCCGCCTTCTTCCGCTTTCTGGACAGCGACGGGGTCATCATTATCCTCAGCAATTCCGGACAGTTTTCCAGGATGAGGGGCTATCTAGCAAAGATCGAGAAACTCGCCTCCTGAGTTGCTTTATTGGGGGCATCATATTTTTTGGCCATTTAGTTGGAAGGCGGGAAATGATAGAGTGTCACCAAATTTTTGGAACTAATGCCGGCCCGAGTATTGTATTATTAGAGGAGCGGGCGGGGCGGCGATCGTGCGGAGGAGCCGCCGGGAGGAACACATGAGCAACCGAAACCTTATCCCAGGACATCCCATAAAAACGGAGCGCCGGAGGCGCTTCTTTTGGCTGAAAGTGCTTGTTGCTCTTTTTATAGGGCCATTAATCCTTCTCGCGGCAGCGACCCTTTCCAAGGTCAATCCGCCGCCCTCGACCCCTGATCCAGCAATACCCTCATTTTCATCGGTTGACAGCGGCGCTCAACAAAAGCTCGACCGCAAGCGGCTCGATCAACTCGTCGACGAACAGAAGTTCGAGGCGGCGGCGAAAGAGGCCGCGCGTCTTCGCGAAGAGGCCAAAGCCTCAGGGGATGACGCCGGCTGGGCCTGGGCGCTCATCAAGGAGGCCCAGCTCCGAACTGCCCTCCATGGCTATGAGACCTCGGTCCGGTTCCTCAGGGAGGAGCCCTGGCCGAAAGGCGCGGTTGAGCAGGACATGCTGGAGCTCTTTTTCGCTGACTCCCTGATGACCTACTACGCCGCCTATTCCTGGGAGATCAACCGGCGCGAGCGGGTCGAGACGAAAGGTCCCGTAGACCTCAAGGCCTGGACCAAGGAACAGATCTTTGCCGAAGCTTGGAGCGCCCTCCTAAGAGTTTGGGAGGACCGTGGGCGACTCCAGGACCATAGAGCCGGGGAATATCCGGAGTTCTGGCATTCCGGTGATTACCCCGCTGGAACCCGCGATACCCTCCGCGATGCCGTCGTCTATCTCATGGCCAGAGTCCTCGTGGACACCCGTTCCTGGACGCCGCGACAGAGCAACGAGACTTTTTTGCTCGACCTGGAGAGGCTCGCGGGAGAGCCGGGCGCGGATAAATCAGTCCCCGGAATTCTCCAATCTCCCTCCGTCCATCCGCTGGAGAAACTGGCCGCATTGTTGGGAGAGCATGAGACTTGGTGCCGCCGTTCCGGCCGGCCCGAAGCCGCCTTGGAAGCGCGTCTCGAACGGCTCCAGGCCCTCCACGGCTCTTTCAGCCAGGAAGAGGACCGGGCCCTTATCCGCAGCCGTCTCTCCGGGACCCTCCCCAAGTACCGGAAATATCCCTGGTGGGCGATGGGCCAAGCCGTGCTGGCCGAATTTACCCGGGCCAAGGACGAGCCCGACGCTCTCATCGATGCCCGGAAGATAGCGCTTGAAGGCGCGGCTGCCTATCCCGACAGCCCCGGCGGCCGGCGCTGCCTCCACCTCGTCAAGAGCATCGAAGCTCCTGGATATTCGGTCGATATGATGAAGACCGATTCCCCCGGAACGAGGTCCATCCAGGTGACCCACCGGAACCTGGACCGGCTCTTTTTCCGGGCCTTTCCGGTTGATCTGATGGAGCGGGTGCGGACGTCTAAGGATTACAACATCCTGCCGGATTGGCGGGAGGCCGAGGAGATCCTGAAAAAGGT